>DUEK01000063.1 GCA_011192155.1 Thermoflexia bacterium
ACTTGCCGTCTACTTCCAGATGAGTAGTGTAATTGGCAGATTGACGTATTTCTTTGCCTCGGACGTCAGAGCAAGGAGATGGATTTGATCTTGATCAAGATGCGCCCGGTCAAATTTGACAGACAAGCGAAAAAGTGATATGGTGTACCAATTCTTGGTTTTTTCTATGATGGGGCGGGCTGGCTCCCGAGCAGAAACGGGGAGGTGTGCAATGAAGCGATTTGGCTCTATCTGTGTTGTGCTTTTGATGGTCGTGGCTCTTTCCGGTTGCGATGGGGCCATTCCGGCCCGCACCCAGATTCGGATTGACGCGCCGCTTGACGGTGAGGAGATGGATGCTGGTATTATCTCGGTGCGGTCTCGCGCCGCCAGCGGGAACGGTATTGCCCGCGTGGAGCTATGGGTCAACGGCGCGCTCTATCGCAGTGACGACAACCCCACGCCAGATGAGCTTGTCATCTATGTCGTCCAGCCCTGGGTCCCCACCGCGCCCGGCGACTACACCCTGGAGGTGCGGGCCTATGCCGCCGATGACACGGCCAGCGACCCGGCGAATGTGACGGTGAGTGTGATTAGCGAGATGGTCGAGGCGACGGAAACACCCACGGCGGAGCCTCTCACTCTAACTCCTACATCCGCTGTGCTTACCGATACATTGGCTCCGCCGACCGATACTCCCGTCCCGCTTACCGATACCCCGATTCCACCGACAGATACCCCCGTCCCGCCGACCAATACCCCGCAGTTCCAGATCAACTTTTGGGCCGACTCTACCAGCCTCAAGGCCGGCGATTGTACTACCATCCACTGGGAGACGGCCAACGTCCAGGCGGTCTACTTTGACGGGCGCGGCGTCGCCGGCACAGACACTTATCAGATTTGCCCTTGCAGTTCGGAAACCCACACCTTGGACGTTCTGCTCCCGGATGGCGAGCACGATATTCGCGCACTCGATATCGAGGTCACCGGTTACTGCGTCACTCCCACCCCGACGACTCCGCCCGATGCCGCAGGGCTTACCATCTCCGGCGTCGCCGCGTCTGATGACGTGATTCTGTGGCCTACGGGCTGCGCACCGGACGAGATTACCATAAGCGCTTCTATTTCTGGTTCAGCGGACGTTTCTGCGGTTAAGCTTACCTATCGGGTCGTGGATAATGACGGCGGGCGGGAGGGAGAGTGGCAGTCGCTGCCTATGAGCCAGACGGCGACGGAGCTATACACAGCAACCATTGGAGGGGAGGACCTTCAACGCAGCCTTGACCCTCCAACCGCTGGCGTTACGACGACTTTGGAATACTATGTCCAGGTTTATGATACCCAGGACAATCACTCCGAGAGCGACGCAGGGACGGTAAAAGTTGGTCACTGTGTCCCTTGAGTTGTCCTTGCTTGGAGATAGCTGACGTAGCGCCAGCCGGATTTTTTTCAGTAACGAGGTGGAGGATATACAAGCATGGGACAAATGACGTTTCCGCAAATTGTCTGGCCGGTGGATTGGGGGCCGCGCCAGTTGGCGCTCCTGGCGGCTGGTTTGGCGGCGCTCTTGTTGCTGGTAGTCGTCGTGGCGTTGAGATCGCGCCGGCGGAGAAAGAGCCAGCGGCAATCCGCCTCGTCTGCTGCACTGGGCGAAACCTGGCTGTGGGTGCGCAGCGGCCCTGGCGCCGGGGCGCAGTATCCTCTGGCTCGCGCAACTACTCTTATGGGCAGTGCCCCTGAGGCGCAAGTCTCTATCCCCCATCCCCAGGTAGAGGCTCATCACGCCAGCCTGTCACGGCGGGAAGAGGGTTTCGTCTTGCAGGACCTGGGGAGTTCTGCTGGCACTTTTGTTAATGACCACCGTGTCACCGAAGCGGTGTGGGTCCGCCCTGGCGACGTCATCAGTCTGGGCGGAGCGGTGGAGTTGATGTTGCAGGCGTAGGAGGTGAGCGTTGAAAGGACATCGGAGCGATCTATGGAGATTGTTTTGCTTCACCGTCTTTATCGGTGGGGTGGTGATTTTGCCCAGCCGGGTTTGGGGCGGTGCGCTTGCTCAGGATCCGACCCCCACACTGCCTCCCGCCGTTTGGATGACGCCGGTGAGCGGGGAACAAGCCCCCGGTGTTGCCAGGCCTGACTACCTCCTGCTGGGTGGGATAGCTCTTTTGCTGTTGCTGGGTGGGGCGGTGCTGTTGGGAATTTCGATATTCCTCGCGCGGCGGCGCAAGGCGAAGCGGCGCGCTGCCGCCCCCTCCACCTTCCACGGATATATGCTCGTCGTGCAGGCGGGGCCAGGAGCGGGAGCGCGCTATCCCTTTACCCAGAGCACGGTCGTTATGGGGCGCAGCGCCGATTGCCAGGTGGTCATCAACTATCCCAACGTTTCCTTGCATCACGCGCAACTCGCTTGGGACGGGCGGCAGTTCGCTGTACAGGATCTGGACAGTACCAATGGCACCTTCGTCAATGGTCACCGGATCACCGAACCGGTGTTGTTCCGTCTCGGCGACGTGTTGAGCTTGGGCGGGACGGTGGAACTGGTGTTACGGGCGGGCGGATAATGACGTTCAAGTCTCAGGCAGTCACGCTGCATCCTATCGGTCGCGTGGAACGGGAAGAGGGAGGACGGGGATTGTCGCCTGAAAACCTGTCGGCGCGCCCGGCCCGCATCCTGCTCGATCCATCACTGACCGATGGACTGATGGGCTTGGAGACTGGCAGCGACATCGTTGTGCTCTACCACCTCCACCTGTCCACCGGCTACGAGTTGCACGTACACCCTCGGGGCGACCCCGACCGGCCGCTGCGGGGGGTGTTTGCCACTCGGAGCCCCCGCCGCCCCAACCCCATCGGCATGACCACTGCTCGCATCCGCCGCATTGAGGGCAACGTGTTGGAGGTCGTTGGGCTGGACGCGCTGGATGGCTCGCCGGTGCTGGACGTCAAACCACATTCCTCGTTTTTCGATTCCCCGTATACCGGGTAGGAGTTGCTTTCCTTGCTCAACCGTTTGTCATCCGCCTTCGTCAGACTCCGAGAGAGGGCTGCCCCTATTGAGCCTCGATGGCGGCCCGTTGTTCTGCTACTGGCTGTGCAACTGCTGGGCGGGATGTCGCTCTCGCCGCAGCGGGCCTTTATGCCCGTTTACCTGGGCGAGCGGTTGGGCTACACTGCTGTCGCCGTTTCCCTCTACATAGCGGCGGGGCGCGTGATGGGAGTGGCCTCCTCCGTATTTGGCGGCATGCTGTCCGATGTCCTGGGGCGCAAACGGACGCTGGTGCTGGGCATACTTGGCTTTGCCTTCAGCAGCCTCGCGTTCCTGGTTCCTGTTCCCTGGCTGGCCGTCTCGCTGTGGGCCGTCAGCGACCTGGCGGCGGGATTCTACACCCTGGGCGGGCAGAGCTATTTGATTGACGCAGCCGGCTCGGAACGACTGGGGATGTTTTCGGCCTTTTACTACTGGGGCCTCACCGTCGGCGGCGTGTTGAGCAACCCCATTGCCGGAGTCATTCTGGATAACCAGGGCTTTGGATTGTTTGGAGCAGCTCTCCTGATTCTTTCGCTGGCGACGGCGCTAGGGACGATGGTCTTTTTGCCACGCTTGCGAGGAGGCCGCAGCGAGGAGACGGCATCCTGGAAGCGACTCCTCTCCACCTATAGAGACATTGTCCGTCGGCCAATGGTGGCTGCGTTGGCTCTCCTGCGCTTCTTGCCCACCTGCTATTGGGGCATGGCCACCGTTTTGATTCCGTTGTTGATCAATCGCATGACCGGCGCCAAAACCGCCGTCGCTCTCTACGCCGTGCTCAGCCAGGTCATGGCGTCATTGGCTCAACTGATGATCGGTCGAGCCGCCGACCGTTGGGGTCCCAGGATCCCAACCTTGATGGCTTTGGGCGTGTTGGTCGTCTCAGCCGCTGGTCTGGCGGGCTTTTCTGCGCACCTGTGGAGTTTTTACACCTTTGGCGTGCTGGCAGCTTGCGCGGCATGGTCGCTCTCTGCCCTGATGCCGCGCCTGGTCATTGAAACAACGGCGCCTGATGAGCGTGGCCGTGTGCTGGGAGTGGTGCACACGTTCTGGAACGTGGGGATGGTGGTTGGCTCCCTCGCCGGCGGGATGTTGGTGGAGCTGGCCGTCGGATTACCGTTCTTTGCCTCCGCCGTGTTGAATTTGGCGACCATTCTCCTGGCAATCTCGTTCTTCCGTTCTGCTGGAAAAGGGAAGCGGAGTAGCTTGCTGGAGGTGGAGTGAGGGCGTGGGTTCGCCTGTTCCTGTGGATGGCTCTGCTGCTTGCTGTTGGGCTGGTCGCGCAGAACGTCGTCGTGACTCACCAGACCCGCACGCGTGGCCTCCCCGATGGTTTCCCCGCGCCCGTGGCCGAGGCCGCCGTCCCCATCCTGGGCATCAACGTCGCGCTGGAACAGTACGACAAGGCGGAATTGGACGCCGTCCTGACCCGCATCGCCGCGGGGGGCTTTGTCTGGGTGCGCCAATCGTTTTACGTAGGGGCACGATTACCGCGCCCTTACGATTGGACTGCCTCCGATCGCATTATGGATGCGCTGGCCCGTCATCCCCAATTACAACTGGTGGCTGTCCTCGACGATAGCCCCCCTGTTCCCCCCGCCGACCCCGAACGCTTTGCCGCTTTCGCCTACGAATTTGCCGCCCGCTACGGCGCGCAGGTGGATTATTATCAAATCTGGGATGAGCCGAACCTGGCCGATCACTGGGGCGGCGGGCCAGTCAATCCGCCCGCCTATGCCGACCTGCTGGCCCGCGCCGCTATCGCTATCCGCACCGCTGATCCCGACGCCCGCATCCTCCTGGCCGGCCTGGCTCCCACGACCGAGACCGGGCCGCAGAACCTGAGCGATGTGCGTTACCTGGAGCAACTCTACCAGGCCGGCGCCGCCCCCTATTTTGACATCGTGGCCGGCAAGCCCTACGGCTTTGACACTGCCCCCGCCGACCGCCGCGCCGACGAGGGGGTGCTGAATTTCTCCCGTTTACTCCTGCTGCGAGAGGTGATGGTCGAGCACGGCGACGCCGGCAAACCTGTCTGGGCCAGTCATTGGGGGTGGAACGCGCTGCCGGGGGACTGGACTGGTGCTCCGTCACTGTGGGGTCAGACCGACGAGGCGACCCAGGCGGCCCGCACCGTCGCCGCGCTGGAGCGAGCGCGGGTCGAGTGGCCCTGGGCCGGCGCGATGATGTTGGAGCACTTGCAGCCCGCCGTTCCCCTCGACGATCCGCGCTGGGGCTTTGCGCTGCTGAGTCCGGCGGGTGACCCTCGCCCGCTCTATGACGCGATCTCTGCCTGGGCTGCGACCCTGCCCGACGCCGCTCCGCCCGGCGGCTACCCGGCCCGCAACCCCTGGGCCGTCTACGAGGGTGACTGGCGCGTCGGGCCGCTGGGCGCCGACGTTGGCTCCGGCGTCTGTCGGGCCGCCTTCCGTTTCGAGGGGACGCGCGTCGCGTTGACGGTGCGGCGGGGGCCGTACCGCGCCTTCCTCTACGTCACGGTGGACGGCGAACCCGCGAACGCGCTTCCCCGCGACGAGATGGGCCGCGCCTACGTCGTGCTCTACGATAGCGCGCCCTCCGTCGCCACCGTTCCCCTGGCGACCGGCCTCTCCCCTGGCCCGCACGCTGTCAGGCTGATGGCCGAGCGCGGGCAGGGTCAATGGGTGCTGGTGAACTGGCGTGTAGGGGCGGAGCCGGTCCGCGACGGTTTTATCTGGTGGATGACCTGGCTGATCGCAGCAGGGCTGGCGCTGGTGGCGCTGCTGGTGCGCGACGCGCGGCGGGTGGAGTGGAGCGCGCTGGCACAGCGATTCCTCGCCTGGCCCGAGTGGGCGCAGGTGACACTGGTCGCTGGGTGGAGCGGCCTGCTCTGGATCACTGCCGGGGTCAGTTGGGGGCATGATTGGGGTAGCCCGTGGCTTGTCGTCAGCGTACCGGTTCTGCTGGCGCTGGTGTGTCTCCTTGCTCTGCGGCTCGATTTGGGGCTGGCGCTGGTCGCCTTCACTGCGCCGTTCTACCTGCGCCCTGGCGACATGTTCTACCGAGCCTTGAGTATGCCGGAACTGCTGGTGATACTGTGCGGACTTGCATACTTGCATACTCGCAAACTTGCATGCTTGCATACTTCTCCACTTGATTGGGCCGTTCTGCTGCTGCTGGCAGCGGCGGGAGCAGCGGGTGTGGCGGCTGCTGACAAGATAGCCGCGCTTTTCGAGTTGCGAACCGTCTTTTTGTTCCCTGCGCTTTATTACGCTCTGTTGAGGCTGGCTCGTTTGGATGATCGGGCCAGACGACGGCTGGTGGATGGGTTTGTTCTGGGAGCCGTCGGCGTGGCCCTTATTGGACTGGCGCAGTACGCGCTGGGGCGCAACGTCGTCATCGCTGAAGGGGAACTAGTGCGTTTGCAGAGCGTCTACTATTCGCCTAATGGTGTGGGGCTATACCTGGGACGTGTCTGGCCACTGCTGTTAGCCGTCGTCATATTGCCTTCCAGCGCAGCCTGTTCCACGGTAGCGCGGCGCGACCGCCGACGGGTGTTCTATGGGCTGGCGTTGCCAGTGGTGACCCTGGCACTGGGTCTCAGTTTCTCACGGGGCGCGCTGCTTCTGGGGTTGCCGGCTTCACTCTTGGTGATGGGCTGGCGCGCTGGGGGACGCTATCGGCGAGCGGCGCTGGTGATCGTCTTGATCGGCGCGCTGGCGCTGATTCCGCTGCTGTGCGTACCACGGTTTGCTTCACTGCTCGATTGGCAACGGGGGAGCACCTTCTTCCGGCTGGAATTGTGGCGCAGCAGCTTGAGCTTGATCCGCGAGCGCCCCTGGTTCGGCGTCGGGCCGGGTAACTTTGTGAAGGCCTACCGCACCCGCTACGTGCTCCCCTCCGCCTGGCAAGAATTCAACCTGGAACATCCCCACAACGTCTATCTGGATCATTGGACGCGGATGGGGTTGCTGGGGCTGCTGGCGGGAATTGTGGTGCAAGTGGCGTTCTTTAAATCCCAAATCCCGAATCCGTCTGCTCCTGCGGAGCAGGAGACCAAATCTCCAATCTTTATCGGCCTTACAGGCAGCATGGTTGCGCTATTGGCCCACGGTTTGGTGGATAATACGTTGTTCTTCCCCGACCTGGCGCTGGTTTTCTTTATGATGTTGGCGTTGGCATACCCAACAGATTATTACCCTTCGCATAGTCATTATGGAGACTGAGGGTTATGCATCCACTTCTTAGCGCCCAAAACCCCTACGGTGTCCTTCATTTTACGAGAAACAGCGAGGGCGGGGTTTTGGGTTTTTCCAAAAAGCTGTTTCTTAGCAGCTTTGACGCACCAACAGGCTACACGAACTGGTGATTACCCACATCTCACCGCTGAGCGCGCAGAGGTCGCAGAGATAGTCAAAAAGGCCTTCTCTGCGTGCTTTGCGGCCTCTGCGGTGAAAGAAAACAGGATCAATGCAGTCACATTTGAACATGTGGGTAATCACCAATACACGAAGGGTTGACGCAATTTTACTTGTCTATCTTCCTGGAAAATGATATACTTGACTCTACTGAAAAAAGGTCATGCGCCCCTCGTCAGTGGGGAAAGATAGGCCAAAGGGCACCATTTTCAGTGATGTCATCCCTAAATTTACCCGTTTTTGGGGCAAAAGTGGGGCGCTGTCCCTTGACCCCGCCAATTTGGAGTTTTTTCAAGGGAGTTATACTTGCTATCTAATTGTTGATGCTTTTTGTTGTCAGGCGAGGGAAAAGATGGCTAAAAAAGGACGTGGCGACGGAGATCGTTTTCGATTGCAAATTTACGAGCGCATGTGGCAACGCTGGGCCTGGCCTTGCATTTTGATCATAGTGGCTTCGATTGTTCTGTGGTGGTTTGCGCCTCGTATTTCCATCATCTACAGACCATGGAATATTCTGACCCTCGCCCCCGCTTTCATTTCCCTGGCGCTCTTGGTGTATGCTTTTATGGCGCGGAGGTTGTCCTGGGTGCAATGTCGGGCCAATCATTTGCGTATTCAGACTCCGTTCTATCCGCTCATCATTTCCTACAGTCGCATCAAGGCCGTGCGACCCAATCCGTTCCACAAGGTCTTTGATCCACGTAGTGAAAAAGAGGCCCGCCGCCGCTGGCTGCTCCCTTATTGGCCCAAGACCGTGATCGTCGTGGAACTCTCCAAATACCCTATGAGCAGAGCGTGGTTGCGTCTTTGGTTCAGCCCTTATCTTTTGTGCCCCGATATTGATGGCTTTGTGTTTCTGGTCGAGGATTGGATGGCGTTCTCGCGCCAGGCGGATGATTTTCGCACCAATTGGGAACAGCGGCGCGCGGAGCGGCGACAGCAAACTTCAGTGTACTAGACTTGGTAGATCCAAAATGTTACGACAACAAGACCTCGGAGGTCTCTCGAGAGCGCCTTTGCTGGTAAAAACGGGCGCAATCTAAGCAATTTTGCTGCCAATGCCACCTTCCGAGACCTCCGAGGTCTGAAATTTGGATCTACTGAGACTTGCAAACTGCCCATCACACTACCTCCACCGCCGAACCTTGTGGTGTTCTAGTCACCTCGATGCGCGCCGGAAAAGCGTCTTTCAACTCGTCAATGTGCGTGATCACCAGCACGCGCGCAAAGTCATCTTGAATGGCGTTGATGGCCTCGACCAGCCGCTCCCGGCCCTGGACATCCTGCGTGCCGAATCCCTCGTCAATGACTAGTGTCTGCAACTGCGCCCCCGCCCGCCGCGCCAGGAGTTTGGAGAGCGCGACGCGGATGGCAAAGTTGACGCGGAACGCCTCGCCCCCCGAGTAGAGGGAGTACTCGCGCGTCCCCAGCTCATCCGCGATCTTGATCTCTAGCGTCTCCCGCGTCTCGCTCGCCAGCGTCTCCCGTTGCGTATCAAAGCGCATGTGCATACGGCCGTCCGTCATGCGCGCCAAAAGTTGATTGGCGCCCGCCTCGATCTCTGGCACTGCCGCCTCAATAACCATCGCCGGCACGCCGCGCACGCCAAAGGCGGTACGCAACTCGTCGTAAATGGACTTTTTGGCGACCAGTTCATCGCGTCGTTTCTGTTTATGCGCCTGCTGGCGCTCCAATACTTTGCAGGCTTCCAGCCGCTGCTGCGCCGCGCCGAGTCGTTGGCGGGCGGCGGCTTCTTCGCCCCTCATTCGTTGTAGCTCTGCTTCGACCACCGGCGCTTTTTCCAATTGCTTCCGTAATTTGTCCGCCTTCTGCTCTAGTTCCGCCCGATGAGCCTGCTCGCTCTCCATCCGCTTCTGTACCCGCTGTATACCTTTTTCAAGTCGTTCGAGAGATGTTTGCTCTTTTTCCACACCGATCTGTGCGGCGCTCAAGCGCGTCTTCTGTTCAGCAAAAGGTTGCCCTGCGGCCACCGCTTGCCGTGCTGCCTTGTGCGCGGCAAACTCGTAACCCAGTTCTTCTGCCTGCGCCAGTACTTGCGCCAGTTCAGCCTGTGCTTCCGAGGCGTAATCTTGAGCGGCAAGCCGCTGTTCTATCGCCGCCAGTTCCGCTTGAATGGTCCCCAATTCCTCGGCGGCCCGCTGTCCTTGCGCCAGACGTTCGATTATGGCCGCTTCCTGCCGCTGCAACGTCGGTAGGTCATATAGCAATTGATCGCCCTCGCCAATCTGATCTTTTAACGCCTGTGCTTTTTCAGCCAATTCCTCTGTGGCCGTCAGATTGGCCCGGTATGCGTCCCCTTTGCCGTGACCTTTGGTTCGCAGTTGGTCCAGCAACCGGAGCCGGTGTTCGTCGGTGAGAGGTTGCGCGCAGAGAGGGCACTCGGCTTCCGCTTGCTCTAATTGGTCAATTTTGTCTTTGAGCGCGTCCATCTCTGCCCGCAACGACTTGTTGCGCGTCCGCAGTTCCGCCCGTTTCTCGGCGATGCGGGCCACATCGTCGCGCGCTGTTTCCTGGCTCTCTGCAAGCTGCGCCAAGTGAGCTAATTGCGCCCGCACTCTCTCGTGCTTGGCCAAGAGGGTTTTGGTCGGCAGGCGACTCTCCAGCTCAGTGGCGCGCTGCGCGGCGACCTCGCACTCCGTTTCGATCTGGCGTCGCGCTTCTGAAATCTGTGCTTCCAGTGCCATGCGGCGCTCGTTCAGTTCTACCGACTGGCTCAGTTTATCCCCCAGCGCCCGCTCCTGCTCAATAGCTTGTTGATAGGCCGCATGGCCGCTCTCGATTTCGTCTGCCTGGCTCAATAGATTCTTGTGCTCGGCCAGTTGTTCCTCGTGTACGGCGCGTTCTTTGGCCAGCGCCGTCAGTTCCTGCTCGGCCTGGACGATCCGGTTTGCGGTCGCGGTGATCTGCGAAGCGGTGTGGCGTAGTTCCGTCCGCGCCGTCTCGATTTGTTGATAGGCGGTTTGCGCCTCCTGGAGCGCTGTACTCAGTTCCTCTACGGCTTTTTGGGCAGACTGGAGTTCCGTTTCGTACTTGGGCCGCTGGGCCAGTTCAGCCTTGATCTCTTGCAATCGCAACTCGAGCGCGTCTGCCTCGACCTGGATGGCTCGCTGCTGTTCTTTGACGCACTCCTCGTAGACTGTCCAGCGGTCAAGCCCCAGGATGTCTCCCAGCACGCGCTTGCGCTCGGCGGCGGTTTTGATGGTGAACTCGTCGGCGCGGCCCTGGCGCAGGAAGGCAGAGTTGACAAAGGTCTCATAGTCGAGCTGCAAGACGCGCTCGATTTTGGCTTGCGTGGCCCGCACGCCGCTTTCGGCAAGGGAGTGGTAGCGCTTGCCATCCCGCACTTGAAAATCTAGCAGGGTGCTGCCCCGCTTGCCCGCCTTGCGCCGACGCAGCACGCGGTAGGTTTGCTCTCCCAGTCCAAAGGTAAACTCGACCGTCATCTCATTTTCGCCCAGATGGATCAGCTCGTCGTCCCGCCGGGCCCGTGACTTGCCCCACAGCGCCCAAGTGATGGCGTCGAGCAGAGCCGATTTGCCCGCGCCGTTCGCGCCGGCTAGGCAGGCAACATGGATGCCGGCAAAGTCTAGCCCCGCCTGGCGGTAGCACATAAAGTTGGTGAGGGAGAGTTTTTGAGGAATCATAGGGTGAGTTGCAAGTGTGCTGGTTTGCAAGTTGCAAGTTCACTACCGGACACTCTTGGCAGATGTGACATTCGTGATAAAAAAGTATACGGTAGTGAAATTGCCTTGCTCCTTCTAATTTACGATCTCTGGCTCACTCAGTGGCTCGCGGCTCGCGCAGCGCTGTTGTCACCAGCGCCGCGCCCACGAGCAATACGGCGGTATTGAGATAGAATGGCATCGCGTGGCCTGCGTTATCGTACACCCAGCCGCCCACCAGCGGCCCCAGGGCGGCGCCCAGAAAGTAGGCAAAGGTGTAGAGACCGTAACTGGCGCCGCGTATATCTTCCCCGGCGATGTCGGCGACAAAGGCCCGCTCCGCTGGGACCGAGGCGGTGTAACCTAGTGATTCTACAGCCCACAAGATGACCAGTGGGACGATGCCGCGCAGGTGGGGGATCAGTGCCGAGGCCAGCGCGCCCACGAGCAACCCAGCGATCATTGGCTTTTTGCGCCCCACTCGGTCGGCGATGCGCCCCATGTGCGAGGGCAAGAAGGCACCGATCAGCGCCGCCGGTAGGTAAGCCCAAACCAGTACATCCACGTCAGCACCGAGCGCATCCTGGAGGAAAATCATCAGCAGCGGCCACACCATCGCGGTTGATGCGCCTGTGACAAAGACGATGCCCATCAGCGCCAGCAATTGACCGGAGATGGGGCGGCTCTCGATGGGTTGCTCTGCTGCCTGCGGGCGCGTCTCGTCCGTACCGCGCCACCCGTTCCACAGCGCCAGCAGCGCGGGCGCGGTATAGATCGCGAAAAGCCAGAACCATATCCGCTCCCAATCCAGGTCAAAGAAGCCTTCCAAGCTCAAGACGACCGCAAACCCGGCCATAGTGCCGATGATGGCCCCCCGGTTGACCGCCTCGTCGAGTGACCCAAAGTCACGCCCGCGCCCTGCCTCGGTGGTGACGTCGGCCACGATGGTGTAGGCTGCGAGCCAGAGAAAGGCCTGGCCCAGCCCCTGCACGAAGCGGGCGACGGTCAGCAGCCATACCGTATCGGACAGACAGAACGCGCCCATAGCGACCACGTAACCGAGCAATCCCAGTAGCAGAAAGGGGCGGCGTCCCCACCGATCCATCGCCCGCCCCAGGAAGGGACGCACGATGACCGGCGCCAGCGAGATGACGGAGAAGAACCCGCCCACCTCCAGCGCCGTCGCGCCCAGTTCCTTGCCATAGATGGGCAACACGAAGGAGAGAATGCCAAAGGGGAAAGAGACCCAAAAGACGGCGTGCCAGAGTGCGGTGAGAGTTTTGTGTGGTGCGTTGTGTGTGTCCGATGATTTCTGTTGCATACTTTTCGCTGCGTTAACCCCCTGACTTCCCGCCGAGTTGGTTCAATTTGGCGAGCCGCCGCTACAATTCTTCCAGGTAGGCTGCTCGTTCGGCGCGGAAGAGCGCCTCGGTCTGCTGCAATTGAGGCTCAAAGGCCTGCTGGAGCGCCAGGTAATGGCGCATGCCTTCCTGAAGCGTCATCTGGCGCAATAGGCGGGTTTCCTCCGTTTCAATCTCATCCCAACCCTCGTGCACGCAGCTCAAGTCTCAGTAGATCCAAATTTCAGACCTCGGAGGTCTCGGAAGGTGACATTGGCAGCAAAATTGCTTAGATTGTGCCCGTTTTTACCGGCAAAGGCGCTCTCGAGAGACCTCCGAGGTCTTGTTGTAACATTTTGGATCTACTGAGTCTTGCATCTTGCCTTCTGCTTCTTGTACCTCGCCACCTGTTCCAGAATCTCCTCCGCACTTCGCTGGGCCGCCTCGCCACTGCCGCCAAGCATCTGGGCCAGTTCCTCCACCCGCGCTTGATTCCCTAACTGCCTCACCCGCGTCACCGTGCGTTCGTCTTTGACGTGCTTTTCCACGCGGAAGTGTACGTCGCCGAATCCGGCTAACTGCGGCAGGTGGGTCACGCATAGCACTTGGTGGTGCAGGTTATTGCTTCCGCTGTCTACCGCCAGGCTCCACAGTTTTTCGCCTACCGTCGCGCCCACGCGCCCGCCGATGCCCTGGTCAATCTCGTCAAAGACCAGCGTGGGCGTCTCGTCGGCGTGGGAGAGCACCGTCTTGAGCGCCAGCATCAGGCGCGAAGTCTCGCCGCCGGACGCGATTTTTATCATCGGCTTTAGCGGCTCGCCGGGATTGGGAGAGACGAGGAACTCGACCCTGTCAACTCCACTGACGTCAAAGGCAACGCGCCCCGTAGGGGGTTGGAAATTGGGATTTGGGATTTGGGATGGAGGAACAGGAACGCCCGCCGCGTCCTCTTGCCACTGGAAATCTACATCGAAGCGCGCACCCTCCATGCGTAGGTCGCCCAGTTCTTTTTCGACCTCGGTCGCCAGCCGCCGGGCCGCCTCGCGCCGCCGCTGAGAAAGTTCGGCCGCCAGACTGCCCAGATTGGCCAGCAGTTGCTCCTCCTCGGTTTGCAACTCGACGATGCGCTCCTCGCTGTGGGTGATCGTATCCAGCTCGCGGGCTGCTTCCTGAGCATAGGTCATCACCCTGGCGATGGTGGAGCCGTACTTGCGCTCCAACTGGCGGATTATGGCCAGCCGTTCCTCCACCTCGCGTAAGCGGCGCGGGTTGTGCTCGACTTGCTCGTGATAGGCGCGCAGGCTACGGGCTAGTTCCTCGATTTGATAATTAGCGCTCTCGGCGGCGCGTAATTGGGAATCTTGGCCTGGATCAATGTGGGCCAGTTTCTCCAGGGCGCGCAGCGCGGTTCCCAGCAAATCCAGCGCGGCCGGAGACTTGTCACTGCTTTCTTCGAGTGCGTGGAGGGCGGTGCCGGTCAGCTCGGCCAGTTGTTCGGCGTTCGCCAGCCGTACCCGCTCTTCTAGCAGGCTTTCTTCCTCGCCAGGTTGGAGGGCTGTCGCCTCTATTTCTCCGATCTGGAACTGCAACAGGTCGGCCCGGTGCGCAAGTTCCCGCTCGCTGCGCAGCAGATCGGCCAATTCATGCCGCACAGATCGCACTTCCCGCGCCATTTCTGCGACCTGCCCGCGCAGCGGCCACAGTTCTGCGTACCGATCCAACAGGTTGACGTGCTCGCGCACCCGCAGCAGCGAGAGATGCTCGCTCTGACCGTGAATGTCCACCAATCCCTCGGCCACCTGGCGCAGGAGCGTCAGCGTGACGGCGCGACCGTTGACGCGACAAACGTTGCGCCCGTTGAGCCGCACCTCGCGTCCCAAGAGCAGCAGGTCGGGGACGTCGCCCGTCAACTTCTCTCGCGCCAGCGTGGGGGCGAGCGCCGCTTGCTGCTCCGGCTGTATCCGGAAGACGGCCTCGACGATGGCGCAGTCGGCGCCTGCGCGCACGACGCTGCTTTCGGCCCGTCCACCCAACACCAGTTCGACTGTATCGATGATGATGGATTTGCCCGCGCCGGTCTCGCCCGTCAGCACAGAGAAGCCGGGCGCAAAGGTTAGTTGCAACTGATCAATGATGGCAAAATCTCGGATGTCTAGTTCGGCCAACACGTTTTTCGTCTCCTATCCATGTCGTCCGGGGCGCAGCCAGGCGTAGGCCGCGCCTGCGGCTGTCGCCAGGTATACAATGTCCCACAGTAGTCCCATCAACCCAGATAAAGGCTGAGAGAGCAATGTGAAGAGCGATAGCAGCGTGTGGGGGAGTGCTCCCGCGACGATGCAGCCGCACACGACCAGCCACGTGTATTGCCCGCGCCGCTGCCCGATGGCCCTGTGCGCCAGGTTGGCGATGCCGCCGCCGACCAGCGGCCCTAGTATGATAGCGTACCAGGTCAGGCTGGGGATGAGCCAGCCCGCGATCAACGACAGGAGCAGCGCGACCGCGGCGGCTACCACGTAATGGACGGGGCGAAAGTCGCCGTAAAAGACCTTTTGCTGTGCGCGCACGCAATCTCGACAGCGGTAGCCAACTGGCGTCAGCACGGCGCACCTGGTGCATATCGGGTCGCCGCACTTGTTGCAGCGCAGGTAGGTTTCGACTTTGGGGTGGTTAACGCAGTGTAGTGGTTGGCTCATTTTTTGGACTCCTGGTTGGAGGTTGGGGATTTGGAAATTGGGATTTGGTTTCGCGGCACCAACCGCGCTACCAGTGTTTTATAGAAGTATGTTTGCTCTTGCACGCGCGCAAAGCGAGCTACGTGAGGACTGGTTTGCACGATGATTTCGTCTCCGCTCGTTAGTTCCGCCTGGATCTCTCCATCCACCGTCAGCACCGCCGGCCGCCCGCCGGCGACGCCGATGCGCACAGTCACTCCTTCGGATAGGACGATGGGGCGCTCCATACTCAGATGCGGGGCGACCGGGATCAGGAGGATGTTGCGCAGTTGGGGCGGCAGCACCGGCCCGCCGGCCGCCAGCGCGTAGGCGGTGCTGCCCGTCGGCGTGGCGACGATGAGGCCATCGGCGATGTAGGTAGCCAGGTGGCCGCCGTCTACCTCGGCGCGCAGGTGCACCACGCGGGCGCGCGCACCCCGGCCCACCACCACGTCGTTCAGCGCCTCAGCCTGGGCCAACGCTTTGCCAGCGCGAGAGGCCGTCACTCGCAACATCATTCGTTCCTCGACCCAATAATCGCCCGCCAGCGCGCGCGATAGAACCTGTCGCCACGTCTCTGGCTCGGCCTCGGTGAGAAAGCCCACGCGCCCCAGGTTAATGCCCAGGATGGGAGCCTGGTGAAGGGCCGCCGCTCGCGCCGCCCGCAAGATCGAGCCGTCACCGCCCAGCGTTACCACCAGGTTGGTTTCTTGCCAGCGCAGTGTGCTTGGCCCATTGTCCACCGCGCAGACCTGCGCCCGCCGCCCGTGCTGCTCTATCCAGGCGGCTATTTTTCCCGCTAGTGGGCACGCCTGGGTAATGTGAGGGTTGTAGAGGATGCCGATCATCATTCGCTATTATAGCCCAAGTTGGGGAGATTGCCAGAAGAGAGACCCCAGGGGTTTTCCGAGACCCCTGGGGTTTTGGGAGTGACATTGCAAAAGCGCGCCATTTGGTGTATCATCTTGTGGACACGCGAGGTGACGATTGCCTCGCGGAAGGAGAATCTGATGAAAACGCACGTGCTTTATCGTGTTGTGGTGATAGTGCTAACGCTCCTGCTTTTGGCGGGTGTGGGCAACCCTGTGCACGCCAACCCGCAGCCGGCGGGGGTGGGGAGGAGGAGGACGCGCGCCGCCCTCGCGCCGCCGTGGCAACCGCCCTTCTCTGAAGTGGAGGGCCGGGTTGTAGGAGGTGGCGCGCCATTAGCTTTTCAAAACGGCCATTCTGATGGCGCACCCATAGCTTTTCAAAACGGCCATTCTGATGGCGCACCCATCGAGCCGGAACTATTGCGAGACTTGCTGGCGGCCGGCCCCGACGATTCCTTTCGTGTCGTCGTTCGCCTGCGCGAGCAGGTAAACCTCCAATTGGCAACCACAGGGGCGCTGAACGCAAGCGAGGCCCGCTCGCGCCTCGTCTCTGCGTTGCAATACACGGCGAACCGCTCCCAGTCCTTGCTGCGCTCCTACCTGGAAGGAGCGCGGGCCGCCGGACGGGTTCAATCCTACACCTCGTTCTGGATCGTCAACGAGATCGCTATCCACGCTGACCGGGACGCCGTCTTTGCCTTGGCAGATCGACCTGAAGTCGCCGCCGTTCACCTCGATCACTACCGCCAATGGGTCACTGCCGAAACTCCAATGTCCAATGTTCAATCTCCAACCTCCACCGAATGGGGAATTGTGCGCATCCGCGCCGACGAGGTTTGGGCCTCGCTCAATATCTCTGGCACGGGAGTTGTTGTGGCGGGGATGGATACGGGCGTGGACTGGTTCCACCCCGCGCTGCGGGCCAACTACCGGGGCTATAACCCCCATGGCCCGGCCAACCACACCTACAGTTGGTACGACGCCACCAACGACGGCGCGCTCTACCCGGTGGACGGTCACGGTCACGGCAGTCACACGATGGGCACTATTGTTGGGCAAGAGGGTATCGGCGTTGCGCCGGGCGCGCGCTGGATCGGGGCCAAGGTGCTCAACAGCCAGGGGTACGGTTACGATTCCTGGATTCACGCCGGTTTTCAGTGGCTCCTGGCTCCCGGCGGCGACCCGGCCCAGGCTCCCGACGTGGTCAACAACTCTTGGGGTAACAGTAATGGCGGCCTGACCACCTTCCAGCCCGATTTGCAAGCTCTGCGAGCGGCCGGCATCTTGGCCGTTTTTGCCAACGGGAACGAGGGGCCGGGCGGAGGCACGGTTGGTTCACCGGCCTCGTTGCCGGAGGCCTTTGCTGTCGGCGCCACTGATTTTGATGACGAGGTCGCCAGCTT
>DUEK01000064.1 GCA_011192155.1 Thermoflexia bacterium
GTGCCGTATTTCGTAAATTCGTCGGCGCCGTTGAGAATGATCCAGGCAATGTTGGTCAACGTGTTCACGTTGTTGATGATAGTGGGCTTGCCGAAAAGCCCCGACACGGCCGGGTAAGGGGGACGCAGACGCGGCATGCCGCGCCGACCCTCGATGGAGGCGATCAAGGCCGTCTCCTCGCCGCAGACGAACGCGCCCGCCCCTTGCCGGATTTCGATGTTGAAGGAGAAATCAGAGCCAAAGAGGTTGTCGCCGAGAAAACCGCGCTCGCGGGCCTGAGCCAGCGCGATTTCCAGACGATGGATCGCCAACGGATACTCGGCCCGGCAGTAGATATAGCCCTGGGCGGAACCGATAGCGTATCCGGCGATCATCATGCCCTCCAACATGCTGTGAGGGTCGCTCTCCAACACGGTGCGGTTCATGAACGCGCCTGGGTCGCCCTCATCGGCGTTGCAGATGATGTACTTGACGTCGCTAGATGCTCCACGAGCAAACTTCCACTTACGCCCGGTGGGAAAGCCAGCCCCGCCGCGTCCGCGCAACCCCGATTTACTGATCTCTTCGATCACGTCGTCGGGCGTCATCGTGGTGATGGCCTTTTCGATGGCCTTGTACCCGTCCCGTTCCAGGTATTCGTCAATAATTTCGGGGTTGATCTCTCCACAGTTACGCATCACGATGCGCACCTGGCGGCCCATAAAGGTTTCGATCTCGTCCGCGTGCTCACCCTCCTCAAAAGTCCATTCGAGCACCGGCTCACCGCCGACCACGTGCCGCTCAAAGATCTCGGCCGCGCGCTCGGCCGTCACCTCGCCATAGGTCCATTCTTTACCGTCGCGCCCGATGACTTTGGCGACCGGTTCGAGAAAGCAAGCGCCCAGACACCCTGAGAGACCCAGTTTGGCGTCGGCGCTCGTCTCGCTCAACTTTTTCTCAAATGTATCATACGCTTCCTGCGCTCCGGCAGCGAGGCCGCAGGAAGCCATACCCACAATGATTTGAGCTTGAGTCATTATTTGGCCCCCTCTCGTCCTAGTTTCTTGAAAATCCTTTGCACCTTTTTACGGGTCAAACTCCCGTACACCTTGTCATCAATCATTATCACAGGCGACAGGCTGCAACATCCCAAACATGCCACCTTTTCCAACGTGTACTTGTAGTCTTCCGTCGTGTCTTCACCGTCCGCAAGGCCAAGCGAGTCGCAGACGACCTGGTCAATACTGACGGCCCCCCGCACGTGACAGGCCGTGCCGTGACAAACTCGCACGATGTGTTCGCCGACCGGTTTCAGGCGGAACTGGCCGTAAAAAGTCGCCACGCCATAAACTTGATCGGGAGTGGCCTCGGTTTTTTCGGTGACGTATCGCAGAGCGTCAATAGGCAGATACCTATAACTCTCCTGCAAGCCCAAAAGGATGGGAATAGCCGCCGATGGCTCTGTCCCATACCGCTCGACCATCTCGTCAACGATAGAGAGGTCAACGTCGCCTGTAACCACCTGATCACTCATATTAAAGCCTCCTTTATCTACCAGGGATATGACAAGTTGGGGTGAAAGATTCGGGGAAAGAAACCAGGTTTTTCTGTAAGCCAAGCGACAAAAACCTGGTTTCTCATACGCTACTCTCCTGCCCCACAAAATTGAAAAGATACAAAATATGCGCCGCGCCTCATACACAATCACCAGCATTCAGCCGCCGTAAGAATACCCCATTGTCGGCTGATAGTCAAGTACCGTTCATCTCACGCGGTTGTGACATCCATCATTTGCCCTCCCGCCCCTCTAATGCTACAATTAAGCGCGAGGGAGCGTAACTGGAGCGGTATATGAATTGGCGAACTCATCTGTCTACGTCACCCGCCATAATCAACGGCGACGTCCTCGCGCAAGGGGCCGCCGGTTGTGGCGAGTTGTTCGTTAATCAACCACCATCTATATAACAGGAGGTAAACGAATAATGGAATTGGATATGGATTTGAACCGCAGCGTACCGCAATTGGACTGGGCGCCACATCTAGCCTCGCGCACAGCAGGCATGAAAAGCTCAGCCATCCGCGAGCTTCTCAAACTGACCCAACAACCAGACATAATCTCCCTGGCAGGCGGCATGCCGGCGCCGGGGCTCTTTCCTCTGCGCGAGATCGAGGAAGCCTGCCGCCACATCATCCGCGAAAATGGGCCTCAAGCAATGCAATACAGCGCCACTGAAGGGTACGAGCCACTCAAAGAATACCTGGCCGCCACGGTACACAAGTACGGCGTTCCAGCCGTGCCTGGCAACGTCCTGCTGACAAGTGGCTCACAACAAGCTCTGGACCTGGTTGGCAAGATCTTTATTGACCCCGGAGATTACGTGCTCACTGGCGGGCCCACGTACTTGGGAGCATTCCAGGCGTGGGGCGCATACGGAGCCCGCTACCACACTATACCTCTCGACGACAACGGAATGATCGTGGACCAGGTAGAACACGCTTACAAAAAAGTGTTGACCGACTCTGGCAAACCTCCCAAGTTCATCTACGTCCTGCCTAATTTCCACAACCCCGCCGGCACGACAATGCCCCAGGAACGCCGCCAGCAACTGGCCGAAATCGCTACGAAACTGGATCTCGCCGTCATCGAGGATGACCCTTACGGCGAGCTGCGCTACGAGGGCGAGGACATCCCCCCAATCTGCACCCTCATCCCCGAGCGCACCATCTACCTGGGTACCTTCTCCAAGACTATGGCCCCGGGGCTGCGACTGGGATGGATCGTCTGTCCAGAGGTGCTGATGTCGCGTTTCGTGCAAGCCAAACAAGGGGCCGACTTGCACACAGGCACCTTCGCCCAATATGTGGCGAATGATATCTGCCAGCGGGGACTGCTCAAACCGCACATCAAGAAGCTGCGCGTGGCCTACAAAGAGCGCCGCGACACCATGCTCGACGCGCTGGCTGAACTCTGGCCCGCAGGTTGCAATTGGACCCGCCCGCAAGGTGGATTGTTCCTCTGGGCGCGCGTGCCGGAACCTATAGACACCAAAGCTTTTCTCAATGAAGTGGCGATAAAGGAAAAGGTCGCCTACGTGCCCGGTGTCAGCTTTTATCCCAACCAGGACGGGGGGCACAATGCCATGCGGCTCAACTTTTCCTACTGCCCGCCGGACGAGATCGTCGAAGGTATCCGCAGACTGGGGGTGGCGCTGAAGAAAGCGCTGGGAGATTAAAGATGGCGGTCAGCGACTAGCGCCCACGCTCGCCCACGCCGTCAAGCCACATCCACAGATCCGCCAGAGTCCCCTGCCCAACCGGCGACACGTCGCCTTCGGGCGGCGCTTCACCCGGATCCGCGATCCAATAGGCGGGGATGCCAACCGAGGCAGGCATAGCGACGTCCCATGCCCAATTGTCGCCCACCATCAGGCACTCATCTGGCTGCCGGCCCAGGCGCGCCAATATCTCGCTGTAGTAGGCCGGATGGTCTTTGGTGGCGTGCATATCCTCGTAGGTAGTGACCAGCGCATAGTCGAACTCGGTCACGGGCACGCCGGCCCACACAATCCGCTGCTCGATGGCCGTGCGGGGGAAGAGCGGGTTGGTGGCGATGACGACCTGTAACCCACGCTCAAAACTCCACTCGACCAACCGACGGGCCTCCGGCCGCTGCTGCGTCAGGGATTGCAGTTTGGGAAATCCCTTGGCGTAGAATCGCTCAAAGATTGGTTCCAACTCTTCCCGCTCATACCCCAGCGCCGGGTAGAAGGCGGCTGCAAACACCTCCTCGTTGGTGGGGCCGCTGCCATCATTGCCCATCATCACCCGTGAGGCGTGCATCAATTCAGAGAGCAGCCGTTTAGGCGGAATCAGGTGGGCCACGTGAGCGCCGATCCCCTGGAAGTAGGCCGGCATAAAGGTCTCCATCGGGTTACCCAGCAATGTGTCGTCCAAGTCAAAGAGGATGGCTTTGAGCATTGCGTTCTCCCTCATAAAAGACCCGTGGGGTTTCAGAAAACCCCACGGGTCTAGTCTAGTGCCTCAAGAACCATCGCCGCCTGAGGGTGGCAGTGGCCACAGCCGATGTAGGGATCATCAACTTCTACCTGGTACTCAGTGCAGACGGCGTACACCTCGACGCGATACACAAGTCCAAACCAGCGGCGGACGATCTGTGCCTCCAGTGCCATGTTGGGGCAACCGTTGGCGCGCAAGATTCCAGGCACGGGACAGCGGTCGCATAGTTTGGATTCCCACGGCTCTGAGCGCGGATTGCGCCCGATAAGGCGGCACTCTTGGGTGGAGCGTCCGCGGTAAAAATCTTGATAGTAATAGGGGCACTCGCTACCGGCAGGTGTTTGCATTTTCCAAACGCTGTCTATTGAAACCTATCCACTATTTTGCGCCCGCCAACGTGCTTGAGGATGTACATGTTCCCTTCTCTTTTGAAAATGCAGCGATAGTGAATATCAACGTAGAACTCCCAATGGTCACGTATGCGGTGTATTCGCAGCGAGGGATGTTTATGGTTCCGGGCCAAGAATCTGACTTGTTTGTCGAACTTGCGCCGAATGTGCTTGGGCAGTTGTTAATAGTCTTAGCCTATATTTCGCACCCTGACACAGCCTATTTGTATCTTTTTCAAAAAGTCGGGGAAAGAAACCAGGTTTTTCAGAAAAAACCTGGTTTCTCACTGACTCAGACGGCGAATCTGCCCAAATTGGGTTCGGGAGAACAAAGTGGCAAGCTCCAAATAGTACCTATTACGAGGAGGATAAGAATGGAAAAATATGGATATCGCTTTTCATTCGGCCCCTGGAACATTCACGAGGGAGCCGATCCGTTCGGACCAACAGTGCGTCCATCGCGCACTTTTGACGATAAACTGGCAGAGTACAAAAAGCTGGGGTTCGACGCGGTCCAGTTCCACGACGACGACGCCGTGCCCTCCCTAGACGATCTGTCGCCGGCCCAGATCCGCAAGGCAGCGCGAGCGGTGCGCAAAAAGCTCGACGACAACGGGCTGTTGGCAGAGTTTGTCGCGCCGCGCCTGTGGGAACATCCCAAGACAATTGACGGCGCGTATACGTCGAACAATCCCCAGGATCGCGCCTACGCGCTGGATCGTTCCAAGAAGGCAGTGGACATCGCCCAGGAACTCGGCGCCGACCTGATGGTGCTGTGGCTGGCGCGCGAGGGGACTTATCTGCGCGAGGCCAAAGACGTTGTCCGCGCCACGGAGCAGTTGTTGGAGGCGATCAACACGCTATTGGACTATGACCCCAAGCTGCGCATTGCCATCGAACCCAAACCCAACGAGCCGATGGATCTAGCCTATATCCCGACGATGGGCCACGCTCTGGCGCTGGGCTTTCAGGCCAATGACCCGTCGCGGGTGGGCGTGCTGATGGAGTCGGCGCACAGCATATTGGCAGGGCTTGACCCCTCGGACGAGATCGGTTTCGCGATGGCGTTCGGCAAACTGTGGAGCGTCCATCTGAACGACCAGAACGGCCCCAAGTTTGATCAAGACCGTTCATTCGCATCAGTGGACCTGCGGCGGGCGTTCAACCAGGCGCGCGTGTTGGACGAAAACCGTTTCTGGGAGGTAGGCATCGTGGGCCTGGATGTAAAGGCCATCCGCACCCAGCCAGCCGAGCTTGCTACCAGGCATCTGAGCAATAGCCTGCGCATGTTTCTACGCCTGGTAGAATTGGTCCGCTCGCTGGACAAAAAAGCGATGGAAGAACTGGTTGCCGCGCGCGATTACGAGGAACTAGACTGGCTGATCCTTAACCACCTGATGGGACGATCATAGAGTGCCGAAAAACCCTGGAGCGGTGGTTGCTGGACATATCTGTCTGGATGTTATTCCCCAGCTGACTGGCGGCGACTGGAGCCAGTTTGAAAAGACTTTTCTGCCAGGCCGCTTGTTGAAAGTAGGGCCAGTGACCTTTTCTACAGGTGGGCCAGTCTCCAATACTGGACTGGCGCTGCACAAGCTGGGCATCCCAACTCAATTGATGGGCAAGGTGGGAGGTGATCTGCTGGGGCAGGTCGTCAGGCGCCTCGTGGGGTCGCACGGCCATCATCTGGCGGATGGTATGGTGGTGGATAGGGCGGTCAATACCTCCTACACGATTATCATCAGTCCGCCAGGCATGGATCGCATCTTTTTGCATTGCCCAGGCGCCAACGATACTTTTAGCGCCGATGACGTGCGCTACGAGGTGGTGGCCGAGTCAGACTTGTTTCACTTTGGCTACCCCCCGCTGATGAAGCGGATGTTCGAGGACGACGGCGCGCAGTTAGCGGCGATATTTCGACGCGTCAAGGAATTGGGCGTCACAACGTCACTGGATATGGCGGTCCCCGATCCGGCCTCTGCGGCCGGCAGGGCTGATTGGCCCGCCATCCTGCGGGCAGTGATGCCATACGTAGATGTCTTTCTGCCCAGCATTGACGAGAGCCTCTATATGCTCCGCCGGGAGATATACGAAGAACTATCACAGCCGGCAGGCGGCGACGACCTCCTATCGCGCATCACGCCAGCGTTGCTTTCAGAGCTGAGCGGCGAGTTACTAAAGATGGGAGGAAAAATTGTCGGGTTCAAGTTGGGGGATCGGGGATTATACATGCATACAGCGGGCCGCTTGGCCATCGAAACGCTGGGTGCCGCCCGACCTTCCAACCCGGCGACCTGGGCTGGCAAGGAGTTGTGGGCTCCTTGTTTCGAGGTGGACGTGGTGGGCACCACCGGCTCTGGCGATGCAACAATAGCGGGTTTTCTCAGCGCCCTGTTGCGTGATATGTCGCTTGAGGAGGCGCTGACAGCGGCCGTGGCTGTAGGGGCCTGCAACGTGGAAGCAGCCGATGCTTTGGGAGGCATCCGTCCCTGGGAGGAGACCTGGCGTCGCGTGGAGAGCAGTTGGGCGCGGCGCGCGCTGTGCATCAATGCCCCTGGCTGGCGCTTTGATGACCGCGAGCAGATTTGGGTGGGAGCGGCTGGTTCATAGGCAAACGCTGGTCTGTCCTAGCAGATCGTCTTTCGGCTCGCGAAGGTCAAACGCAAAACCCCCTCAATCGTTTTGGGACGGCCATTTCGCTATCACTCAGACGTTGATGTGGGTTAAAAATATCAAGAGAAAGATGCACCAGTCACGAATTGACTTTTCATTCTTGTCTAATCACCGGGTTGGCGATACACTAGCCCAGCCAGGGAGTTATCAATTCAAACGTCAAACCCGCCTTTAATTCCAACTCCCTGTGAGATCATGTAAAATTACATTCGAGATAAAAGGAGTTGTCATGTCTGATCACTATCAACCTAAATCCGAACACAAGTTTACGTTTGGCCTGTGGACCGTGGGCAACGTGGGGCGCGATCCCTTTGGCACAGCGGTTCGCGCTCCCCTGTCGCCGGCGGAACTGGTGCACCTGTTGGCGGAAGTAGGCGCCTACGGCGTGAACTTTCACGATAACGACCTAGTGCCCATTGACGCCACCTCCGCCGAGCGGGACAGGATCGTCGCCGATTTCAAACGAGCTTTGGCCGATACGGGCCTGGTCGTGCCGATGGCGACGACCAATCTCTTTGGCGACCCCGCCTTCAAGGACGGCGCCTTCACAGCGAACGACCCACGTGTACGAGCCTACGCTCTTCACAAGACAATGCACGCCATAGACTTGGGTGTGGAACTAGGCGCCACAATGTACGTCTTTTGGGGCGGGCGCGAGGGCGTCGAGACCGACGCCGCCAAAGACCCAGTCGAGGCCATCAAACGTAGTCGCGAGGCGATGAATTTCCTCTGCGAGTACGTCATTGACCAGGGTTATGACCTCAAGTTCGCACTGGAAGCCAAGCCCAACGAACCGCGCGGCGACATGTACAACGCCACCACCGGCCACATGTTGGCCTTTATCGAGACGTTGGATCACCCAGAGATGGTGGGCGTGAACCCCGAGGTAGCGCACGAGCATATGGCCGGGTTGAACTTTGTCCACGCCGTCGCCCAGTCTTGGGATGCGGGCAAACTCTTCCACATTGACCTGAATGACCAGGCCTTTGGCCGCTACGACCAAGACCTGCGCTTTGGCTCTGTCAACCTGAAGAGCGCCTTCTTCCTCGTCAAACTCCTCGAAGACGTGGGCTACGAGGGCAGCCGCCACTTTGACGCCCACGCCTACCGCACTGAGGATTACGAGGGCGTCAAGGATTTCGCTCGCGGCTGCATACGCACCTATCTGATCCTGAAGGAGAAAGCAGAGCAGTGGAACGCCGACTCGGAAATCCAGGCGCTATTGGCAGAGGGCAACGCCGACGATGGCTCGACCGACGCCTTTAAGGGCGCCTACAGTGCGGAAAAGGCAGCGGCCCTGAAAGCGGCAACCTTCGACCGTGCAGCCCTGGGCGCACGCGGAATGGCCTACGAGCGGTTGGATCAGTTGACGGTGGAAATCTTGTTGGGTGTACGCTAATATGAAGCGCGCGGCGGCTCGCTTTGCGGGCTATGATTGTGTCAAACTGGAAAACGATGCGCTGGCCCTATGGATAACTCAATCCGTAGGGCCGCGCATCATTGGGCTGGCCTTGCAGAGCAGCGACAACCTGTTCGTCCAGGTCCCCGACATAGCTCTGACCTGCCCTGGTGAAGGAGATTATTCGCTCCGCGGAGGGCACCGGCTGTGGTATGCGCCCGAAGATCCACGACGCACATACCTCCCGGATGATGAGCCTGTCGCCATCGCCGAGGTGGAGAATGGCGTGCTCGTCACGCAACCCGTCGAACCGCAGACCGGCGTTCAAAAATCGCTGACCATCACCCTGCCCGATCAGGATGCCCGCGTCATTGTGGATCACACATTGCACAACCGGGGTAGTAAGCTGGTCGAACTGGCCCCGTGGGCCATCACCCAGCTCAAGCCGGGGGGAGTGGCGATTCTGCCTCAAGCGACGGCGCCCGCCGACGAACACGGCTTGTTGCCCAATCGCCACATCGCGCTGTGGCCCTATACCCAGATCAACTCTCCGCACATCACGTGGGGCGACCGGTTCGTGTTCGTAAAAGCAGCGCTGGAAAGCGGCGCTCTTAAAATCGGCTTTCCGAATCCCGCCGGCTGGCTGGCGTATGCGCTTGGGGATACGCTGTTTGTCAAGCGCGCGCCCTATCAGCCTGACGCCGTCTATTTCGACCGGGGGAGTTCGAGCGAGTGCTACTGCAACCACCGTTTCCTCGAATTGGAGACGTTGGGGCCGCGCACTACGCTGTCACCGGGCAAATCAGTGACACACCGCGAGACGTGGGCGCTCTACGCCAGGGCGCCGTTCCGCCTGGGCGAGACGGCAGTGCAGGAACTCGTGAACAAGCTTGGATTGACGACAGGAGGATAGAGACCGTGACCTATTTTCTGGGCATTGATTCTTCAACCACGGCCACCAAGTCACTATTGATGGGCGCAGACGGCGAGGTTCTTGGCGTCGCCTCCTCGGAATACACTTATGAAACCCCCCGGGCCATGTGGACGGAACAACATCCCGATCTATGGTGGCAAGGAACCATCGCCAGTGTCCGCCAAGTGCTGTCGCAGGCGAGAGTGAACCCGGCTGACGTCAAAGGCGTGGGGCTGACCGGCCAGATGCACGGCCTGGTGTTGCTAGACGGTGATGGCGAGGTATTGCGCCCGGCGATCCTGTGGAACGACCAGCGTACGGCGGCGGAATGTGACGAAATCCGCGAGCGGTTGGGCAAAGAACAACTCATCCAAATCACCGGCAACGATGCCCTGACCGGCTTTACCGCCCCCAAGATTCTGTGGGTCAAGAACAACGAGCCGCAGATATTCGCCCAGGTAAAGCATATCCTGCTGCCCAAGGACTATGTGCGCTTCAAACTGACGGGCGAGTATGCTATGGACAAAGCAGGGGGCGCGGGTACGTTGCTCTTTGACGTCCGAGCGCGCGATTGGTCAAGGACGGTAGTGGATGCCCTGGGGATTGATCCCGCCTGGTTACCGCCCACGTTCGAGGGTACCGCCGTGACTGGGCGCGTCACTCCGCAGGCAGCCGAGGCGACGGGCCTCAAAATTGGCACACCCGTGATGGGCGGCGGCGGCGACCAATCTGCCGCCGCCGTGGGCACCGGCGCCGTCGTCGAGGGTATCGTCTCGCTCAGCCTAGGCACCTCAGGCGTGGTCTTTGCCTCGGCCGATCGGCCCATCATCGAACCGGAAGGACGGCTGCACGCCTTTTGCCACGCTGTGCCCGGCAAGTGGCACTTGATGGGCGTGATGCTATCTGCTGCCGGCAGCTTGCGCTGGTACCGGGACACGATCGCTCCGGACGCTGACTTTGACACGTTAGTTGAGCCAACCGCCAGCATACAGCCTGGTAGCGATGGGCTGCTCTTTCTCCCCTATCTCACCGGCGAGCGCACCCCGCATCCCGATCCGCTGGCGCGGGGCGCTTTCGTCGGGCTGACCGTACGGCACACTCGGCCACATCTGACCCGCGCCGTTTTGGAAGGGGTGGCCTTTGGCCTGCGCGACGGTTTTGAACTGATGAAAGGGGCCGGGTTAGCGGGCATCACCCAGGTGCGCATCACCGGCGGCGGAGCAAAGAGTTCTATATGGCAGCAAATCTTGGCCGATGTCTTTCAGGTAGAACTGGCAACGGTCAACACCACCGAAGGCGCGGCCTATGGCGCAGCGTTATTGGCGGCGACTGGCACAGGTATCTTTCCCAATGTGACCTCGGCTTGCGCGGCGGTCATTCAACTAACTGGCCGCACCACGCCCGGCCCGGCAAGCGCAACTTACCAGAAGATGTATCCACTGTACCGAGAGCTGTACCCGGTATTGCGGCCCAGTTTCAATGCGGTCGCACGAGTAGCAACGTAGGAAATGTCTTGGCAAAGAAGCCTTGACACCAAAGCGCCCAGGCTTTCGCCTGGGCCGCGTTTCTATGCGCGTGCTTTGCCAAAGTCGTTGCTTGTCACCTCTCAACAAGTTGGTTCAACATCCTGACCACGCAAAATCCCCGAGTCAGTAAATGTGGTTGTCGAGTACGGCTTTAGAGCAAACAGCGCTACTACGACTTGGCATTGGTCAACATTTTACCCATTTGCCATTCGCATCGCTTGATTCAACAACGCTGTATACGAAACGCACACCCATCAGCCCGTCCAGGGAATTTGGAAAATGATGGGCCAGAGAATTCGCTTTTTTCCCCGACCTTCGGGCGGCAATCGCTTCGGCTGCATCGGTGTAAATATTGGCAAATCCTTCCAGGAATCCTCCTGGGTGGCCGGCGACAACTCGGCAGGAGCGCGCGGCCAAGGGTAGGGTTCCCGGTCCGTTGGGCGTCCTGTTCTGGGATGGCCCGTGGAGAGGCTTAAAAGTCAAAGTTTGGGGAAATTCCTGCATCCATTCCAAACTGCCCTCGGTTCCGCTGACCCGGATGCGAAGACAATTCTCCACACCTGCGGCTGCTTGAGTGATCCAAAAATTTCCACGGGCGCCATTTTCGAATCGGAGCAAGGCTCCCGCGAAATCATGCACCAGCCTGCCAGGTACGATGCTTCCCACCTCCGCCGCTACTTTTGCTACTTTTAGGCCAGTGATAAAACGGACGAGATTATGCGCGTGGGTCCCGATATCACCCATTACCAGGGATGGGCCTCCTCTTTCCGGATCGTACCGCCAGGGAAGCGCACCGGAAGGATCTGGATCATTTTCATCGGCTTTTATGCCCTGAACATATTCAACCTGAACTAGACGGATCGTCCCTAATTGTCCGTCCTCAACCATCGCTTTAGCCTGGCGGACCATGGGGTAGCCTGTGTAATTGTGGGTCAAGCAAAACACCAAACCCGAGTCCTGTACCTTTTGGTGTAATTTCTCTGCGTTTTCGAGGGTGTTTGTCATCGGCTTGTCACAAATAACATCAAAACCGCGTTCCAGGGAGGCTATGGCGTATTCATAATGAGTGTCATTTGGCGTCATGATAGCAATGACATCTGCACCATCACTGCGTGAGGCCTCCGCATCAAGCATTTCCAGAGCATTCGAGTAAATACGGTCAGAAGCCAGCCCAATTTCCCCACCAGCTTTTCTCGCTCGATCAGGATTTGACGAGAGCACTCCCGAGACAAGCTCATAGCGATCATCAAGCCTGGCAGCATGCCGGTGTATTGCGCCGATAAAGGACCCCGGCCCTCCTCCTATAACGGCCAAACGAAGCCTGCGACCTAACATTGAGATAACTGGATTCAATTCCATGTTAATTCTTCCGTTCAATCGTTCTGATCTAGATAGTTTCTTATCGCTTGAACGACCAATTTATGATCATCTTCCTGGGCAAGACCGGAAACCGTGATCGTGCCGATAACACCGGTTCCTTTAATAATTACGGGAAAACAACCTCCATGAGGGGCATATTCGCTCTCAGGTAACAAATACATATCTTCAATACGCTTTCCATTGCTTTTTAAAAGTTGGCCGATGTAGAAAGAACTGTGACCAAACCTGTAAACAAGGCGGACTTTGCGCTTGACCCACTCGTCGTTATCCACAGACGTCCCTGGTCGACTGGCATGGAAAAGTTGGTGCTCGCCGCGAGTGATATCTATGGTTATGGGGAGATTTTTACTTGTGGCGTGTTCTACCAGCCAGCTGCCTATTTGCCAGGCGGTATCTTCATTGAAACTGGTAAACTGGAGCTCTTTTTCTTCTAGAACAAGTTCTTTCAACATTCCATCCATAATACGAGCTTTTGTAGTGATATTTGCCCTTTGCTTTTTGATTCTCGAATCGTCACTGTTGTAATTCGGTCAACACGTGGTGATCTTTTCTTATCTGCCCGATGTTCTCAAAGGTAACATTCGCAAAAGTTATTCAAAGCAAAGAATGGGCTGCCTGTTTCTCCACATATACAGCGTGCTGGTCGCCTTAGCCTATATTTCGCATCCTGACGCAGCCTATTTGTGTCTTTTTCAAAAAGCGGGGAAAGAAACCAGGTTTTTTCTGAAAAAACCTGGTTTCTCACTGACCCAGACGGCGAATCTGTCCAAATTGGGTTTGGAAGAACAAAGTGTCAAACCCCAAATCAAGCTGCCCAGAGGTGCAGAAAATAGGCTTAGCACTGGGCTACATCGTCTTCAGGCGACCAGCTTGGGGTGTTCCACTCGTGTGGAGATGCCCTTACCGTCTCTTTTTGAAATACACGTCGGCGAAAACAGCCAGAACCAGGACTATGCCCTTCACCAAGTATTGCCAGGCGGCCTGGATATTCAATATCTGAAGGCCGGTGGTGAGACTCGTCATAATAAGAGACCCAATGATCGCCCCAAAGATAGTGCCCTCACCACCCAGGGTAGATGTGCCGCCCAGGATACAACTCCCGATGGCATCCAGCTCGTAGCCTGCTCCAGCCGCGATGGTGCCATACCCCACGTAGGAGGCGAGCGCAACTCCGCCTACGCCGCATAGGAACCCCATCAGTGTAAAAACCCAAAAGATATTGTTGCGAATGTTGACACCGGATAACCTGGCAGCCTCACGATTGCCGCCGATGGCGTACGCGTAGCGTCCGAAACGGGTGTTGTTTGAGATGTAACTCATCGCGACAACGGCAATGGCGAGCAGGAGGACCGGAATCTGGATACCGTTGTACAGGTTAACCACGTACACATAACCAGCAACCAGTCCTGCGAATATGACCGTCTTGAGCAAGTCAAGGTAAAAAGGCGCAAGCTCGAAACCGTACTGGTGTTTCTTCCGGCGACTGCCAAACATGTTGTAGAACAGCAAAACAACGACGATAGTGGCGATGATCCACCCAACATAATTAGGCAAGTATCCCTGGGCGATCACCGACAAGGCCGGCTGGTTGGCCGGGATGGTCTTGCCTTCTGTCACAAGCAATATAGCGCCGTTGAGGATCCACATGCCGCCGAGCGTGACGATAAACGATGGCACCCTCAGGTAAGCTATGACGTAACCCTGGAGCATACCAATCAGCGTGCCGGTTGTCAGACCAATTAGCACAGAAATGACAGTGGTCAAAAGCCCCTGATCTGGAAGGACCTGTGTCCATATACGCGCCTGGAAATAGGCCACGACGACGGATACGAATCCGGCCAACTTGCCCACCGACAGGTCAATGTTGCCGGTAACGATGACTGGAACCATACCGATAGCCAGGAAGGACGTGACAGTCATCTGTCGGAACAAGTTCGAAAAGTTTTGTGGTTTTACGTACCTGCCCTCTGTCATGGCAGAGAAAAACACCCATATGGCAATCATAGCTACGACAATGGCATACGTCTGGATATTGGCGCGCAGTTGCTCAGCGAGGTTGGAGGCCACGCCTTTAACCGATGCGTTTGAATCTTTGTTCATAGAGACCACCTCTTTGATTGTGATATGATTTCAGGCAGCGCTGCCAGAATGATTGTTCGCTATACCGGTCGCTAACGCCATAATTTTCTCCTGCGTCGCATCAGCGATATTGAGCATGCCGGCGGACCTGCCTTCGTGCATAACCATGACCCGATCGCTCATGCCGAGCACTTCTTCGAGTTCGCTAGAGATCATGATGATCGCAATCCCCTGTTCGGCCAAGTCGTTCATGAGTTTATAGATCTCGTACTTGGCGCCCACGTCAATGCCTCGCGTTGGGTCGTCCATAATGAGCACCTTGGGCTTTGACATGAGCCATTTTGAGATGACAACCTTCTGCTGATTGCCACCAGATAGCGAATCGCAGGGAACGTGAAGGCTGGGCGCCTTGATGTCCAGGCTTTGGGCAAACTCCAAAGAAGCGTCGAGTTCAGCCAAGTCATCAATTCTGAGCCAGGATGCAAACTGGTCCAGGTTCGGCAGGGATATATTCTTCAGGACAGATTGCATGAGCACCAGCCCATGCGTTTTCCGATCCTCCGGGACCAGGCTGATGCCTTCCAACATGGCATCGTGGGAACTTTTGACCTCGATTTCCTGCCCCGCCAACGTTACCGCGCCTTTCGTGATCCTGCCGTATTCACCAAAGATCGTCATTACCAGTTCGGTGCGCCCCGATCCCATCAGGCCCGCAATTCCGAGTATCTCGCCCTTGTGAAGGTCGAAGGTCACTCCCTTGACAACCTCGCGCCCGGATTTTTCGGGATCTACAGCGTGGAGATTTTCGACTTGGAGAATTACTTCGCCAGGCTCGCGCTTCCCTTTCGGGAATCGTTCCGTCATTTCGCGCCCTACCATATAATTGACCAGTTTTTCACGATTCAGATTCTCGGTTGGCTGGGTTGTAATAACCTTGCCGTCTCGCAGGACGGTGATCGAATCGGCAATACCGAAAAATTCTTCGATCTTGTGGGTGATATAGATGCAGGTAACCCCATGTTCCTTGAGCGTCCGCAAGATCTCCATGAGCTTTTCGGTCTCGGCCTCGGTGAGAGCGCTCGTCGGCTCATCAAGGATCAGCACCCTGGCATTTTCGGCTAATGCTTTGGCGATCTCTGTCATCTGCATCTTGCCGACTCCCAGATGCTTGATGGCGGCCTGCGGCTGAATGTCCAGATTGTATGCCGTCAAGAGTTGCTGGGTATCTGCATAGAGCTTGTCCCAGTTGATTCCCGCGCCCTCGACCGGTTCTTTGCCCAGGAAGACATTCTCGCCGACCGTCATACTGGGTACCAGAGTGAGTTCCTGGTACACAATTGCGATGCCCTCTTCGATGGCCTGTCGAATGGAACGGTTCTCCAGTCTTAACTCCTCGCCCTCGTAAATGATGGTCCCCTCATAATCTCCCCAGGGATATACGCCGGACAAGATCTTCATCAGAGTTGACTTGCCGGCTCCGTTCTCGCCGCAAATACCGTGGATCTTGCCGCGCTGGATGCGAATGGATACGTCACTCAAAGCCGTGACACCCGGAAACTGTTTCGTGACATTCTTGATGTCGAGGATGATGTCGCCATCAGTGGCGATGTTATCATTCATCATATACTTCTCCGCAATAATTGATAGGAAGAGGGCCTCCTTACCATGAGGCATTATACACCATTCTGATAAAGAGGCCCAATCCTTCAAAGGATCAGAGAAAACTCAGCCCGATGTTGAACTAGCGTGACTAGGGTCTCGCCGGGCGCTCGTCTTCTGGGATATCCCGATAGACGTCGTCATAGCTCTGGAATCCGCTCTCCACGACGAGCTCGTATACATTGTCCTGGTTGACTTGGTAGACGGGCAAAAAGTGGCAGGGAACCTCGCCTTCCTGGCTAGGGTCGTTGGTCAGCTCGGCCATAGTGTACATCTCCAGACCCGCATCCTCGCCCTTGAGGAGCTGATCAACGAGGTCTACGGCCAGCGGAGATAGATCACGGATGTCCTTGAGGATCGAGACGGTCAGCTCGCCCTTGACGATGCTGTTGCAGCCATCGGCGGTGGCGTCCTGGCCAGAGATCGGCACTGCGCCAGCGAGCCCCTGGGCCTTCATAGCCTGCAGAGCGC
>DUEK01000065.1 GCA_011192155.1 Thermoflexia bacterium
CGGAAAACAGGGCGCTGACGACTGCCGCCCCCAGCATCAACAGCGCGGTGGTCGCTATCATCCTCGTATCCTGGTTGGCAATGCCCTCGTCAATGATCCGCTGGGTCAGACGCGGGATCAGCAAATCCGAAATCACCACTCCCAACAACAACATCATCGAGAGAATAGCCGGCGCCTTGTACGGTTTGGCAAAACGGATCATGCGTAGCAGAGATTTCATCCTTGACTCCTATTCTTTGTCCTTTTTCATCAAATTGCCGTGAATATGAACGAGCAACTGTCGGAACATGGCGATCTCATCCGAATCAAGGCCGGCGAACGCCCGTTCTTCGAGCTCATCCCACGCCTTTTCCACCCCTTCCCGAACGTTGCGCCCGGCGTCCGTCAGATACACGCGCGAGACACGCTGGTCTTGCTCATCTTGCCGGCGCTCTACGAATCCAGCCTTTTCCATGCGCTTGAGGGTGTTTGTTATTGTGGCCGGTTGTATGTGCAGTCTCCCCGCCAATTCCGAGTGGGTCACGCCCTCTTTTTGCCATAGCACGCGGAGAACAAACGGCTGCCCACAATACAGCCCGATCTCTCCCAGCAAAGTGTGTACGCGGATGCGGAGGAGTTTGCAGGTCTGCATTAACAAATGGCCGGTGTTTTCCTGTAGGGGTTGCTCGGTCATGATTTCATCTTTTATTTAGCCGACTAATACTTAGCTGGCTAAATTATACTCGCAATTTCGCAGGTGTCAAGCAATGCAAACTTGCAGACTTGCCACGCTATGCTATACTGCCGTCAATTCCAGAGGCACATTCAACAAATGAAGGCCAGAGCAGCACGGGAATTGCTGAGGCCAGAGGCACATTCAACAAACGGAGAAATACATGAGCCAATACGACGGATATAAACAGCAAGTCCTAGAGTACAGCCAAATGCTGGCCCGCAAGGGCTATCTGATCGGCAGCGGGGGGAACGTATCCATCCGCGTCGAGGGTGAGGACGCGCTGGCGATCACGCCTTCAGGGCGGGAGTACGGCGGCTTGACAGCGGACGATATCTGCGTGTTCGACTTTGAACAGCGGAGCATTGAAGGGACACTCCGCCCCTCCATTGAGACCGGGATGCACATCGCCGTGTACCGGGCGCGGCTCGACGTCAACGCCGTGGTCCACACCCACCAACCATACGCCAGCACGTTCGCCGTGATCAACCGTCCCATCCCGGCGCTGTTTGACGAGCAAGTCGTCGAGCTGGGGGATCGGGTGGTGATCGTTCCGTATGGTCTATCTGGCAGCGTGGATTTGCACGAGAATATCGCCGCTCACCTGGGTAATCAGTGCAACGCTTACATAATGCAAAACCATGGCGTTTTGTGCCTGGGTGTGGATATCGCGCAGGCCGCCAGGAACGCTGAAATACTGGAAAAATGCGCCAGGGTCTACTACTACGCGCTGGCGACGGGCGAGGAGGTCACTACCATAGACGAGGAAATCCAGGCTATACTCTTTGAGATACTCAAGAGTAAGCAGCAGAAAGAGGCGCAACGGCAAGAGTCGAAGCTCCAACAAAACTGAGGAGAGAGAAATGGTCAAACAAAACGCATCTACCCAAGAGTATGCCATCTCGCACTGGCCTGATACAGACGAAATCCTGGCTAAATTCGACCGGCTGGTGAAGTCGCCGATGCGGCCCATCCGGCGCGAGCGGATGGAGGAATATCTCGACTACTTTGAGACCCGCTGCACGCGCTCCAAAGAGCTGACCGAGCAGGCCAAACAGCTCATCCCCGGAGGCGTCCAGCACAATCTGGCCTTCAACTACCCGTTCCCTCTGTGCGTCAAAAAAGTGGACGGGGCCTATATGTGGGACGTGGATGGCAACCGGTACGTGGATTTCCTGCAGGCCGGCGGGCCGACGCTGCTGGGCAGCAATTACAAGCCGGTGCAGGAGAAGGTCGTCGAAGTCATCCGCGAGTGCGGGCCGGTGACCGGGTTGTTCCACGAGTACGAGTACAAGCTGGCGCAGCTCATCAACAAGCACATGCCGGCAGTGGAAATGTTCCGCATGTTGGGCAGCGGCACGGAGAGCGTGATGGCCGCCATTCGCGCCGCCCGCACCTTTAGCGGCAAGAAAAAAATCATCAAGGTAGGGGGTGCTTATCACGGCTGGAGCGACCAGATGGTCTACGGCCTGCATCTCCCCGGCACGGGAACGTTCGAAGCGCACGGCATCCCGCACGGCTGCTCGGAGAACACGCAGGAGTTTTTCCCCAATGATATTGATGGCCTGCGCGGGTTGCTGGAAAAGAACACCGGGCAGGGCGGCACAGCGGCCGTCATCGTGGAGCCGCTGGGGCCAGAGAGCGGCACCCGCCCCGTCCGGCGCGACTTCAATCGCCAGGTGCGCGATCTGTGTGACGAGTTCGAGGCGCTGCTCATCTTTGACGAGGTGGTGACCGGTTTCCGCCTCGGCCTGGGGGGCGCTCAAGGGTACTTTAATGTCAAGCCCGATCTGACCATCTTTGGCAAGTTCGTGGCGGGCGGGTATCCGGCGGCCGGCGGCCTGGGCGGGCGGCGGGACGTGATGGCCTGCCTGGCGGCCGGGGTGGAAGCGGGCAAAAAGCGGGCCTACGTCGGCGGGACGCTCTCGGCCAATCCTTTGAGCTGCGCGGCCGGCTATTACTCCATCCTGGAGCTAGAGCGCACCAACGGGGCCGTCAAGGCCGGGCAGGCCGGGGACAAACTCTGCCAGGGCATCCAGGAGATCATCGAAAAGTACGACCTGCCGTTCGTCGTCTTTAACCACGGCTCGATCTGCCACCTGGAGACTTCGGGCGTGATGCTGCTGAACATTATGGAGCCGGGGGCGCTGCAACAGATCGGGCCGCGCAAGTTCATGATGGAGGAGATGGGGGCGGCGTTCATGGCCGAGGGTATCGTCACGCTGGCGGGCAGCCGCCTTTATACCAGCATGGCGGTTAGCGACGAGGTGATCGAGGAGGCATTGGCCGGGTTCGACCGCGTGCTCGGCAGTGTGGAGGCGTAATTCGTAATTTGCGGTAATGTCCCTCGACCATTGAGGTAAATGCGAATTGGCCCTCAAAAGTGTCTAAAAACGGCACACCGGAAACGTTGCGAAAGTTGTCAAAACGGCCCTAACTCCTCCACGCCGTCGAGTACGCCAAGACTGCGTGAGGGAATGGGATTATTCGTCAGGCCGGTTCGGGGCCAGGTTTAACATGCTGCACCAGGTACTTGGATCAGGCTGTTTCACAAGTCCCAGTAGATCCAAAATGTTACGACAACAAGACCTCGGAGGTCTCTCGAGAGCGCCTTTGCCGGTAAAAACGGGCGCAATCTAAGCAATTTTGCTGCCAATGTCACCTTCCGAGACCTCCGAGGTCTGAAATTTGGATCTACTGAAACTGATTTTACCTGGTGATTACCCACATGTCAGAACACGAGGCAGTGACAGTGTTTTCTTTGAACCGCAAAGAGCGCGAAGGCCGCAAAGAAACCCCTTTTTGATTCTCTTTGCGCTCTTTGCGTGCTTCGCGGTAAGATGTGGGTAATCACCAGGATTTTACAGGGGCTTGACGGGAGGCGGCTAACCTGCTAAGATTCTCGTTTAGGAGGCATAGTTTTGGGAGGCATAGTCACCTTGAAGAATCGAGTCGCTGCTATCATTCTGGCTGCGGGCGGGTCCACCCGCTTTGGCCAATCCAAGCAATTGCTGGATTGGGGGGGCAGGTCGCTGCTGGCCCACGTCACCGACGTGGCTCTATCCGCCGGACTGGATCCGGTGGTCGTCGTGCTGGGCTGCCGGGGGGAGGATGTACGTGCCGTGCTGGGCAAGCGTTCTGTGCGATGCGTGATGAACTGGCGTTGGGAGGATGGGATGAGCACCTCGGTGCAGGCGGGGCTGGCGGCTCTGCCGCCCGAGACCGAAGCGGCGATCTTTTTACAGTGTGATCAGCCGCTAGTCACGCCTGAGTTGTTGCGGGTCTTGGTGGGCCGCTTCGAGGAGACAGGCGCGTCCATCGTCCACCCCACGCGCGCCGGGCGGCGCGGCACGCCGGTGTTGTTCGCCCGTGGCCTCTTTCCCGAACTGGCCTGCGTTAGCGGCGACGAGGGTGGCCGCTCCATCATCGCCCGTTACCCAGATGAGGTTGCTGCTGTCGAGGTATCCGACCCCGACACATTATCCGACATAGATACTCCGAAAGATTATGAGCGCCTGCTCGCCGCCCGCCATTCGGTGCGACCGCAGCGGTCGCAGATCGCAATTCGCAACTTGCATCACCTCATCATAGATATGGACGGCGTCCTCTGGCGCGGCGACGAACCGATGGATGGCCTGCAAGAGTTTTTTGCCTTCCTGCGCCAGAACAGTATTGATTTTATCCTGGCTACCAACAACTCTAGCCGGACGCCGGAGCAATACGTGGCCAAGCTGGCTCGTTTTGGCGTCGAGGTTCCGGCTGAGCACGTGCTGACCTCTGCCCAGGCCACGGCAGCTTATCTGGCGACCGTCGCCCCGCCGGGCGCCCGCGTCTATACCATCGGCGGCGAGGGGCTGCGGCGCGCTTTGGAGCAGCGCAGCTTTGTGCTGGCCGACGAGGACGCCGCCTACGTCGTCGTTGGGTGGGATAGGCAGCTCACGTGGGACAAGCTGGCGACGGCCGCCCTCCTCATTCACGCCGGAGCCGAGTTTATCGGCACTAACCCGGACGTCAACTACCCGACGGAGCGCGGGCCAGTGCCGGGCTGCGGCGCTCAATTGGCGGCGCTGGAGGTCACTACCGGTGTCGCGCCGGTCGTCATCGGCAAGCCGGAGGCGTGGATGTACGAGGAGGCGCTGCGGCGGATGGGGGCGCACTCCGAATCCACCGCCATGCTCGGCGACCGGTTGGATACCGACATCGTTGGGGCCGCGCGGGCTGGGCTGATGACCGTGCTGCTCCTTTCCGGCATCTCCACCGAGGCTGACCTGGCCGCTTCGCTCCTGAAGCCAGACCTGGTGTGCGCGGACATTGGGGAATTGGTGCGGGCCTGGAAAGACCCAAAGGGTTTTCTGAAACCCTTTGGGTCTCGTCCTGCAAAATCTCAAAGAACCTAGACGACTTGCCATCGTTTTACTGAGGTGCTACAATTCGAGTATGCAGCCCACAATTCGTCTCTACGATCTCGATTTTTCCTCCCTCCGATCCCTCCTGGCCGAGTGGGGCGAACCGGCCTACCGCGCCCGCCAACTTTGGGAATGGCTCTACGTCCACCTGGCGGCCGATTTTGACCAGATGACCAACCTGCCCAAGCCGCTGCGTGAGCGGCTGGCGGCAGAGACGACCACTGGCGCGCTGCCGGTGGTGGATACGGCGCGTTCGGCCGGCGGAAAGACGCGCAAGGACCTGCTCCGGCTGGCGGACGGCGAGACGGTCGAGGCGGTGCTGATGCGCTACGAGCGCCGCCGCACCGCCTGCATCTCTACCCAGGTGGGCTGCGCCGTGGGCTGCCCCTTTTGCGCCACCGGGCAGGCCGGCTTCCGCCGCGACCTCACCTCTGGCGAGATCGTGGCCCAGGCGCTTTACTTTGCGCGGCAGTTGCAGGCCGAGCGCGACCGGCTGACCAACGTGGTGCTGATGGGGATGGGGGAGCCGTTGCTCAACTATGAATCTTCCCTGGCCGCCATTCGCCGTTTGATGGACGACGGAGGCTTTAACCTAGGCCAGCGACACATTACCCTCTCCACGGTGGGGATCGTGCCGGGAATTGAGCAATTGGCCGGGGAGGATTTGCAGATCACGCTTGCCGTCTCCCTGCACGCGGCCACCGATGCGCTGCGTGACCAACTCGTTCCCATCAATCGCCGCTACAGGCTGGATGCGCTCTTTGAGGCCTGTTACGGCTACGTCGAACGCACCGGGCGGCGGGTCAGTTTCGAGTGGGCACTGATCGAGGGAGTGAACGACGCGCCTGAGCAGGCGCGGGCGTTGGCCGCTCGCCTGGTGGGGCTGCTGGCCCACGTCAACCTCATCCCGCTTAACCCCACCCAGGGATACAGTGGGTCGCCTTCTTCCAATACCACTTTGGATGCCTTTACCGCAGAACTTGACCGGTTTCACGTTCCCTACACGCTGCGCGTGCGTCGCGGTGCAGAGATCCAGGCCGGCTGCGGGCAGTTACGCCAGCGGCAGGCGCGGTAAAACGTGACTGATGGGCAGGCACAGTTGCCAAATCTTGCAACTCGTTGTATCATATCTCCTTGATGACCCAGACGATTAAAATCGCTCCCTCTATACTTGCCGCCGACTTTGCCCGTCTGGCTGAGGCGGTTCAGAGCGCCGAGGCCGCCGGCGCGGACTATATCCACGTTGACGTGATGGACGGTCACTTTGTGCCCAACATCACCGTCGGCTTGCCTGTCGTGCAAGCTCTGCGCCGCATCACTGATTTACCCCTCGATGTGCATTTGATGATCAGCGACCCGGCCCGCTATGCGCCCGCCTTTGCCGAGGCTGGCGCCGGCGTTCTCACCGTCCACGTTGAGGCCACGCCGCACTTGCACCGTGTCCTGCAACAAATTCGTGCGCTGGGCGCGCGCCCCGGCGTCTCTCTGAATCCAGCCACGCCGCCGCTGGCCATCGGCGAGGTTCTCAATGACATAGACCTGGTGCTGGTGATGACGGTCAACCCAGGTTTTGGCGGGCAAGCGTTTATTGGGCACACGCTGTCCAAGATCGCGCGGGTGCGGGAGCTGTTGGATAACGTTGGGAGCAAAGCGGAACTGGAGGTGGATGGCGGCATCGGGCCGCGGACGGCCGAGCGGGTCGCGGCGGCCGGCGCGACGGTGCTGGTGGCCGGGGAGGCCATATTCGGCGCGCCGGAGGGGATCGCTGCAGCGCTCAACGCCATCCGCGAGTCAGCTCGCGCGGGTCGAGAGCGGGCAAAGAACAAGCCCCCGGTCGTATAGGGGGCTTGTTGGGTGAGGGGAGAGTCTCAGTAGATCCAAATTCCAGACCTCGGAGGTCTCGGAAGGTGACATTGGCAGCAAAATTGCTTAGATTGCGCCCGTTTTTACTGGCAAAGGCGCTCTCGAGAGACCTCCGAGGTCTTGTTGTCGTAACATTTTGGATCTACTGAGTCTAGTTGTTCTTGTTCAGCGTCCGCAGGCAACGGGTGCAGAGATACATCCGGCGCATTTGGCCTTCAAACTCTACCCGAACGCGCTGGACGTTGGGCTTGAACTGACGTTTGGTCGCTTTCTTGGAGTGGCTGACGTTGTGCCCAAACTGAGGGCTTTTGCCGCACATTTCACATTTTGCCATTTTAATCACCTCTGAATTTTGATAACAGGGCATATCATACCATAAGGCAGCCTTTCACGCAAACTTGTGCGTGAGTGTAATTGGGAACTAGAGTTCACTACCGGACATTTTTTAGGGGGCGTCAAAATCAGTTACACAGAGAGCGCAGAGAAGGCTCAGAGATACACAGGGATGTTGAAAATCGGATCGTTTGATGAAGGAATTGCTTCACACTGGTAGTTCTCTCAAAAAAGCTCTGCCTCTGAATTCTCCGCGAATCTCAGTGTAACCGGGAGTTTGGTAAAGGTGTCCGATAGCAAAAACTGGAGGAAGTAATGCCAGAACAATCACCTAGTCTGGGACGCGTCGAGGTCTCGCCTATTGCCATCGCCAGTATAGCGAGCGAGGCGGTGTTGACTTGTTACGGTGTCGTGGGTACCGCGGCCAAGGACCTGACCGCCAATATCACCACTGCCCTTTCCAGCGGCAGAAGGCGCGGGATTGAGGTGCGTATCGAAGAAGGTCAGATCATTATCGACGTTTACGTGATTATCGAGTATGGCACCCGCATCGTCGCTGTGGCCCGCAGCGTCATGAACGTCGTCAAGTTCAGCGTCGAGCGGGCGCTCGGCATGCCCGTCGCCGAGGTCAACGTACATGTCGAGGGGTTGCGCGTCAGCGACATTGATTGAGATTGGGGGGAGCAGGTTGACAGACGAAAAATCAGAGACAGTTGCACGACGACATCCGCGCTTGGGCACGGACGGTCAAGGTTTCAAGCAATTGGTCAAGGCGGCGTTGGCCTGGTTGCAGCATCATCAAGAGGCGATCAACGTGCTCAACGTCTATCCGGTCCCTGACGGCGACACCGGAACCAATATGGTGTTGACGATGCGCTCCGCCTGGGACGAGATCAAAGACACGCCGGAGCGCGATGTGGGACGGGTGGCCCATCAGATGGCTCACGGCGCTCTGATGGGCGCTAGGGGCAACTCTGGCGTGATCCTTTCCCAGATTTGGCGCGGGTTCGCGCGCAGTTTGGACGGGAAGAAGGTTTATCGCGCTCCAGACCTGGCCGCTGCTTGCCGGGGGGCGTCAACGACGGCCTACAAGGGCGTGGTCAAACCAGTCGAGGGCACGATTCTCACCGTTGCCCGCGCCGTCGCCGACGCGGCGACCCAGGTGGCTGAAGATACGCAAGACCTGGTGCGTATGTTGGAGCATATGGTGTTCGCCGCTCACGAGGCTGTCGTGCTCACGCCTTCACTACTGCCGGTGCTCAAAGAGGCCGGGGTGGTGGATGCCGGTGGACAGGGATTATTCATTATTCTGGAGGGCATGCTGCGCCAGATGCGGGGAGAACCCGTAGCCGAGGACCTGCAAATGACCGGAGCGGTGGACTTGATTTCTACAGAACTTGACCCCGGCGAGGCCGGTTATGGCTACGATGTGCAGTTCCTCATCGTCGGGCAAGACATCAAAGTGGACGCCGTCCGGCAGAGAATCGCAGAGATGGGTGAGTGCCCGCTCGTCGTGGGCGATCCTGCGACGGTCAAGGTACACGTTCACGTGCCCGACCCGGGTGTGCCTGTCAGCTATGGGGCCAGTCTTGGCTCGCTGCGCGACGTGGTGGTAGAGGATATGCAGGCTCAATACCAGGACTTTATCGCCGAGCGTGAGTTACCGCCTGTACCATTGTCTCGGGCTTCCGACGAAATTGGCGTCGTGGCTGTCGTGATGGGAGATGGCTTGGCCCACGTTTTCCAGAGCCTGGGTGTGGGCGGTATCGTGCGCGGGGGACAGACGATGAACCCCAGCACCCAAGACTTGCTGGAAGCAGCCGAGAACGTGCCGGCCAAGCGGGTGATTCTGTTGCCTAACAACAGCAACGTTATCCTGGCCGCCGAGCAAGCCTGCGGCCTCAGTGATAAACCTCTGGCCGTCGTTCCCAGCCGCTCCGTTCCGCAGGGCCTCGCGGCGCTTTTGGCCATCAATTACCAGGCCGATTTTGAGACCAACGTGGACGTGATGACGAGCGTGATGGAAGATGTCGAGACGGGGGAGGTGACCACCGCTACCCGCTCGGCGACGATCAACGGTGTGGAGGTCGCCGCAGGGCAGATCATCGGCCTGCATGAGGGAGACCTCAAGGCGACCGGCGCCAAGATCGAGAACGTCGTGCAGATGTTGTTGAAGGAGATGGGTACGGCTGAACGCGAGATCATCACTCTCTATCACGGCGAGAGTGTCGGTGAAGGTGATGCGTTTGCCCTGGCTGATCTTTTGCAGCAGGATTGGCCTGACCAAGAGATTGAGGTCATCTCTGGCGGGCAGCCGCATTACCATTACATTCTTTCGGTAGAGTAGGGAGGTTTCGTGTCTAGAGTCTACGTTGTTACCGACAGTGCAGCCACTATTGAGCCTGGCGTTGCCAAACAACTTGGAATCACTATTGTGCCGTTGACCGTCCGTATTGGCGACGAGGATTACCAGGACGGCACAGGTTTGGATCACGAGGAGTTGTTACTGCGTATGGGGCGCGACCGCGTTCGTCCAGAGATTGTTGGCCCGACCACTGAGCAGTTTCAGCGCGTGTATGATCGCCTGCTGCGCGATACCGATCAGATACTTTCGATTCACTCATCGGCCAGACTCAGCCACATATGCCGTGAGGCGCGGACGGCTGCCCGCGCGTTCCTGGGGCGCTGTGACATTGTGGTCGTGGATTCAGAGACGATTTCCCTGGGCGTGGGCATCCTGGTGCAAGAAGCGGCCCGGTTAGCTCAGGATTCCGCCCCCCTGGGCGAGATCGTGCGCCAGATTCGGGGGATGATCTCGCGTGTCTATGTCGTCTTTGTCACCGATACACTGGACTATTTGGAGCACAGCCAGCGCATCAGCTCGGCCCAGGCTATACTGGGCGCTATGCTGAATATCAGACCCTTTATGGCGATGGAAGAGGGTGACATTATCCCGATGGAAAAGGTCCGCAGCCACGATCGGGGGATAGACAAGTTGATCGAGTTCGCCAGCGAGTTCTCTGGCATTGAACAAATAGCTATTTTGCAGAGCACCTCTTACCCCACGCTGAGGACGAAAGCCTTGCGAGATCGGTTGGAATCCATCGCGCCGGGCCACGAATTTCCCGTTTTGCTCTACGGCCCATTGCTGGCTTCCCACATTGGGCCAGACGGGATAGGGTTGATGGTATACGAGGGAGTTGGCCGGGAGGTGTTACCCTGGTAGGCCGGACCCGTATCGTCACCGACAGCACGTCCGACGTGCCCCCAGAAGTAGCGGCTCGGTTGCGTATCACCGTCGTACCGGCTTACGTCCAGGTCGCCAATCGTAGTTATCGGGACGTACCTTCTGAGGGCGTACCTTCTGAGGGCTTTAGCCGGAAAGAGTTTTACGCTCAACTGCCTGCGATGTCGTCTATGCCGACCACCGCCGTCCCCCCGGCACACGAATTTACCTCCGCCTACCGCAGCCTGACCGACGAGGCAGACGAGGTGATCGCCATTGTGGTTTCGGCCAGCCTGAGCGGGATGTACAACGTCGCTCATCTGGGCGCGCAGGACGCGCCGGAACTGAAGGTACATGTCGTGGACTCTGGGCAGATATCGATGGGCCTCGGCTGGATGGTCGTCGCGGCGGCGGAAGCGGCAGCGGAGGGCCAGAGCGCTCAAGAAATTCTGGCCCTGGTCGAGGATATAAAGTCCCGCGTGCGCGTCTATGCGATGCTCGATACGTTGGAATATATGCGCCGCAGCGGGCGGGTGAGCTGGGCGCGAGCGAAGGCTGCTCAAATCCTGCGCATCAAGCCGATCGTCGAGGTGCTTTTGGGCAAAGTCCATAACGTGGGGCAGGTACGCACGAGACGCCGCGCCATTGAGCGGCTGGTTGAACTGGTGCGCGCCCACGCCCCGTTGGAACGGCTGGCGATCCTCCACACCTATGCGCCTGAGGTGGATGACCTGTGCGAGCGTTTGATTGACCTTTGTCCCTCTATGCAGACCTTTACCGTAGCAGTCACCACCATCATCGGCGCCCACGTCGGGCCGCGAGGGTTGGGCGTGGCTGTAGTGACTGCTGGATGAAATTTATGATAAAGCCAATTGACAAACTGACCAAGATTATCAAGCTAGAAGCGACAAAGTACCAAGACCAGGCTGTCTATGGCGGCCTGGCACGCTATGCCGATACCTGGTTGCAGGAGGCCGCATCAACCTTTGGACCAGAGGCGGATGAGTGGACGCGGGATGTGGACGGCCGACTGCGCGCCTACGCCGACCTCCCCGACGATGGCGCCCGGCAGAAAGCTCTGACCGCGTTGCTGGAAATGCTCCAATCCCCGCCCACTCTTGAACCCTCTCCTGCTCAGCAAGATGAGGGCGTGGGTGAGGAAAAGGAGGAGCAAACGGCTTCACCGACGCCTAAGCCGGCGTCTACTTTGCCTGCTCCCACTTATGCGCGTACCGGTCTCGATTCTCCGGTCACCGCCCTGCGCGGGGTAGGTTCTCACCAATCCGAACGGCTGGGCAGGTTGGGCGTCCAGACCATCCGTGATCTGCTCTACTTGTTCCCCTACCGCTACGACGACTATTCGCAGCTCAAGCCCGTCAACCGGCTCGAGTATGGCGAGGATGTTACCCTCATCGCTCAGGTCAAAGAGGCCCGCGTACGCCAGACGCGGGGCGGCGGTTCTCTCTTCAAGGTCGTTCTCTCCGATGGCACTGGCTCCATCGAGGCCACATGGTTTAATCAGCCCTATTTGGCCGACAAGATCCGGCGGGGCAGGCAGATCGTCGTCAGCGGGCATGTGGACGAGTATTTGGGTCGCTTGTGTTTCACTTCCCCCGAGTGGGAGTTGATGCAAAATGAGCTGCTTCACACCGCGCGCCTCGTGCCGATCTATCCGCTCACGAAAGGCATCGGCGCCAAGTGGCTGCGCGGCCTGATGAAGCGCGCGGTGAACTACTGGCCCAAGCGGCTGCCCGACCACCTGCCAGAGTCGGTAATGCGGGAAGCAGGGTTGCTGAACCTGGAGACCGCCATCGCTCAGATTCACTTCCCGGATGACAATGGTCTGTTGAAGCGGGCCCGTCATCGCCTGGCCTTTGACGAGTTGTTCGTGTTGCAGATCGGCTTGCTGCACCGCCGCCATTTGTGGCGCTCTGAATCGGGCAAGTCGTTGCCGGTGGACGATAGCGCGCTCGATAACTTTGTCCGCCGTTTGCCATTCGAACTGACCAACGCCCAGCAGCGCGCACTGCGCCAGATCGTCGCCGACCTGCGCTCTGACCGGCCGATGAACCGCTTGTTGCAGGGTGACGTAGGCTCCGGTAAAACAGTTGTGGCGGCGGCCGCGATGGCTCTGGCGGTGGCCGCCGGCGGTCAGGCGGCGCTGATGGCGCCCACCGAGATTCTGGCCGAGCAGCACTTGTCGAATCTCAAACCTCAAATCCCCAACCTCAGGTTGCTCACCGGCAGCGTCACCGGGCCGGAGCGGGAGGAGATTTACGCCGGACTGGCCGACGGCAGCGTGGACGTCGTCGTGGGCACCCACGCGCTGATCCAGGAAAGTGTGCAGTTCAAGTCGTTGGCCCTGGCGGTGATTGACGAGCAGCATCGCTTTGGCGTGAGCCAGCGGGCCGCGCTGCGGCAGAAGGGATACAATCCCCATTTGCTGGTGATGACGGCTACCCCCATCCCGCGCTCGCTTGAATTGACGCTGTGGGGGCACCTTGATGTTTCGACCATTGACGAGATGCCGCCGGGACGCAAGCCGATCGTGACCCGCCTGATCCTGCCCACCGAGCGGGAACGGGCCTACAGTTTCGTGCGCAGCCAGATCGAAAAAGGCCGCCAGGCGTTCATCATCTGCCCCCTGGTCGAAGAGTCGGACAAGATCGAGGCCAAGGCCGCCATTGAGGAATACGAGCGCCTTCAGAAATACATCTTTTCCGATCTGCGGCTGGGACTGCTGCACGGGCGGATGAAGGGCGAGGAAAAAGAGGGCGCGATGGCCCAGTTTGTGCGCGGAGAATTGGATATTCTGGTCGCCACGTCCGTCGTCGAGGTGGGAATTGACGTGCCCAACGCCAGCGTGATGCTCATTGAGGGGGCCGACCGCTTTGGGCTGGCGCAGCTTCACCAGTTCCGGGGTCGCGTGGGCCGGGGCGAACACGATTCTTACTGTCTGCTGGTATCTGGCTCCCCTTCTTCCGAGGCGCAGGAACGGTTGCAGACGGTCGAAGCTACAGACGATGGTTTTGAGCTGGCGCAAAAAGACCTGGAGATGCGCGGGCCGGGCGAATTCCTCGGCGCTCGCCAGTCGGGTTTTCCCGATCTCAATTTAGCCAGCGTGACCGACCTGCGCCTCGTTGAATCTGCTCGCGAGGCCGCCCGTCGCTTTTTTGAAACTGATCCAGAGCTGGCCGATCCGGACAATCGGCTGCTTGCCCGCCAGGTGGCGCGGTTCTGGAAAGGCAAAGGAGAGATTAGTTGACTCACATCGCTATTTATCCCGGCACCTTTGATCCCATTCACCTGGGACACGTGGATATTGCCACCCGCGCAGCCACTATCTTTGACGAGTTAGTAGTCGCCGTCTACGACCGGCCGGCAAAGCACTTGATGTTCACTGTCGAGGAGCGGGTGGAACTGGCGCGCCAGGCTCTATCCGATTTGCCCAACGTGCGCGTGACATCCTATGGTGGATTGACGTCCGAGTTCGCCCGCCAAGTGGAGGCGCAGGCTATTGTGCGTGGGTTGCGCGTCATTTCTGATTTTGAGCTAGAGTACCAGATGGCGCTCACTAATCGCCAACTCGCGCCGGAGGTCGAGTCTGTGTGCCTGATGACGCGCCAGGCTCACGCTTTCTTGAGTTCCAGCATCGTTAAGGAGATCGCTTTGTTAGAGGGGAACGTGAGTGGAATGGTGTCCCCGCACGTCGCGGCTGCGTTGGAGGTAAAACGGCGTGAGCGAGAAAAGACCCACGAACCAGTGCCGCTCGTATCACTGCGCGATTGAACGTTGGAGGTCGATATGGACATCCTGCATCTGATTGACCGTCTGGAAGAAGTCATCAAGAAGAGTAAGCGACTGCCCTTTAGTGGCCTGCGGCTGGTGGACGAGCGCAATATCTGGCCTCTACTCGACCAGATGCGTATTTCCATCCCCGACGAGGTTCGCCGCGCCGAGCGGATCATGCGCGAAAAAGAGCGTACTCTGGCTCAAGCCCACGAGGAGGCGGAACGCGTCGTCGCGCTGGCGCGGAGCGAAGCGGCTCAGTTGACGGCCGGGCACTCTCTCGTCGAGGCAGCCGCGGAGCGAGCCGCCGCTATCCGCGAGCAAGCCATGCGGGAGGCGGAAAGCGTGCGTGATGGAGCCGATAGTTATGCCTTCGATATGCTTTGCCAACTGGAGCAGAACCTGAAGCAGTCGCTGACGGTGATCGAAAACGGTATTCACACTATCCAGGTCGAGCGAGAAAGAAAAGAGAACCAAGCGCTTGCCGGAGAAGAGCTTGATGAGGGTGTCGCGTCATCTTGACATGTTTCCCTCTCGCTCCTATAATACGCCTCTTGCAGCCCCATAGTTGGGATGCGGTAGATTCAGTATTATTTCAATACGTGGGGGCGGGCTTTGCCCCTACTCTGATTTAGGTCAGAAAGGAATGTGTAAGAAAAATGGGTGCATTACCAAAGCGCAAGATATCGAAAACTCGTGGAAGAAAACGGCGAGCCAATTGGACGCTAAAGGCCAAACAAACGGTGCCCTGCCCGCAATGTGGCGAACCGGTGCGACCTCATCACGTCTGCCTTTCCTGTGGCACCTATCGTGATACTCAGGTTGTCGAAACCGAAGAAGAGTAAAACGCAAAGCGTGAAACGTAGAACGTAATTATCAGTCACGCATCACGCTCTGGAGGGGTGGCCGTTGACGCGCACATGCGCTTATCTGTTTCCGGGCCAGGGTTCCCAGTACGTGGGGATGGGGCGCAAGCTCTACGACGCTTCCCCGGCGGCCCATGCTGTATTTGAGCAGTCCGATGCTATCTTGGGTACTTTTCTATCTCGATTGTGCTTTGAGGGGCCGGCTGAGCAACTGAACGACACGTCGAACACGCAGCCGGCCATTTTCGTCGTCAGCGTTGCTGCATTGCGCGCGTTGGAGGAGCGAGGTGGGGATAGCGCCGCCTACGTCGCCGGGCACAGCATGGGCGAGTTCAGCGCGCTGGCGGCGGCGGGGGCTTTGTCTTTCGAGGATGGGCTGCGGCTGGTGCGTGAGCGTGGCCGCTTGATGAAGGAAGCTGGCGAGCGTGGCCCGGGTGGTATGGCGGCAGTGATAGGGCTGGAGACTGAATCTCTGGAGGCGATCTGCGTCGAGGCGCGAGAGCAGAGTGGGGAGTATGTCGGCGTCGCCAACGATAATTGCCCCGGCCAAGTCGTCATCTCTGGCGCGTTCGGCCCGCTTGAGCGGGCGATGGAGTTGGCGCGAGAGCGGGGAGCCAGGAAGGTGGTCCGGTTGGCCGTGAGCATCGCGGCTCATTCCCCACTGATGGGCGAGGCCGCCGCCGAGTTCCGCGCTATCCTCAATGCGACCACGTTCCGCGAGTTGGTTGTTCCACTGGTGGCGAACGCCACCGCCGGCCCCCTCACCGCTCCCGACGACATCCGCGACGCCCTGGGCCGCCAACTCACCTCCCCTGTGCGCTGGGCCGAGTCGGTGCGCTGGATGATCGGGCAGGGGGTAGGGCGCTTTGTCGAGGTTGGCCCTGGCAAGGTGCTTACCGGCCTGTTGCGGCGCATTGATCGCGGGGTGGAGAGGTTGACCACGGCCCAGGCCGTCGCCCGCGGGGTGTGAGGAAGGATGTGCGTTGATTGAGTGATACAAGGAAAAAGCTGCATAA
>DUEK01000066.1 GCA_011192155.1 Thermoflexia bacterium
AGGGCATAGGTAGCGCCGTAAATATCCTGCGCCGCGACGACGGTCGATCCCGCCCGCGCGCCCACGGCCAGCAGCGCGGCGTGGATGGCCGCCATGCCGGAGGCAAAGGCCAGCGCACGTTCTCCCTCTTCCAACGCGGCGACGGCTTCCTCTAGCGCGGTCACGGTGGGGTTGCCGTGGCGGCTGTAGACGTATCCCTGGCGTGTTCCTTCAAAGACCGCGTCCAGGTCTTGCACTTGCTCATACTGGTACGTGACCGAGTGGTGAATGGGCGTGACGGTAGGGACAAAATCAGGGCGGGAGATTGGCCTGCCGGCGTGGACGGCGCGGGTAGCCGTGCGATATGTTTTGGGCTTGTTCATGGGGCGCCTCCTCGTTTGTGGGGCGGATTGGAAATTCGTTTGATGGCTGGAATGTCATTCAGTGACAAGTTTTGACTTCTGGATGGGATTGGGCTATCATGTATCTATCTGGCATAGTTTTTTTACAGACGAGTGGCCTGGTAAACAAAATGAACGATAGACATAATCGTGGCTCCGGTGGGCTGCAATTAAAGCCCCTGGTTGGATTGGCAATGCTGGTCGTCGTGGTGATATTAGTGGTGATCGCCAGTAGCCGTCTGGATAGTGAAGCGCGGGCGGTGTTGGCCGGGGCGATTTGCGCGTTGGGATTGATCGTCACAACTGGGTTCCTCATTATCTTGGTCCGTCAGTATCACGATGATTTTTGAGCAACGAGGGAAAGTGGTTGATACACCTCCTTGACCACGAGGATCTCGTATAATGAGGGCATTATAGCAGGGAATCTGTAATTTGACACGGGGGGAGCAGGCTGCAAGTGATAATGAGACAATTTCTGGAGCGGGTGAAATGTCTTGGATCAGTGATTGACTGTCGTAATGCTGCCTCTCGTTGGGGCGGCGAGTATTTTTCTGAAAGGGAGGATTGATGAAACGGACATTGACATTGATCGTATTGGCTTGTGTGTCTGTCACGATGATGGTTTCGCTGACACTTCTTTCTGGCACAGCTAGCGGCCTTGGAATACTGGATTTCACCCCTACAGTGTTTGTGCATCTTCCTCTCATAGCCAAGCAGCCAACGCCCACCCCAACGCCCACCCCAACGCCACCTCCCCAATGCAAGCTGTACGTAAAAAACAGCACTGGAGGCAGACTATGCTATCAAGTCAAAAACAGCGGCATTGGCGAGAAATGCTATTCTTCCTCGGGGACGCACTACTATGGCGCATTTCCGCCCGGCACTTATTCCTGGAAGGCCACGGCCAGGTGTGGGTCGATCAGTGATAGCCGGTATTATTCCTCTGGCTCCTGGACTCACGAGTTCCAGTGTGTCGGTAACACATCCCTCGAGTCTAACCCCTCGCTGTTGCAGATGAGGGATTAGCATTACGTCTGCCCAGTGGGCGGTAAAGCCGTGGATGCGGAGGCATAAAAAATGAATAGACGGGATGGCATAACAGAACAGGAGCAAGCTACAAGTGTGCTCAACCCAGCGGCGCTGGAGAACCTGCGCGAGATAGCGGGCGGGGATACTGTTTTTCTGGTCGAGTTGATAGACGCCTTCCTTGATGATGCGCCACGGATGCTGGCCGGCATGCGCCAGGCGCTAGAGGATGGGGATGCTGCGTTGCTGCGCCAGTCGGCGCACAGCCTCAAATCGAACAGCGCTGAATTTGGGGCGATGGCGCTCTCAAAATTGTGTCAGGAAATGGAGATGATAGCCAGGGCCGGGGTATTGGCCGGAGCACTCGAAAAATTGACGCGTATCGAAGCAGAGTACGCAAAGGCCCAGGCCGCGCTGGAAACGGCCAAGCGACAATTGTAGACCCAATACCGTTCAGTTAAGGCCAGGAGTCGAGGCTTTAGCCGGGTTGTCCCGCCTGAAGGCTCTACTCCGACCGCTTATCTAAACCGTATTGATTGTAGACCCACAAGCGACGCGATACGCGACGCCGGCATTGACATCCTGCCCAACCAGTTGGCTCGCATCTTTTTCCACCTTGCTGATGCTCGTAGTCGGGCACGAAACGGAGTGAGGTAAAAGGTAATGAGCACTCAATTTATTGTTTCCAATTTCGAGACGACCGACCTGCCCCCTCTCCCCGCGCGCATGGAAGGCCGTCCTTTCGGGCGTGACGAGAACGGGCAGCCTATCAACCGCACCAAAGGCAACATAATCCGCGCAACAGTGGAGTATATGCTAGAGTGCGTCGCCCGGCGTGCTGAACAATCCCTGTCGCCCGGCGCTAGCGACGAGGAACGCGCCGTCCATATTGCCCAGGCCAGGGATGCTGCCCTCAGTGAACTGGTCGAACGGCTCAATGGGGCCATTCCCGATCCACATTACCACGTCACCGGCGATTACGTGTTGAACGCGGGCAACAATTACTCCGTCGAGTTCAACACTTTTCTCAGCGAGATTTGCCGCGAGTTATCCGGCGAGCCAGACTTTCACTTTGATTGTGGGGCCAGAAGTATCCCCGCTGTGATTTTGGCCCTGGGTCGCCCTCTTTCGCTCAGTCAAGTCTACAACATATTGCCCCGCTTCTCTGCAAAATATGCCTCTACTGACATGCGAGTTATCCGCGCAAGTTCGAACTCGGCTGTTATTCAATGGCGCGGCGCGCGCGATTTAGAGTTATTGCCCCCCGCGCTTCATCCGGCCTTTCTTTATTTGAGTTGCAGATTCATTTCTGGCACGCTCGCCAGCATCCCCCAGGCCCATTCAGGGTTAGCGATGGCGTCCGTCAAGGAAACACAATGCCACTTGAATGACGATACGTGCTGTGAGTGGAAATTCACGTGGCAAGCGCCCAGACCTGGAATTGGCCTGGGAGGGTGGATCAGCTCGGGACTCGCGGCTGTTCTGCTAGTCTATGCACTGCTGCGTTTGCCCGGCTGGGAATGGATGGCCCTGTTAGCGCCCCTCGCGCTCATTGCGGGCAGTTGGCTCGTTTCACGCTTGAGAGCGTCCGAGTACGAGCGCGAGCGACAGCAGGAATTATTGTTCGAACAACGCGAGCAATCCGACGAGCAGTACGATGCCCTGCAGCAGGCCCACGCCGATCTGCAACTATCGAACGTCACGCTCCGGCGGAAAATTTCCGAACTGACCGCCCTGCGCGAAATCGGCCTGGCCCTGGGCGCCACGCTCGACCTGGACGAACTGCTAGACAAAAGCCTGCGCGCCGTCACCACGCACCTGAATTTTGAGCGGGCAATGTTGTTGCTGGTGGACCAAGACCGGCGCATGTTGAGCAATGGACACGCCATCGGCGGCACGCCAGAGATGATCGCCATCATCGAGCATATGGAGACTCCACTGGACGATCCAGGCTCGTTCCTGGCGCAAATTGCTCGCTCCACCAAACCCGCCTTTATCAGCAGAACCGGTCAACCAACCCCGCGCACTCGAGAATACCTCGACGCGCTTGATACGTCCAATGCCTTGATTGTGCCAATGATGACCAAAGGCCAGGTCGTGGGCATACTGGCGGTGGATAATGCCCTCACAGACCGCCCCATTCGAAAGGATAGCCAGGATTTGCTGCTCACGGCCGGCAGCCAAATTGCCGGTGCGGTAGATAGCGCGCGTTTGTACCAGACATTGGAGCAACGTGTGGCAGAGCGCACGCGCGAAGCGCGGGATGCTCGCCTGGTGGCTGAAGAAGCCTCCCGCGCCAAAAGCGCGTTCCTGGCTATGATGAGCCACGAAATCCGCACGCCGATGAACGGCGTCATCGGTATGACCAGTTTGCTATTGGATACCAGTCTCACCCCAGAGCAGCGAGAGTTCACCGATACTATCCGCCAGAGCGGCGACGCCTTGCTGACCATCATCAATGATATCCTCGACTTTTCCAAAATTGAGGCGGGCAAGATGGATCTGGAGAATCAGTTCCTAGACCTGCGTCAGTGCGTAGAGAGCGCCCTGGACCTGGTGGCGACCAAAGCGGCGGACAAGGGACTGGAACTGGCGTATCTGATAGATACTCGCGCGCCCGCTGCAATCGTCGGCGATATGACCCGCTTGCGCCAGATTTTGATCAACTTGCTCAGCAACGCGGTCAAGTTTACCGAGGCGGGTGAGATAGTGGTGCGGGTAGGAAGTGAGGAGTATGAAGTAGGGGCTCCCTCGACGCCTCCTCCCTTACTTTCTACCCCCTACTCCCTACTCCACTTCTCCGTCCGTGACACTGGCATTGGCATCGCGCCCGACCGGATGGACCTCCTCTTCAAGTCCTTCAGCCAGGTGGATTCTTCAACGACGCGCCGGTACGGCGGCACCGGGTTGGGATTGGCGATCAGCAAGCGGCTGACCGAACTGATGGGCGGCACGATGTGGGTGGAGAGCGAGGTGGGCGTGGGGAGCACATTTCACTTTACCATCCAGGCCCAAGCCGCCCCCGCTCCCGCGCACGCTTACTTACGCGAGACTCAACCAGACCTGAACGGTAAACGAGTGCTGATCGTGGACGATAACGAGATCAACCGCCGCATCCTGATACTACAAACGAGAGCGTGGGGTATGGCGCCAGTGGCGACCGCTTTTCCCGGTGAGGCGCTAGAGTGGGTTCGCCAAGGCAAACCGTTCGATGTGGCGCTGCTGGATATGCAGATGCCAGAGATGAGCGGCCTGACGCTGGCAGCGGAGATGCACAAGCACGAATCCCGAATATCCCTGGTGTTGTTGAGTTCGCTGCACCGCCAGGAAATCAGTGTGGACGAGGATACATTCGCTGCATTCCTGCTCAAGCCGATCAAACCCTCGCAACTGTACGAGGCGTTGGTATCCATCTTTGGAGCAGCGGGCGACTCTCAGAAGCGCGACGAGGAGGCCAAACCACAATTTGACGCCGAGATGGGCCAGCGGCATCCACTGCGTATCCTGCTGGCCGAGGATAACACCGTCAACCAGAAACTATCTCTGCGCTTGTTGGATCGGTTGGGCTACCGGGCCGACTTGGCCGCTAACGGTCTGGAGGTACTGGACACGCTGCAGCGACAGACGTACGACGTAATCCTGATGGACGTGCAAATGCCAGAGATGGACGGATTGGAGGCCACGCGCCGTATCCGCGCCTCCTCGCCACTGGAAAGGCAACCGCGCATCGTTGCCATGACGGCCAGCGCGATGCCAGAAGACAAGGATGCCTGCTACACGGCGGGGATGGACGATTACGTCAGCAAGCCGGTGCAGGTGGACGAGTTGGTAAAAGCTCTGCACAAGTGCAAAGCGATTAAAGACAACGTGAACGTCTAAACGTGGTGGAAGACAGGGAGCATAATGATAAAATCGGTAGTGTTCAAACCGAACGAATGTGCTAGGGTTTCGCACTGGACACTTTTGCTCGAACACTGGACACCCCGCCAGACACTCTTGATACCCAATAGAGGCCATCTGAAGCAGGTTTAAGACTCTGAAAGGCCGAAAATAAGAGCAAAACACTGGTTTTGAGCCCGAAGTTGACGATTTTGCTCTGGCGAAATGTGTCCATCGCTCCTCAAGTTGTGAACAGCTTGGAGCAAAAGTGTCCAACGAACCGAGTTGAAAAACTGTCCAAAAGGGGCGGTTTTTGAACACTACCAAAACGAGGGCGCCCCCCAGACCAGCCTTTTGGACATAGTCTCGAATTATGTGCTTGAGCGGTCACTAACCAGTTGCAACTGGTCAAAAATGCTCTCTTCAGTAGGATTGGGTATACCCATACCATTCAAACTGAAGGAGAGCAACAATGACAAGTGTAAACGAAACAAAGCAAAAGCGCCAGAATCGTACAGTTACGTTGTACCTGGGAAACACGTTGGCAGAGTATCAAGAAATGATTTCGACGGAAGAAGGTATGCAAACCCTGATTCAGCAAGTTGAAACAGCTGACAGTCTGAATTGGGGGCATTTGGCTGATGGACACCATGAGGGCTGTCCACGTCGTTTGCGCTTCACCCATCATGACGGCTACGCGCGATGGACCAAGCACTTTGACGGCACGCAAGAGCTCGTGACCATTATCCGAGTGCGCTGCTTGGACTGTGAAGCCGTCTTTACCATTCAGCCATCGTTCATCGTGCGCTACAAGCGATATGATACAGATGCGATGGAAAAGTTTATGGTCCTGCTGTTCATCACAGAGGACAGTTACCGCATGGCAGGAGTTGGCCAAGCACTGGGCATGGATACCCATCAAGAAGGTACCTGGGTTGCATTGGAGAAAGCGGGTCAGGATGCCATTTCTCCTACATCGTTGTGGGGCTTGGTACAATGGCTTGGACAACTGTCGCCTGCCCAATTGAACTTGGCCTTGGGTGTCGAACCGCCGACTCATATCATCGAAGACGAGAAACATATGAAAGAATGCGGCGAAAAGGTGTATGTACCCATCGTGTATGCTCCAAAGGAAGCCTTGATTTGGTGGACTGACTACATCGACAGTGTGTCGGAAGATTCTCTTCTGAGCAGCCTGGAACGTTTCAAAGCGATCAGTGAGCGATTGGCCCACATTGTGGGAGCAAACGTTGATGGATGGGACCCTGCCCAGAAAGCCCTGCAGAAAGCGTTTCCAGAGATTACGCTGGCAGAGTGCCACTTGCACGCTATGATCAAATTGGGACAACATCTGGCTACCTTCAAACGTCAGCGCAAAGCAATGGGTCAGCCTGTCTCCGAACAGGAAGAGACCCAAATTCGCGCTGCTTTCATTCGTGTTTTGCAGGCTCCAACACCCACGGCATATCAGAAAGCCTTGGATGACCTGCCAAGTGTGTTTGATAATGAGCCATTGGCCTCTCGCAAGGACTCCTTGGTTACTAAACAGGCTTTGTTTCAGGCTTGGACTACCGATGCCAAGTTGGCTGTCGTGAGCACACCACTTGACCAGTGCATGAAGTTTCTGAACCGCAAACAGGATAACATGCAAACTCTCCACGGTCCCAAGAGCGGGCTGGCTACTGTGAATGCCTGGGCCATCACTCGCAATTGTTGGCGCTTTCTCAAGGGTGCTCTACGTGCTGGGTTGTCTCCACTCGAGTTAGCGGGAGCCAACTTCCTCGGCATCCCGTGGATGCAGTTGGTGAACCTGGTCTTGTGTGCCTGGTCCACTTTGGCTCTCGCCGCTGGAGCGCTAACGATAAGCACATAATTCAGGACGATGTCGCCTTTTGCTCATCCTTTGCCCCTGCTGGCGCCCTTTGGACTCATAGTTGCGAGAAACCAGGTTTTTTCCGAAAAAACCTGGTTTCTTTCTGCGTTAATGGGATCATTCAATCGCTTTGCCTCATCTTTTTTTCCAACTGGCCGGCGACAAGAGACAGGCTTAACGTAAGCACCATATACATGACCAAGATGGTTATCCAGGTCTCGAAAATATAGCGTGTAGCAACGACGACAATCGCTTGGGCGCCTTCCGAACGGCTACGGATGCACTCTTCTACCAGCCAGTTGGGGATCTGAACGACGTTGCCCTCTTTCATCCGGCATCCAGCATCTTTTAGGAGTTGCACAGCTTTATCGTAAAGCACTCGAATACCGGCGGTTTCCAGGGTGTCCAAAGTCGCTCGCTTGGCCTTTTACGAAGAGTGCAGCAGATCCATCAATTTTTCCCGTACCCGTTTCTGCATTTCGTCTGCTCCTGAATTGCGCCACTCTTTCAGAGAAGCGCGCCGAAAAAGGGCAGGCTGCCACATCTCTGTTCTCGCGCAGCGCCGGGTGTGCTCGTTCATAAGGAAGGAGCAATCCTTGTAGGCCCTGCGGATGATTTCAACAGCCAGGGTGTCCTCGTTAACTTTGATTCCAACAGCAAATCTTTTCGCCATACCGGCCAACTCGTCGCAAAGTACCAGCATCTCCAAAGATCCGGTTCTTCCGCCGGATAGATAGCCCAGGTTGTGGATAAACGAGGTTCCCGATACCACCGCCGTCTGCAAACTCATGCCCGCTTCCGCTGCCGCCTGAGCATCTACAGTGTGGGCATCCGAACAACCCGCTCCGAACCAGGATGGCACGCCGATATGATCAAAGTAATCAACCGCTCCTAGACAGGCCAGGGTATATTCTGGCGAGCCATAGGTAATTTGTCCAGAGCGCATATCCATGGGCAGGATTGCGGAGCCAGAGATGACGGGAGCGCCGGGCTGCTCCAACTGATGAACCGCGATCCCCCCCAGGATCTCGGCCGCAGACTGGGCCAAGGCTCCTGCGAGGGTGATCGGACCGCTCATACCAGTGATGAGTGCCGGGTAGCAGACAACGGGAAGCCGGTGACGGGCGGCAAAGCGCAGGCGGCGGCAGGCCTCCTCTCCCAACTCAAGGGGAGAGTGCGGACCGGTGAGGTCGAGGGCAAAGGGCCTGGCTGCAAGCGCTTCCCAGCCCCCGGCCAGCTCGGCCAGATAACTCCAGATCTGTTCGGCTTCTACTTCGTCGTGGGCTATAAAGGCCAGGGGCTTGAGCGTTCCCCCTGCCAGAGCTTGGACCGTGGCCATGGCCTGCTCCGATGCCGGAAGATCGCTCGGGTTTCCCAGCCCAGCCGCCAGGTCTATGTTTGGCAGGCGGTCACAGAGCTGTGCCGTCTCCTCGATATCTTTCAGCCTGCATGGCCGGTGCTCGCCGGTTCTGTGATCGAGAACGTTGATGCAGTTCAAGCCTGGGCCGAAATGAGGGCGAGCACCACTGCTATCCACCGCCGCCTCTCCGTTCCGATCGTAGAGCACCATTTTGGAAGGAACGCTTTCCAACGTTCTTGCTATCAGCTCTTGGTCAAAGAGCAGATAGCCATCGTCGCTTTCCCGGCAGCCGGCCTGTTTGAGCATTTTTTGGGTGTCATAATCCATCACGAACATACCGATCTCGCGCAGGATTTCAAGGGCCGCCCGGTGGATCGCTTGGAAATCTGCTTCGCTTGATAGTCCGAGTTTCATAGCCACTCCTCAACAACAGCTCTCAGCTAGGAGAGCAGGAAATCAGTTACAGCCTGCGCTTGGACAGCGGCTCCCAGGGCCAATACATCCTCGTCGAAATCAAAGTAGGGGCTGTGGAGAGGCTTGTCGAATCCTTTTTCCTTGCTGGAGTCTGGCAAATTTGGTTTTACTCTTTGATAGGACGCGGATTCACGCAGATAAATCGAGAAAAATCGGCGGAAATCTACGTGAATCTGCGTTCTGGTTCCGAAAATCATAATTTGCCAGTGTCCAGTCATAGTTAACTCCATCTGACCGGAAAACATAACGAGCAGTCAATCCATCAGTGTCTCGCCGTTAATGTCCAGGCAAGCGCCCGTGATGTGCGAGGCCTCATCGGAAGCCAGAAACAGAACCGCATTGGCCACCTCGACCGCCTTTCCGAATCGTCCGAACGGATGGTTGGCTTCGAACCGTTCCATTTGCTGCGCGTGATCCTGGTAGTGCTGGTCGAGCATTGGCGAATAAATGGCCCCTGGCGCGACGAAATTAGCCCGGATACCGTACGGGGCGCCGGCTTTGGCCAGCGATTTGGTCAGGCAAATCACCGCCGCCTTGGAGGCCGAATAGTCAGCTCCGGCCAAAACCCCTCCGACTTGTCCAGAAATGGAGCCAAAGTTCACGAAACAGATGCCCTTCCGCTCCATCATGTGCCTCAGGGCCGCCTGACAGACAAAAAACATCCCCTTTACGTTCACCGCAAAGACTCTGTCCCAGTCCCAGACCAGCCTTTCGCTCATCCCCTTAATCGCTTTGTCTCATCTTTCTTTCCAACTGGCCGGCGACAAGAGACAGGCTTAACGTAAGCACCATATACATGGCTGAGACGGTTATCCAGGTCTCGAAAATATAGCGTGTAGCAACGACGACCTGCCGACCCATAAAGGTCAGCTCCTGAATAGACACGATCGAGGCGATGGACGAGTACTTGACGGTGTTGATGAACTCGTTGGCCAGGGCAGGAAGAACCCGCTTGATCGCCTGGGGCATGACAATAAAGCGCATCTGGTCAGGCCAGGACAGACCCAGAGAGTAAGCGGCCTCTGTCTGCCCCCGTTCGACCGATTCGATTCCGGCGCGGACAACTTCGGTGATATATGCACCCTCAAAGAAGGCAAGAGTGACAATGCCCGAGATAAACTGGACAAAAAGGGATTTCTGAGCAAAAAAGATCGCCAAAATCGCTTGGGCGCCTTCCGAACGGTTACGGATGAACTCTTCCACACCCAGGAGGGGCATGATCTGATCTACGGCAAAAAAGTAAAAGATAAAGATCAGCACCAGGGGCGGCAGATTACGGATTAACTCTACGTAGGTCCTGCCGACCATACGTAGAAATAGATTATCGCCGGTTCGAAAAAGGCCGACGATGATTCCCACAATCGTCGCCAGTATCGTAGCCCAGACCGACAGCTTCAAGGTTGTAATGAGCCCCTGCAACAAAAAGTTGGGGACCAATCGGCCTGTTTCTTCGTTCCGGCGAAGCAGGTATTGCGGGACCGCTGACCAGTCGCCCTTGTATTCGAGCCCGTATTCGATACGGTAATAGATAAACACACCAGCTGCGATGCAGAGGAGAATGATCACGACATCTATGGCTCGAAACTTGGCTCTCTTAGCGATCACAACGCTGCCCTCCAAATGGTCGTATTTTCTCAATAACCTGGGGCGGCGATTTTAGCGGGCACACGAACACGGGCTACGCACACTGATTCGTATCTTTTCAATAAACCGGGGGTGGCAGATGAGAAACCAGGTTTTTCCGAAAAACCTGGTTTCTTCCCCACTTTTTGAGAAGATACCACTGATTCCTTATTTCTCGCTCTTTATCCGTGTCCTGCCGTGTTCGTCCGTGTCCAAAATTCCAATCGCCCCCACTCTTTGAGAACATACAAATGGTAAATGGTAAGATGCCACCCGCCCGTCAGGGCAGGTGGCAAATCTCAAACATCTCTAACAGCTATTCCCCCAAAAGGTATTCCCAATCTTTGGTCCCATACCAATAGTCAGACCTATCCTGAAGCCAATCCTCATTTTCTCGAATCCAGGAATTGAAAAAGAACAGGGTATCGGGATCGCCTTTGCGGACAGCAAAGGCGCTAGGCTCATTGGTAAAGTACTCTCCACCGAGCGGCCGGTACAGGACATCCGGATAGTCAGAGGCCCAGAACGCCGGCGTGGGAGAAGAGGAGAAGGAGGCGTGGGCATTCCCGTTGAGCACATCCTGTATCACCGCCTCATCCGTATCAAACTGGTGCAATTCAGCGTTGGGTGCAAACTTTTCGGCTGCCATGACGGCCGTAGTCCCCAGCCGGACTGCGATAATGACATCCTCGCTGTTCAGTTCCTCCAGGCTGGTCACACCCGGAAGCATGTCCTGGCTAACCACGCAATCCATGCCGCTCCATTCGTATGGAATGGAAAAGTTTACCTTTAGAGCGCGCTCCGTCCTAATTCCCATGCCGCCGATGATCACGTCAAACTTGCCGGTGAGCATAGCGGGGATGAGGCCTGACCACTCGGTAGGCACAAACTCTACCTCAACGCCCATATCCTCGGCCAGCTTGTTGGCGACGTCGATTTCAAAGCCCACCAGGTTGCCGTCCTTGTCCTTAAAGGCCCAGGGCACAAAGATATCAAGGCCCACCTTCAGGACGCCACGCTGGAGGATCTCGTCAATCTGGCCTCCTGGCGCCTCGGCTTCGGGGGCTTCCTCCTCCGGCGCTGGCGCTGGCGCACAGGCGGCCAGCAAACCCAGGGTCATGGAGAGCATAGTCACGACCGCCACTGCCTTGATCAAACTACTCGCCTTTCTCATTTCATTCCTCCTTTTCTAATGATTCTCGAACTGGTTCCAAATTGAAACAGTAAAGCTTTTGCTTTCTCCTTATTATCACCTCCTTGCCTGCTTACAGGATTTGACTCAAGAAAAGCTTGGTGCGATCCTCCTGAGGGTTCTCAAAGAAATGCTCGACCGTGCCTGTCTCTACGATCTGCCCGTCATCCATAAAGATCACCCAATCGCTGACCTCTCGAGCAAAGCCCATCTCATGAGTGACCACCACCATGGTCATGCCCTCTCTGGCCAGATCCTTCATCACGTCGAGCACCTCGTTGATCATTTCTGGGTCCAGAGCGCTGGTAGGCTCATCAAAGAGCATCACCTTGGGCATCATGGCCAGGGCGCGCGCAATAGCGACCCGCTGCTGCTGACCGCCGGAGAGTTGAGCGGGGTAGTTGTCGGCCTTGTCGGCGATCCCCACCGTTCGCAGCAATTCCATGCTCATCTTGGTGGCCTCCGGCTTTCTCTTTTTCCGCACCCGTATCTGGGCTAGGTTCACGTTCTCTAGGGCGGTCAGGTGAGGAAAGAGGTTGAAGGACTGAAATACCATACCCACTTCTTTCCGTATCTCCAGGCGATGCTCTCTATTGTCATCGAGAGGGATACCATCCACTATGATCGTGCCGCTATCCGCTTCTTCCAGCCCATTGAGGCAGCGCAGCAGGGTAGACTTGCCCGAGCCCGAGGGGCCCATAATCACCACAACCTGCTGGCGGCGAATCTTGGCCGTAAAATCCTTGACAGCCTGAATCCCTCCTGGGAAAGTTTTACTCACATTATCAATCGTGATGATATAATCCCCTAGCTCTTTTTCATTCATAAAACTCCCTAAGTCAATATCTTGAACCGTTTCTCCATATAGTATACGACCGTGGATAGAGGCACCGTAACCACCAGATAAATAGCCGCTGTGGCAAACCAAACCTCAAAAGTGAGAAACGTGTCGGCGGCGATAACTCGGGCCTGCAATGCCAGATCGCTCAGAGAAACCAGGCTGACTAGGGCCGAATTCTTGATCAGCGTAATAACCTCGCTGGTCAACGGCGGCAGGATGCGCCGGATGGCCTGGGGCAGGATGACGTCTCGATAGGTGTCAAAGGTGCTCAAGCCCAGGCTATGAGCCGCTTCCCATTGCCCTTTATGTAGAGAGACGATTCCGGCCCGTAAGATCTCTGACAAATAGGAGCCCTCAAACAAAGCCAAAGCCATAACCGCTGAGGCAAAGCGCCCCAGTCCGATGATTGGGCCGACCACAAAGTATACGAGATATATCTGCACGACCAGGGGAGTGTTTCGAATTACCTCCAGATAACCCCTGGTCAGAATCCTGCCCATGAAGGAGCCAGACAGCCGCACCAGGGCCGTCCCTAGCCCGATAGCAAAGGCCAGAACGAGACTGACGCCCGAAATCCTAAAGGTAAATAGCAGTCCCTGGATCAGCTTGCCAGCAACGAGGCGGCCCTCCTCAATTCTGAACAGGTAGCGCGGAATGCGGTACCACTGCCAGTAGTAACCGAGTCGAGAGGTGCTGAGCGACATGAGCCAGACGATCACAGCGATCAGGAGAATGAATTGAATAGTGTCTTTCCACGGCGAGCGAAAGAGGAATACCCGCTGCTTTAGCCGGTGGAAAATCGAGACCTTGGGTCTAATATGCTCTTCCATAGTCGGGTGAGTTTAACCGGTAATGATGCACATTGCGAGCATCCAGGTCGTGATGGGAGCAATGATGAAACTTCAAACGGAGTAGCGTGCGAGAGTCAAATATCATTATACTATCACTCATCAGGATTGTAAAACTCACCACATTTAGATCATCCAAAATGCTATCGAGTGACAGGGCAATGTAGGCGCGTTTCCAACCGCGTTTTAGGCAGCGCGATTAGGAAATCGCGGCTACATACCAGCCCCAGAATATTGAGAGGATTCCTTGCCCCTTACCCTACACAGCTCCGCCCGCAGCGACGGAGTGGCAAGCACTGGATCGCAGTCCTGATGATCCGTCAACACGTTGGCATTCGCCTCTTCCCAACCGTGGAACAGGTTCACCACGCCAGGAACGATACCTTCAGTCACCTGGGCTTTGATCTCGATAGAGCCTCGCAAACTCTCGACGACGATCCAGTCCCCATCGCTAACGCCGTACTCTTGCGCCGTCGTGGGATGGATCTCGGCATACGGCTCTGGCTCGATGCGCCGCAGGCCGGGCAGACCGCGATGCCGCGAGTGAGTATAAGCGGCCACTCTGCGCCCGGCGTTGAGGATCAACGGGTAGCGCCTGGCCGTCTCTGGCGCGCGGGCGTGGCTCTCGACCGGCTCCTCATAATGCGGCAGAGGGTCGTATCCATACCCTGCCAAGACGTGGGAATAAAGCTCTACCTTTCCAGTGGGCGTCCGAAAGCCCTCTTTCTCGTAACGCCGGTATTTGGGCGGCTCCCCGTAGAACATACCGGACGGGTTGGCCTCCAGGTCAGCCACCGTGATCCCCAGCGGTTCGAGCTGATAATCAATCGCCTCCTTCTCGTCAGCCCAGGGATAATAATCCCCATACCCCATTCGATGGGCAAGCGCCTTCCAAAACCACCAATCCGACCTCCGTTCGCCGGGGTCGGTGATTTGCTTGCGCAGGCTGAGATACCACGTCGGTTTGTCGACGCCAAAAGGAGCGGTGTGAGCGATGAGTTGCGCTTTTTCGAACTGGGAAGCCGCCGGCAACACAATGTCCGCCAGGCGGGCCGTCGCCGTCATATACAGTTCCATCACCGCCACAAAATCCAGACGCCGGTAGGCGGCCTCGACCCGCTGGCTGTTCGGCCAGGTGAGTGCAGGATTGCCGCCGCTGAACAACATGGCCTTGATCGGATACGGCTCATCGGTGAGCAAAGTCTCGATCAGCACGTCGCCGGGAACAAACTCGCCAAATTCCACAAACAAGGGGTACTTGGTCGCCCCCAGGGGCTTTAGGCCGACGGGCCTCTTTTCCCTGAGCTTTACGTCCGTCAGTGGGAGTCCATCAATCAGGACGTTGCCTCCCGGCACATCTATGTTTCCCGTCAAGGCCTTCAAGATCATCAAAGCGCGCAACGTCTGCGCGGAATTGGAGTGATGCTCCAGGGCATTGCCTGCATCCAGCCAGCCTGGTTTGTTTGTGGCATAAGTTTCGGCGATGCGCCGCACATCGTTTGCCGCCACGCCCGTGATGGACTCTACCTTTTCAGGCGTGAACGGTTTAACGCGCTCGGCCAACTGATCGAATCCCGAGGTCCACCGCTCCACAAAGTCCGCGTCGTACAGTTTCTGGGTGATAATGAAATTGATGAGGCCCAGCGCCAGGGCAACGTCGCTGCCGGGCCGAATCGGCGCATAAATATCGGCCTTTTGCGCGGAGCGGCTAAAGCGCGGGTCAACGACGATCAATTTGGCTCCGCGTTTGCGAGCCTGAGTTATGTAACGCCAGTGGGTGGCGACGTGGCTGGTCACAGGGTTAGCGCCCCAGAGGAATATGCAGCGCGCGTGTTCCGCTTCAAAGCCGTCAATCTCTTCGACGCCATAAGTGAGGCGCTCGGCAATGATGGCCGGCAGATAACACATATGGTCATTCTGGGCCCAATTGGGCGTGCCATATAAGTTCATAAATCGCCGCGCCCATCCGTCCCGTATGAACTGCTCGAGAGATTCACCCTCGTGAATGACCAATGCCTGCGCGCCATAGCGGTCCTTTATCCTCGTCAAGTTTTCGGCGATGGTGTCGAGCGCCTCGTCCCACGAGATTCTCTGCCACGCATCTCCGCCGCGTTGCTTATCACCCGCCCGCTTCATCGGATAACTGAGCCGGTTGGGGTCATACTCCAGTTCAATGGCCGCCTGCACTTTGGGGCACGTTGCGCCCTGGTTCACGCGGTGATCCTGCGAGCCTTTGACCTTGACGATCCGGCCATCCTCCACGTGCACGTCAATGCCGCAATAATCCCCACCGCACATACCACAGATCGTCTTGATGACTTTCATTTTCCCTCACCTCGAACAGGGTATCAAGCCGTAGCGCAGTTTACGATCTCGTCAATTCTCTGCTGAACGTCCGGCGGCAGCGGCTCCGGCTGATGCTCGGCCAAAATCTCGTCTATCCGTTCCCTGGCTTTTTGACGCAGCGTTTTGCCGCCCTCTAACTGCCACCCCTCAAAATTGTTAC
>DUEK01000067.1 GCA_011192155.1 Thermoflexia bacterium
TTCTCGTAAAATGAAGGACGCCGTAGGGGTTTTGGGCGCTGCTAAGAAACAGCTTTTTGGAAAAACCCAAAACCCCGCCCTCGCTGTTTCTCGTAAAATGAAGGACGCCGTAGGGGTTTTGGGCGCTATTCTGCGTCTCGGTGTGAAACCGGTCAATCGCCGTTGCCAGTTTCATCCTCCAGCCCAACATCCGCCACCCGCCGATAAAAGAGCGGCAGCCGCTGGACGGGGCTATCGCTGAAAGTGTGCGCGGCCAGCAACCGCTCGCGGGCCGCCGCCAGCTTGGCCTCGTCGTTGGCGTGGACGGTGAACAGCGGCGTCTCCTTTTGCACCAGATCGCCCACCTTGTAATGCACGATCACGCCGACGCCGTGGTCAATCTGGTCATCCTTTTTCTCCCGCCCGCCGCCCAGCGCCATCACCGTCATCCCGACCTCGGCGGCGTCTACCCCGGCCAGATAGCCGCTGCGCGGCGCGGGCACCGGCTCGACCAACCTGGCCTGCGGCAGAAAATCTGGATCTTTGATGTAGCGCGCGCCTCCGCCCTGCGCCTCTACCATCTCCTTGAACTTGCGCCAGGCCGCGCCAGAGTTGAGCGTATCCAGCGCCAGCGTGAGCGCCGAGTTGGTGTCGGGCGCTTTATCCCCCAGGATCAGCATCTCGGCCGCCACCACCAGGCAGTGATCGCGGAAATCATCGGGGCCGCCCTCGTGTAGCGTGTTGATCGCTTCCCGCACCTCTAGCGCGTTCCCCACCGCCCAACCTAGCGGCTGGCTCATATCGGAGATGAGGGCGACCACGCGTCGTCCGGCTTGGTCGCCCAGATGCACCAGCGCCTCGGCCAATACCTCCGCCTGCTCCACCGTCTTCATGAACGCGCCGCTGCCCACCTTGACGTCCAGCACCATCGCGTCGGCGCCGGCGGCGAGCTTTTTGCTCATGATCGAGCTGACGATCAGCGGAATGGATTCGACGGTGGCGGTCACGTCGCGCAGCCCGTACATCTTGCCGTCGGCCGGAGCCAGGTCGGCCGATTGCCCCGTCAGCACGATGCCGATTTTCTCGAGCTGGGCCTTGAACTCGACCTCGTTCAGGTCGGTGCGGTAGCCGGGGATCGACTCCAGCTTGTCCACCGTGCCGCCGGTGAAACCCAGTCCCTTGCCCGTCATCTTGGCCACCGGCATCCCGCAGGCCGCGACCAACGGCGCTACCACCAGGCTGACCTTGTCGCCGACGCCGCCGGTAGAGTGCTTGTCCACCACGAACGGGGCGATTTCCTTCAGGTCGAGCATGTCGCCCGAGTGGGCCATCGCCATCGTCAGGTTGAGCGTCTCGCGGTCGCTCATGCCGCGCAGATACAGGGCCATCAGCCAGGCGGCGGCCTGGTAATCGGGAATCTCGTCTTTTGTGTAGCCCTGTACAAAGAACTCGATCTCTTCTTGGGTCAGTTCAGCGCCGTCGCGCTTTTTAGCGATCACGTCTATTGCGTGCATAATTCACCTCGATTTTTTGATTTTGATGGAGAGACCCCAAAGGTTTTCTGAAACCTTTTGGGTCTTTTCTCAATTATACATGAACCCGCCCAAAAGGGCAAAAGCGCGTTTGCTGCAAAATTGCCCTGCGGTTTGATTGGGGCTATAATGGACAGCTAAATAATGGAGGACTCGACTGAAAAAACTAGAATTTTACCGCCAAGACGCCAAGGACGCCAAGAAATTTAATATCGAGGTGAATATTCTTTACATTTTGGCCCGCACAAATGAGTATTCTTGATCTCGTGCTTAAAAATCTTTGCGCTCGGCGTCCCTTGGACGCACAGCGTCTTGGCGGTGAGAAAGGCCTTTTTCAGGAGAGTCGTGGAGGAATAAACCCATGAGCAAAGTTGACGTGATCTTGACCGGCGGCGCTGTCGCCACGATGAACGCTGATTTCGACCTCTTTGACCCCGGCGCGGTCGCCATTCGCGCTGGCAACATCGAGGCCGTGGGGCCGGCCGAGCGAATCGCGGCTGCCTACAGCGCGGACGAGGTGGTGGACTGCGCCGGCTGCACCATCGTTCCAGGCCTGATCAACACCCACACCCACGCCCCGATGACGCTGCTCAGGGGCTTGGCCGACGACCTGCGGCTGGACGTCTGGCTGATGGGCTATATGATGCCGGTGGAGCACGAGTTCGTGCGGCCCGATTTTTGCTGGCTGGGGACGCAACTGGCCTGCGCCGAGATGATCCACTCCGGCACGACCTGCTTTGCCGACATGTACTACTACGAGGAGGCGGTGGCCGACGCCACGGCTCAGGCGGGACTGCGCGCCGTGTGCGCCGAGACGGTGCTCCAATTCCCCTCCCCCGACGCCCTGAGCTACGACGAGGGTCTGGAGCACGCCCGTGACTTCATCCTGCGTTGGAAAGGGCATCCGCTGATCATGCCGGCGGTCGGCCCCCACGCCCCCTACACGACGACGGCCGATCTCCTGCGCGCCTGTGGCGAACTGGCGCGGGAGTTCGATGTGCCGCTCCACATCCACATCGCCGAGACCGCCCAGGAGGCCGAGAACCATCGCGCCGAGCATGGGATGCCCATCGTGCCCTGGGTGAAGAAGCTGGGCGTCTTCGAGGCCAAGGTCACGGCTGCTCATTGCGTTCACATAGACGAGGGCGAGATGCGCACGCTGCTGCACCACGGGGTCGGCGTGGCGCACAATCCCACCAGCAACCTCAAGCTGGCCAGCGGGTTCGCGCCGGTGGTGCGCATGTTGGAACTGGGGCTTGACGTGGGCATCGGCACCGACGGCCCCGCCAGCAACAATGACCTCGACATGTGGGAGGAGCTGCGGCTGGCCGCGCTCTTGGCCAAGTGCGTGACCTCCGATCCCACCGCCCTTCCCGCGCGGCAGGCGTTGGCGATGGCGACCATCGGCGGGGCGCGGGCGCTGCACATCGCCGACGCGGTTGGCTCGCTGGAAGCGGGCAAGCGGGCCGATGTCGCTGTCGTAGACATGCGCTCCCCTCACAACACCCCCAGGTTTACGCGGGATCCTGACGCGCTGTACGCCCAACTGGTCTATGCCACCAAGGGGAGCGACGTGAGGGACGTGATGTGCCAGGGTCAGTGGCTCATGCGGGAGCGGCGCTTGCTCACGTTGGACGAGCAGTCGCTAATGGCCGAGGCGGCCGCTATCGCCCGCAAAATTGATACCTTTCTCATCCAGCGCGAGGAGAGCGTGCTCAGCAAACTGCTCGTCATCGGCCAGGTAGCTCAGAAAAAGACGTTTGAAATACAGGTAAAGGTGCGCTTGGCTGATGGCGCCTCGATTGAAGGCCTGTTAGATAGCTCGGAGATCGTGATCCTCAAGCCCTCGCGCCGCCGCCAGTACGATACCTACTTTTTGTTCGATGATCCCTGGCATAATCGTTTGCGCTATCGAGAAGACGAATTGTTGGATCAGAATGGCGAGGTGCAGGACGTGGTCTGCCGGCTGACAATGACCAGCGAGGGAAAAGATCGGGAGTATGCCAAATCGGTGCTGCTTTCGCGCTCTCGCTTTGATGCTCCCGCGACGCGCAGCCTGCGCTTTTACCGCGAGTATTTCAAGCCAGAGGCCGAGGTCGAGGTGCACAAGGAGCGGCGGCGCTACCGCGTTCGCTACGGCGGGACCGACTTTGCCATCAACCTGGATCGGCTGATCAAACCTGACTTGCCCGGTCTGTTCTTAGAGATCAAGAGCCGCACCTGGTCAAAGCAGGACGCGGAGCGTAAGGCGGAGATGATCGGCGAACTACTAGAGCTGTTCCAGGTGCAGGAACAGGAATTGGTAAAGCCGGAATACGTCAAACTGGCGATCAAAGCCTGACGCCGTAGGTCGGATTGCCAATCCGACCTACGGGCTCGCAGCGGCTTGAAGCAACGCCGCGCCGATGTTGATGACCTTCTCCGGCTCGGCGGGATGTTCCAGAAGGACCGCCACAGTGTAGCGAGGCGCGTCTGCCGGGGCCACCCCCAGGAACCAGGCGTGGGGCGGTTGTCCTTCTCCGGCGACGGCGACGCCCCAATGCGCGGCGACTCCATCTCCGTGCCGTTGCCAGGCCGCGAGTAGTGCGCGGGCGTAATCTGGCGTGATGACGGCGCGAGGCTCGCCCGCGCTCAGAGTCTCTTGCCAATTGCCATCCACATCCTCAATGCGCAGCGCCAGCCGGGGGCTGGGCATTTCGCCCCCGTTTGCCAGCGTCGCTGCTACCAGCGCCATCTGCAATGGGGATACGGTTAGCTGTCCCTGCCCAATCGCTTCGGCCCGCAGACTGGTTGTGCTCGAGAGCATCTCCGCGGTCCAATCGGCTGCCTCAGTTGGGATCTCTAGTTGGGGTGGGGTGATCGTGAGTGACCAACGCTCTATGGCTTGCTCGAGGCCGCCGGCCCCCAATCGCTCGCCCAGGTCGGCGAAAGGGGCCGGGCAGGCGGCCCCGTAGGCCTCGGCCAGCGTGTGCGGCTCAGAAAGCGTCCCGCTGCAGCCCAGGAGCGTGCCGTTCACGGGGACGGTCGCCGTTGTGTTGGAGATGGGAGCGGCGAGGCTGACCCTCTCTGTGTGCAATGCCTCGGCAATGATGATGGTCTGGAGGGCGGCCCCTGGCTGGTAGAGGCCCTGTGTGGCGCGGTTGACCAGCGGCGCGGCGGGGTCTTGGGCCAGCTCATCCCACGCTTCGTCGAGGTGTTCCGGGTCAAAGGTGGGGCTTGAGGCCAGGGCCAGGATTTCACCATTAGCGGCGTCGAGCAGCACCACGGCCCCGGCTTGCCCCTCCAATGCCTGTTGGGCCTGGGCTTGCAGCGCTGCGTCGAGCGTTAGTTGCACGTCGCGGCCCTGGGGTGGGCGGTGGAGCAGTTCATTCCACGCGCTGTGGTCGCCCTCTCCCCGTAGTTCAGCGTCAAAGGCTGCCTCGATTCCCCCGGTTCCGTAACGCAGGTTGGCATAGCCGACGGCCGGCGCTGCCTCTATGACCGGGTAGCGCCTCGAGACGGCGCCATTGCTCGCTATCTCTATAGCGGCCAACACGACGCCAGATCGATCCAGAACGCGCCCTCGCGCGATGCGCTGCTCGTAGAGCACGCGGCGTGGATTGTCGTCGCGGGCGCGCAGCGGCTCGGCGCGGACGACGGCCCAGTAACCGCACACCGCAGCTAGGAGAGCCAAACCGGTAGAAAGGGCAAAAGTCAGATGAACCAGGATGCGCGGAGACTTGCCGCTTGCCGTTTGCCGCTTGCCGCTTGAAACGCGAACAAGAAGAGCCAGGGCAATAAAGCAGGTCAGTAAAGAACTGCCGCCATAGGAGACGAAAGGGAGCGTGACGCCGGCGATGGGGGCCAGTTTGACGTTTCCGGCCATAATGACCCCGGCCTGGATGACCAGTCCGATAGTCAACCCTGCGGCCAAAAAGCGCTCAAAGGGACGTGTGGCGCGAGCGGCGGCGCGGAAGCCGCGGAATAGCAGCAGCCCGTACAGCGCGACGACTGCCAGTGTCCCCGCCAGGCCGAACTCCTCCCCGATAGCGGCAAAGATGAAATCGGAATGCACGACCGGGATGTAGGTCGGATCGCCCAGCCCCAGCCCGCGCCCAAAGACTCCACCGGCCCCAAAGGCCAGCAGGCTTTGCACGATCTGGAAGGCTCGGTCGGCGGCCTCCGGCCAGGGGTTGATCCAGCCATCCACCCGCAGCGCGACTCGCGCGGAGAGGCGGTAGCCTACCAGCCCCGCCACGGCAAAGAGCGCCAACCCGGTCGCGACGTATTCCCCTTGGCCGGTCGCCAGGTAGAGCATCGCCAGGAAGGTAAAGAAGAACAGCATTGCGGCCCCCAGGTCTTGCTGCCAGGCCAGGAGCACCATCGTCAGCCCGAACATTGTCAGGAGCGGGCCGACGTAGGCCACTGATGGAAGTCGCCAGCGCCCAATTTTTCGCTCCGAAATGAGCAGCTTTTCTTTCTCGGCCAGGTAGGAGGCCAGGTAGACGACCATCAGGAGCTTTAGCGGCTCGGAGGGCTGCAAGTAGATTCCCCAGACTCCTAGCCAAAGACGCTGGCCGTAGCCGGACGGGTTGACGCCAAAGATGAGCGTGACCGCCAGCAACGCCAGGCCTCCAAAGAGCCACGTGTAGCGAAAGCGCCGCAGCCAGCGCAGGTCGCGGCTCAGGCGGACTATGGCCAGGAACACGGCGCTGGAAATGAGCAGCCAGATGGCTTGGCGGAGGAGAAAGTTACTCGCCAGCCGCGCGATGAGCAGCAAACTCCACCCGGTCAGCAATGCTCCCACGGGCAGCAGCAGAGGGTCGCGGCGGGGGAGCCAGCGGTTCAACAAGATGTGGGCGGCGGTGAAGGAAATGAGGAATGAGCCAATGACCAATGTCCAATGGGGAACGACTGTTTGGGGGTTGCCGAGTGCAAGTGTGATGACGCCGACGATAAAGAATGTGGCAGCAAGGAAGAGCAGGTTGCGTTCGCGGCGCGCGGTGCGGGTGTAATTTGGCATAGTTTTTCTTGACAGTGATTTGAAGGGCAGTATAATACAGTCGCCCCAGTCTCAGTAGATCCAAAATGTTACGACAACAAGACCTCGGAGGTCTCTCGAGAGCGCCTTTGCCGGTAAAAACGGGCGCAATCTAAGCAATTTTGCTGCCAATGTCACCTTCCGAGACCTCCGAGGTCTGAAATTTGGATCTACTGAGCCTGCGCTTTTGAGGGACAAGGATTAACCTGTCCGCCGGAGGAACAAAATGCCAAAGACTGATTTCAAGAAAAAGCTCAAGCACCTGTATCGGCCTTCCACCAAAGAGTTCGTGGTGATTGACGTGCCGCCGATGATGTTCCTGATGATTGACGGTCACGGCGACCCCAACGTGGCGCAAGAGTACCAGGATGCCATCGAGGCGCTATACGGCGTGGCCTACAAGCTCAAGTTTATGAGCAAGAAGGAAAAAGAGATGGATTACATCGTGCCGCCTCTGGAGGGGCTGTGGTGGGCGGATGATATGGAGACATTCACCACAAAGAGAGACAAAAGCACCTGGGATTGGACGATGATGATCATGCAGCCAGAATGGATCACCCGAGAGATGTTTGAGGAGGCGCTCGAGCAGGTGAAGAAGAAGAAAAACCCGCCCGCGCTGTACAAGCTCAGGCTGGAAGCGTACCACGAGGGTTTGTCGGTGCAGATTATGCACATCGGCCCTTATGAGGCAGAGGCCCCGACCATAGCCCGCATGCATACTTTTATCGCCGAAAACGGATACGAGCCAGCGGGCAAACATCACGAGGTTTACCTGGGCGACCCGCGCAAGGTCGCGCCGGAAAAATTAAAGACGGTGCTGCGGCAGCCGGTCAGGGAGGCTTGCGGAAGCACGTAAGGAAAAAGTTTGCTTGTCGTACCAGTTTTCAGCACAGAATAGTGTTTGCCCGCCTCTGGGCGGACGCCCGCCTCTGGGCGGACGTAAGCACATATTCCTCTGTGTCTTCTCTGTGTGACTCTGTGTACTGACTACTTGGTTGAGCAGTTACGTAGAGAGTGGAGAATGAAAATCGCGCCTCTCAGAATTGGCGAGCTCACCATCAGTGCTCCCCTGCTGCTGGCGCCGATGGCGGGCTATACCCGGTTGCCCTTCCGCGCCATCTGTAAGGGATTGGGTTGCGGGTTGGTCTTTACAGAGGTCATCACGGCGGAGGGCATCCTGCGCCGCTCGCCCCAGACGATGCGCTTTCTCGAATCTCTGCCGGAGGAACGGCCCGTTGCAGCGCACATCTACGGCTCCAATCCAGATTCGATGGCCGGCGCGGCGCAAGTCATCGAATCTCTCGACCGCTTTGATTTGATAGACATCAACTGCGGATGTCCCGTGCCCAAGGTGATGCGCAAGGGCGCGGGGGCGGCCCTGATGCGGGAACCGGCCAAGATTCGGGTGATCGTACAAGCCATATCTCGAGCCGTATCGCTGCCGGTGACGATCAAGACACGGCTGGGCGTCTCCAGGGAACTATTCAACATCTCGGAGGTAGCCCACGCTGCCGAGGAAGGCGGCGCCAGCGCCATCTTTCTCCACGCGCGCTTTGCGTCCGACAAACACAGCGGGCCGGCCGATTGGGAAACGCTCAAGCGCATCAAGGAGGAGCGTTACATCCCCGTCATCGGCAACGGCGGCATCACGCAGGCGCGTCACGCCACCGATATGCTGCAACAGACCGGCGTTGACGGCGTGATGATTGGCAGGGCTGCTATCGGCAATCCCTGGATATTCAGGGAAATCCACTCTCTCTGGGCCGGGAGGCCGTATCACGCGCCATCACGTGAGGAGCGCAGGGAAGTGATCGCCGCACACCTGCACAGGCTGTACGCGCTCACTATGGTCGAAAACAAGACCCGCAAGCCCCGCAGGCAGGCCACCGAACGGGACGTTTGCCGCAGGTTTCGCGGTCATCTGGTGGCGTACCTATCCGGTATGCGAGGTCTGCGAACCCTGCGCCAGCATCTGATGGAGATGGATTCTATGGAGGCGGTTATGGCTGCCGTAGACCAGGTGCTAAATTCCCATCAGTGAGTGAGCGTGACTTTGCTCAACCCGCGCGGCGCTTCGGGGTCGTACCCCTTGGCGCGGGTGAGATGGTAGCAGAACAACTGGGCGGGCGCGATGCTCACCACGGGGCTGAGCCATTCGGGCACGCCGCCCGGCAGGCGCAATGAGGTACGCCCCAAAGCCAACGCCTCCTCCTCGTCCGAGATGACCAGCAACTCGGCCTGGTGCTCGACGGTCAGACGGCGCAGTAGGGCCAGCATATCGGCGTAGACGGCGCCACTCGGCGCGACCGCCAGCACGGGAAAGCCCTGTCCCACGATGGCAATGGGGCCGTGTTGAAAGTCGGCTGAGGAATACGGGCCCGCCACCACGTAGGTCAACTCTTTCAGCTTGAGCGACCACTCAAAGGCAGTAGCATAGTTGTAGCCGCGTCCCAGCACCACGCACTGATCCATATAACGGTAACGCTCGGCCACCCGCTCGATGGTCGCGTCCAACGCCAGGGCTTGAGCCACCCACTCCGGCGCGCGCCGCAGCGCGGCCATCCGGTCCGCGTCCTCGTCCAACGCCGCAGAGAGCATCGCGATAGCCAGCAGTTGGGCCGTGTAGGTCTTTGTGGCGGCCACGGCCTCCTCAGTTCCCGCGCCAATGTCAATGACAAACTCGGCGGCCTGGGCCAGCGGCGAGTCGGGGTCATTGGTGATAGCCAGAGTCGGCGCGGCCTGGCGGTTGCCCTCGGCCAGCACGCCGACGATGTCGGGTGATTGGCCGGATTGGGAGATGCCCACCACCAATCCGTTCTTTAGCGCGGGCGGGCGACCATAGATGCTGAAAAGCGAGGGGGCGGCCAGGGCCATGGGCAGTTGGTTAAAAACCCCCCACAAGTATTTGGCGTACAACCCGGCGTGGTCCGAGGTGCCGCGCGCGGCCAAAAAGACGTAATTGACCTCTCGCTGGCGGATGGCGCGCACGATGCGCTCGACGTGAGCCGTTTGCGTATCCAACAAGCGCTGCAAGGTTTCGGGTTGTTCAAATATCTCTTCTTTTAGTCCCATTAGAGTTTCCTTGTCTGATCAGACCCAAAGGGTTTCAGAAAACCCTTTGGGTCTTGGTCTTTTACTGCAAGCGCGCCAATCGCTCCGCCACGTCTCGCGCAAAGCGATCTATAAATTGCTGGACGTAGGTCTGGATGTTCCTGGCTGGATCTTGGATCAGGGGAGTGAGGTTCATTGCAAACGTCATCCCGGTAGCCGAGTCCGCGCTGTGGGATGCGTGGTAGGTGGCATTGGCGCGCCGCCGGCCCAACGTCGCCAGATCGTACCGCTTTCCGCCGCAGATTTGTGAATCAAACACTCCCAGCAGCGCGGCCTGGAGGTTTTCGCGGGCCGAGCAGTCAAAGGCCGCCTTGTCCGCGTCCGCCAACCAGTCGAGGCCCCGCCAGGCCTCGCAGCCGTACAGACAACGCGGGCGTTCATCTGCTGGCAAGCTGCGAAGCGCCTCGATCACTCTGAGCGCGACGGCCACGTGAGTATCGTGTTTATCAGCCAGGTTGTGCGTGTACACCACGTCGGGTTGGGCGACCCTCAGCAGCAACTCGATGTCTTTTACAAGGAACTCGTTAGCTCTGTCCTTCACGTCCGAGCTGGGATAGTCGAGCAAAACTTGCGCCGCGTACTCGCCCACCACCGCCGCCTTTTTCTGCTCCTTGCGCCGGACGGCCCGCATCGCCTCGTCGTCGTAATCTTTGTACGCGCCATCTCTCGGCGACCCGCCGCCGTCGGTGACGACGACTCCGCAGAACCATTTGTCGTCCCGCTGGAAACATTTCAGGATGACATGGCAGGCCATGATCTCAATATCGTCCTGATGAGCGCCAATCGCCACGTGGGTGGTGCGGGCCAGGGCCTCTTTAGCGGGCAGTCCGTCGGGAACAAATATCTCGGCCGTCTCAAGATTGAACTTTATCACGCTTGTGCAAATCCACCGTGTTCCACGTAGAACACGTGCGAGTGGAGGTTGGCGACCCACTGCTTGCCCTCCTGGGTCACGCGCAGGTAGCGTAGGGCATCCTGGATGTAGGGGCTTATCACTTCCCAGTAGAACTTGGCATAGTCCTTGCGCAAATCCCCTGGTCTCTCGTAGCCGAGTTCTTTGTTGTAACCCAACTCTTCGAACTCGTAGAACAGCGCCGGGCTTTTCCGCAGATAACGGGGGTCTCCGAGCTGGCCGATGAGGTCCGCTGCCCTCACCAGCCCGGGGTAGTCCCCGGTATCCCGGTGCAGGTCGTCGTCCGGCGCGGGGAAGCGAGTCATCTCGATGTAGGAAGCGATCAGATCGGCGTCTATATCAACGCCCATGAGCAGGTCGCCGCCGAAACGCTCACGGACAAAGAGCTTGCCGCGGTCAACGTGATAAGGCGTGAGGGCCACGTCGGTCCCTCTGAGCGAAAGCGTCACTGTCTCCTCGCCGACCCCGGTGGCGAACATGCCGTCCTTGTCGTTCCTGCACACACCTCTCACATACCCTATGTCGTGAAACAGAACGGCTATCATAAAGTGCAGCCAGTCCCGAGGCGCGACGCCGCCTTCACACAAATGCTTTCCCGCAAGAATCGTCTGACCGACCAGTGCAACCAATATGGTGTGGTCAACGTTGTGGTAGAGCGCGTCGGAATTAGAGATGTTCTCAAGGGCCAGCCTCCCCGACCAGGTGACGATGTTGCCAAACTGTGGCTCCATGTCACTGTAGGTCTGCCGGTAGGCATCCCTCAGTTCTTGCACAAAACGTTCTATCACAAATTCCTGAAGGTTCAACATAGCTCACCTCTCGCTCAACTCTTGGGAGAGAGAGCGCAAGATAATGCTGGCCCGCCGCCGATTGTGCCGCCGCTCGTTGTAGCGATCTGCGGCCAGGGCTGCCAGTGTACTAGCGAATACAGCAATTCCCGTTTTGTAGCCGCGATTTCCAACTCGCGTGTATTTTCCCGCGTAAAGCGCCCTGCGCGATTGCGAAATCGCGGCTACGACCTGGCTTTTCCCCCATAACGGGAATTACTGTAGCGAATATGCTCACTAGCGTGGCGACCATATCCAGTATGAAGGCGTCTGTAATTTCCATAACGTCAATCCTCCCAGGGTGCGCTAATCAGATTATAGCCCAACTGTGACACACACACAAATAGCCGTGGCAGTTGCACAATGATTTACGTTGGATTATAATAACTCTGCTACTCGGTGGTAGAGTTTGTACATAGAATGGAGGTACAATCATGGCAAATATCAAAACAAAAAAAGGCGTCATCGGAATCCTGACCGGCGGCGGAGACGTCCCGGGACTGAATCCGGCCATCAGGGCGATAACCATCAGGGCCACTCGTGAAGGTTATCGGGTCATTGGGCTGCGCCGAGGATGGGCTGGGGCAATGGAGATAGTGCGTGATAAAAAGGCCGATAACAGCGCCAATTACCAAATCCTGACCGAAGAAATCGTCAATAAAGCTGGCAGAACGGGGGGCACCTTCTTGCACAGCTCCCGCGCCCGCCCCAGTCACGTAGCAAAGGGCAACCTCCCCAAACACCTGCAAGACACGTACAACGACGAAATGAACGATTTGACCCCAGAAGTGATCAAGAACCTGGACTTTTTGGGGATAGATTACCTGATTCCAATCGGCGGCGACGATACACTCAGTTACGGCGTGCGACTGTACCAGGAAGGGGTCAAAGTAGTCGCTATACCAAAGACGATGGACAACGACGTGCCCGGAACGGACTATTGTATTGGATTTAGCACGTGCATCACCCGAACGATCCAGATGACAAATAGTCTGCGAACGTCAGCCGGCTCCCACGAAAGGTTCCTGGTATTGGAAGTTTTCGGACGCTATGCCGGCTTTACGGTGATGCTCCCTACGATGGCCGGCGCGGCAGATCGCTGCGTGATTCCCGAGCACAAGTTCGACATAGAGAGATTGACAGAGCTATTGACCCACGACCGTCACAGAAACCCCAGCAACTACTCGGTCGTCCTGGTATCGGAGGGGGCGATGTTCAAAGGCGGCGAGATGGTTTTCAAGAACACCACCAAAGACGCCTACGGACACGCCAAGCTGGGCGGTATTGGCGAACTTATCTCGGTGAAACTGAAGGAACTCTCCCCCAATTATGGCGACGGCAGACAGATAAATATCATCCATCAAAAGTTGGGCTATCTGGTGCGCGGCGGCGACCCTGACGCCATTGACTCTATCGTTCCTATGGCCTACGGCAACCTGGCATTAGACCTGATCCTAAAAGGAATTCACGGACGGCTCGTGGTGCTGAAAAATGGGCGGTACGACAACGTGCCGATTGACGTCGTAACCAGTTCCAAAAAAATAGTCGACGTGGCAAAGTATTACAACACGGAACGACTGCGCCCTCGATACAAAAGTTTCGTGATGAATCCCCTGTTCATCATGACGAGCGACTAGCACGCCTCGGCGGAAATCCCGTACCACTCCGTGTGTGCAGCTCGTGTTCGCCCGTGTCCCTTTCTACTGGATACTTTTTCATCACGAATGTCACAAATGGACAAATGACACAAATTTTATCAGAATTGTAACTGCTCAACCAGGTAGTCTCATTACACAGAGTCACGCAGAGAAGACACGGAGAGATAGGAAGATATGTGCTTACGTCCGCCCAGAGGCGGGCGTCCGCCCAGAGGCGGGCAAACACTGTATTCTGTGCTGAAAATTGGTACAACAAGCAAACTTTCTTCTTTCTCCTCCGTGAAACCCTGTGTATCCTTTGCGCATCTCTGTGTTCCCGGTTATGCCTGAGCAATTACTCAGAATTGATAAAAACCATTCGTGACATTCGTAAATTCGTACGATTCGTGATCAAGGTTTGGTTGCTTGGTAAAAAGCGTCCGGTAGCAAATCGGAGGATCGAGTACAATGGCTTACCAAACCATCCTCGTTGTGGACGATGAACATCACATCGTCGAGGTCGTGCAAGATTACCTGAAGCAAGCCGGTTACCGGACGCTCAGCGCTAGCGACGGTCAGACGGCGCTGACCATCGCCCGCCACGAGCGCCCCGACCTGGTTGTGCTCGACCTGATGCTGCCGGGCGACATAGACGGCATGGACGTCTGCCGCAGCCTGCGCCAAGACCCGGTCCTGGCCGAAACGCCCATCATCATGCTGACGGCCCGCGTCGAGGAGATGGACCGGGTCATCGGCCTGGAACTGGGCGCTGACGATTACGTGACCAAGCCCTTCAGCCCGCGCGAGGTAGTAGCCCGCGTGCGGGCCGTGCTGCGCCGCGCCAGGCGCGATGGCCCGCCGGCGAGCGCCATCAACATTGGAGAGTTGGCAATTGATCTGGTCAACCGCAGCGTGACCGTCGGAGGCAAGCCGGTCTCGCTCACGCCCACCGAGTTTGACCTGTTGGCAGTACTGGCCCGCAACCCCGGCCGCCCCTTTACACGGGCGCAACTGATGGACTTGATCTACGACGTGGCCTACGCCGGCTACGACCGGGCGATTGACTCGCACATCAAGAATCTGCGCCGCAAGATCGAACCCGACCCCCGCGAACCGCGCTACGTTCTCACCGTCTATAGCGTGGGATACAAAATGTCAAATTTGGAGATTTGAAGATTTGGAGATCGGCGGCGGCAAATCTCCAAATCTGAAATCAGAGGTGTGCTATGACCCGGCAAATTCACAAATCTGACATCATCAAATCCAAAATCAAAAGATTTCACCTCCGGTTCTTCTGGCAACTAATCATTGCGTTTGTCCTGGTGATCGTTCTGGCCTGGGGCGGTATGCTCCTGGCAGGGCGCGCGGCTCTGAACAGAATGGAGCGTGATAGAATGCCGGCCACAGCGCTTCTTTGGGCTGATCGTCTGGCTGACTATTACAGCGAACAAGGCAGTTGGGAGCAAGTCGAGAGCATGATCGCCGGGTACCCCTGTGGGTCTGATTGGTCCCCCTGGGGCGAGGACTGGCAGACGGACTATGCCCTGACCGCGCCGGATGGCGCGATACTCTCTGCCAGCGACGACGAGCAGTTGGGCCGGGAGTTGAGCCACTGGAATCTGGATCGGGCCGCCCCCGTCACGGTTGACGGTCAAGTGGTCGGTTACTTGCTCCTGCCTCCGCTTGATCACTTCAAACCGGGACGAGCATTGGGGATAACGTCGGCTTTGCAGGGGTTCCTGATGACCGGGTTATTCATTGGGCTGGGAAGCCTGACCGTGGGATTGGTTATCTCGCGCGGCATGAGCCGCCCATTGATAAGCCTGACGGACGCGGCCCGCGCTGTGGCCGCCGGCGACCTGAGCGCGCGCGTCCCAGTCCGCTACCGCGGAGAGGTGAGAGAGTTGGCCGTCGCCTTCAACGATATGGCGCAGGATTTGGCCCGCGCCGACGAACTGCGCCGCAATCTGACCGCCGACGTGGCCCACGAACTGCGCACGCCCCTGAGCGTCATCCGGGGCAAGCTGGAAGGGGTGCTGGACGGGGTCTACCCGGCCACCGCCGAACACTTGCAGCCCATCCTGGAGGAGACCGAGCTACTGACCCGCCTGGTGGAGGACCTGCGCTTGCTGGCGCTGGCCGAGGCGGGCCAACTGACGCTGGAAAAGCGCCCGATGAACGCGGGCGACCTGCTGCGCGACGCCCAAGTCAACTTTGGCCCCCAGGCGGCCGACCGGGGCGTGACGCTGGCGCTCGCTCTCTCTCCCGAGCTTCCCCAAGTGATGGCCGACTGGCGGCGCATCTCCCAAGTGATGGGCAACCTGCTGACCAACGCGCTGCGCCACACGCCGGCGGGCGGATGCGTGACCATGTCGGCGGCCGTAGCGTCCTCCCTCGTGGGGGACATGGTAAAAGTGACGGTGGCCGACACCGGGGCCGGCATCTCTCCCCAAGACCTGCCCTACATCTTCGAACGCTTCTGGCGGGGCGAGAAATCCCGCTCGCGGGCGGGCGGCGGAACTGGCCTGGGTCTGGCGATTGCCAAACAACTGGTGGAGGCGCACGGTGGGACGATTGGCGCGGAGAGCGCGCCGGGCAAAGGCGCCAGGTTCTGGTTTACGCTGCCCGCCGCCAAGTGACATGCAACGCAGCAATGAAGAACGTCCAATTTTTCGCACAAGATTCGCTCCGTATCGGGCAGTTTCCTGACCCGGATGGCTCTTGAGGCCTTGTTTAGTGAGAATACTGGCCTCGACCACACAATCCAACTTGGAATTGTCCTGAGCCTTGAAATCCACGTCGCGGCTTTTTCGCACAAATCCGCCAATTGGGGCCTGACCCTATTGGAGG
>DUEK01000068.1 GCA_011192155.1 Thermoflexia bacterium
CCATAGGCAAAGAACGAGTTGATCAGCAACCTGGCATCCTCTGCCACATTCTCTCGAATCCACGTCATAGCCCGCATGTCGGGCCGGGTGACCATAGCGTGCTGGGCCACGCGCATATCCCCCATACGCACCCTTGCTCCCCCCAGCCCCACTCCCACCACGAGCAACGCCGCCAGAACACCACTCCATCTCCACGGTCTCAACCGGGACATCACCCAACCCAGCAAGCCTCCAATCAGCACCCCGGCCAGGATGTACACAGCTATAAACAGAGCATAGTTGCTGATGGCCCCGCTGCCAGGAAGCTGAAGCCAGTTCGGGTTGGCGGAAATCAAGAGCAGGAACCACCACAGCGACATCAACAACACCCCACGCCGGCGTCGCCACAACCCCACTGCCACCGCGACTACCAGGAACAACCACCAGACCGGAGACATGTAAAAGGCCAGGTCCCCAATGGCGTTATACTGCTGTATGAAAGAGGAAACCTGGCTGGGCGCAGTGGTCAACCGGTGTCCAAAGATGCGCAAAATTTTCCCAGTAAAAATATGCGCAAACCACGGCAAAAACAACACTCCCGCTCCCGCCCCCACCCAAGTCACCCGTGCCAAAATCCGTCGCCACGTCCCCCGGCGGAGTGCGAGCAACATCCACGCCAAAACAAATACGACATAAAAAATCAACACCCGATAATGCGTCAGCGCCAGTCCGCCCACTGCGAGCCAACCCAAGCCAATGAGCCGCCAATCTCGACGGGAGGCCTCCAGCGCCGACCAACTGAGTAGCACCGCCGCCGGCAAGATAACCTGCCCGGCCAATTGGGTGTAGCGCCCCCAGTTGACGTAATACATCGGCATCGGCGAGAGCAGCCCCGCCACCAACACCGCCACCACACCGGTCCAGCGGTCCCCCCCCACACGCAGCGCCAGGGGGTAGAGCGCCAGCACCGCCAGGCCATTGATGACCTGCGCCCCCCAGAGAACAACTTTCACCGTCTCCATCCCGGTCAGCCAGTGCAGGGCCGCCATAGCGGCGTGAAAGCCAAAGTGATACGTGAAACTCTGCAACTCTGCATACGGCTCCCAAGAATCGAACAGCCCCCCATTATCCACCAGCAACTGGGCGATCATCGTGTGATGATAAGAGTCGCCCCACATCGGCGCATCCAGCGTGCGTACCACCAGCAGCCGCACGCCAAAGACCAAACCTAACACCATCACCAGCGCCAGATCGGGCCACAGAGCCTCCGAGCGCGCCCATTGCCGCAGCGATTCCCACGGACGTCGTTTGTCCGCACCTGCACGCGGCCGACAATCACGGTAGCGCCAGATCAATGCCGCCAGCCCACCCAGGACGGGAAGCCAAGCGTAAAGCGTCCCCAGGTGTAAGCCTACCAGGTCAGTCCACAGGAACAAAAGCGGATATACTGCCAGACTCAGCCCGGCAGCAATTCCCAACTTCTCGGCCCACGAAAGCGGACGTCCAGGCCACAACCACGCCAACAACGCCCACCCCGGAACCACATAGAGCAACCCCGCTGCCGCCAGCAGCCCAATGCCTTTCACCCCCGCCCATCCCAGGTCCCATACCATCCACCAGGGATCATAGACCAGCCGAAACGCCGCCTGCGCGTCCAGCGGCTCGTGATCGCGGTAGAGCGCGCCGTTCAAATAGACATTGCCTGGCCCCGCGCCGACGCCGGCCTGGCCCTCGCCGGTCATTTCCAGGAAAGCGTAAAAGTACCTGCCGTGGGAATCGCGCAGGGGTGAGAAGGAAAAGCGATAAAATCCAGGCTCAGTCACCTGTGATAGCGACAGTGTCGTCGCGCCCAGGTCATCTTTGGCCTGCGGCTCGGCCCTGAGATGAAATTGAATCTCGCCCCCACCTCTCTCTCTCGGCTCCAGCCACACTTCCACCCCAGCCAAGCCGCCGTGGTGGGCGACAAAGGTCTGACCCACCAGATGACCCGGCTCCAGCGTCGCCTCACTCCCTGACCCGACACGCTGCTGATCCCGATCCACAAAGTCGGAGCAGCCGGTCAGCAAAAGGAGCGCCGCCGCCAGGCATAGCGCGGCGACGCTTCCTTTCCGGCGCGTGTTAGCAGTCATCCTCTTGCCTTCCGCCTCCCGCCTCCCGCCTCTTGCCTCCTGCCTCCTGCAACTCCATCCGCCGCACCCGATACAGCGTCTCCTCTAGCATCTTGCGGTTCAAGCGTACCAGGTCGGCGACCAGACCGATCAGGCAAGTTTGAAAACCAACGATGGTCAGAATGGACGCCAGGATGAGCGACTGCACCTTGCCAGCCTCGTGGCCTGCCAGATAATAATAGAGAAAGCGCGCTCCTAGAACCATGCCACCGACAAGCAACGTTCCACCAAGAACCGTGAAAACTCGCATAGGGCGATACATTATATAAAAACGCACAATAGTAACGACCGAGAGCGCCAGAAAAGAGGGGATGCTGCTGATCAGGCGCGATTGCCGGGTCTGTGGATTGGTGCATACTGGAACGTAAACGACGCTCATACGGCGCGCACCAGCCTGGATGAGCGTCTCCAGTGTATAGGTATAATCACTGAGGACGGTCAACCGGAGTGCGGCCTCGCGGGTGAAAGCCCGAAAGCCGCTGGTGGCATCGGGGATGGCAATGCCGGCCGCCCGCTCCACCACCCAGCTTCCCCCGCGCTGCAACAATCGTTTGAGCGGTGAGAAATGGGCCAACGCCCCCACACCCCGGTCGCCGACGACGATGTCGGCTCTCTCATCCAGGATCGGCTGAACTAGCAGCCCGACATCGGCCCCCTGGTATTGGTTGTCGGCATCGGTGTTGACAATGACGTCTGCACCGGCCTGCAAGGCGGCTTCCAGCCCGGTCACAAAGGCGGTAGCCAGCCCCCGGTTTTGCTTCAGGCGGATGACGTGATGTACCCCCAGTTCCCGCGCCACCTCCGCCGTGCGATCTGTGCTGCCGTCGTCCACCACCAGGTACTCAATCACGTCCACTCCCGGCAGCGCGTGAGGCAGGTCGCGCACCGTCTGGGGGAGGGTGGTTTCCTCGTTGTAGCAGGGAATTTGGATGATGAGTTTCATCGGCAAGCTCTCGCCAAGTCTGGCGGACGACATTCTATCACGCTCGCAAGCTACTGTCAATGAGATAGACAAGAAAGAGCATACCTGATTGCGCGCCTAGAAAGCCCCTAACTGGCACTGCCAGACGCGAACTCCCAACTTTTCGGCCGCGTTAGCCACGTGCAACTTGGGCATCTTGAACCGGGATGCGATGGCCCAGGCGACAGCGCAGGGCAACCGGCCCAGAATCAGCCCCTCACGGATGGCCTGCTCCAACTCGAACGGTACATCCTCGGCCGGCGTCACGGCGCTTTTTGGCTCACCGTAGCCGAACAAGCCCAACTGGCAGCGCGCGAGATGCACATCTAGCTCATTGGCCATCCTTCCCACCACCGCTGGCGATGCCCCCAACTCCTCGGCGGTGCGAAAAGCCGCCGCGCAGCGCAGCGTCCCCTCTGTTACCTGCTCCCGCACTGCTGCTCTAACTCGCTCCTCACTCACTTTGATACTCGTACTCATTTATCCTCCACGATGCGCTCGTACAGCGCGTTCAATTCTTCCTCGGAATAAAAATGGATCACGATGCGGCCCGCCTCGCCCCGGCGCGTCAGTTTCACCTTTGTGCCCAGCGCCTCACGAAAGCTGTTCTCCAGCGCCCGCGTCTCTGGTGATATCGCGGGCGCGGGCCGCTGCTCTTTGCGCCCCTGGCCGAGCAAGCGCCGCACCAACTCCTCCGTCTGCCGCACGTTCAACCCTTGCTTCAAGACGGTCTTGAGCGCGGCTTCCTGCGCCTCGGCTTTCTCCAGTCCCAGCAGTGCGCGGGCATGCCCCTCGCTGATTTTGTCTTCGAGCAACGCCTCTTGCACGGGGCGGGCCGCCTTTAGCAACCGCAGTGTGTTGGATACCGCTACCCGGCTCTTGCCCACCCGCCGCGCCACATCCCCCTGCGTCAGCCCAAACTCCTCGGTCAACTGCTGATAGGCCATGGCCTCCTCCAGCGCGTTCAGGTCGGAGCGCTGGATATTCTCCACCAGGGCCAATTCCAACATCTCGCGCGGAACCAGGTCCTTTACGATGACGGGGACTGTAGTCAGCCCGGCCAATCGCGCTGAGCGCCAGCGACGCTCGCCAGCGACCAGTTGGTACCCGTCAGGCGCTCTGGTGACGACCAACGGTTGGATGATGCCATGTTCCTCGATAGAGGCGGCCAGTTCCACCAAGTCTTGATCGCGAATCGCCGCACGTGGTTGGTGAGGGTTGGGCGTGATGGATGCGAGAGGCGCCTCAGTCACGCCTCGCGGCGCCGCTGCCTCCTCCTCGGCGACGGGAATCAGCGCTCCCAGTCCTTTACCCAGTCCGCTTTTGCGTGGTGTCATCTCTCACCTCGTGATTGACCATCGGCCAGCAGCAGCTCCCGCGTCAACTCTGCGTAGGCCACAGCCCCCGCCGAACGGGGCGCGTAGGAGATAATAGGCTCGCCATAGCTGGGAGCTTCGCTCAGGCGCACGCTACGGGGAATGACAGTGTCAAAGACCCGTCTCGGAAAGTGACGATGCACTTCCTCGACGACCTGCCGCGAAAGTGTGGTGCGAGCGTCGTACATCGTCATTACCAGCCCTCGCAACTGCAGGTCTGGGCTGAGCGCACGGCGCACCAACTCGATCGCCCGCGATAGTTGCGAGAGACCCTCCAGAGCAAGATATTCGCATTGCACCGGGATGATTACACCATCGCTGCCAGCCGTCAGACCGTTCACCGTCAAGATGCCCAGGCTGGGCGGGCAGTCAATCAGTACATAATCGTATCCCTCACCCGCACCCTGATTCAATCCTGCCAGCGCGTGGCGCAAGCGGTGTTCTCGCTGCGGCAGATTGACCAGTTCCACCGTCGCGCCGGCCAGGGCTGGCGAAGATGGAATTATGTCGAGTCGTGGGCGGCCGGTGGATTGTACAACTTGAGCCAGGGAAGTCTGGTTTACCAACAGGTCATAAGTGGAGAACGCCACGGCGCGCTTGTCTATTCCCAGAGAGGAGGTAGCGTTGGCCTGGGGGTCAATGTCAACGATCAGGACGCGCTGTCCTCCATGCGCCAGACAAGCCCCCATATTGACGGCTGTGGTGGTTTTTCCGACTCCGCCTTTCTGGTTCGCTAGCGTGTAGATAATCGGCATATCCTACCTTGGGGAATTCAAGATTTGTTGATGCAGAATCGGCGGATTTACCACAAATCTCCAAATCTCAAATCGTCTGGAGTCGGCGTGCCGGCCAGTCCCGCCCGCGTCACCGAGCCAGCGGCGACGCAATTGGCAAAGCGCGCGGACTGCCAGGGATCACCGCTGCGCTGCAAGTACACAAAGAAAGCGGCAGCAAAGATATCGCCGGCGCCGGTGGGGTCCACCTCGTCCACAACCGGGGCCGGGAAACGGCGAGAACGACCATCTGCGTACACCATGCAGCCTGCCGCTCCCTGAGTCACGACCAGCACTCGCGTCTGGGCGGCGTATTGGGCTATCAGCGCTTCGTCGCCCGCCACATCCTCCTCGCTCAACACCACGCTATCGACGCGGGCGAGCCACAACTCTGCCTCTTCCCACCGACAAACGCTCACTCGCCCAGCCTGGTCCCAGCGCCGCGTCCATCCCTGCGGGGTCACGCCCACGAAACTGCCTCCGAACGCATTGGCCAGCGCCGGAGCGCACTCGCGGGCCACAGGCCCCAGGTGAACGATTGTCGCCCGCCAATCCGCCGGTATCATTGCGGGCGTCAGCGTCTCTGCGACAGTGTGCAGCACTTGTCGTCGGCCGGCGGGGGTGTAGATGTTTTCAAACGTGGTCGTCGCGGCGGCCGAGTGGCGGGCGACCAGGATACCGGCTAGCGTCTGACCCAGATCGAGATCGGGGCTGGCGCTGGTGACGACGCCAACGCGACAGCCCAGCGCCCGCGCAGTACGGGCAGCGTAGGAAACCGTCCCACCAATCGTAAAAGCGCCGTTCACCAGGTCGCGAGTCACGTGGCCGATGACCAGGTAATCCAGATCAACCATAGTGCGACCAAGCCGCTGGATGCCGGCAGGCGGCGCTCAATATCGTGGAACGATGGTGACTTTGCGCCGGTCGCCCTCACCGACGCTTTTGGTGGTCACGTGGCGATGGTCCCGCAGCGTCACGTGAATGATGCGGCGCTCGTTGGGCGGCATAGGCTCCAGCGTCGCTGTGTGATCGGTGCGCTCTACCTGCTCTGCCATGCGGAGAGCCAAACGCCGCAGCGCCTTTTCTCGGCGCGCCTTGTACCCTCCTGCATCCACCACCAGCCACGTTCGGCCCCCCAACTCCCGGCCGACAATCAGCCGAGTAATGCGCTGCAACGCTGCCAGGGTCTTGCCCTTGTAACCTATCAGCGCCTCAGTGTCTGGCCCGCGCACATCAAGCACCAGTGGAATTTCATCTTCGTCCTCGGCGGGTTCAGCTCGCCGTGTGTCAATTTGAACTTTGTCTATACCCATGAGAGCCAAGAGTTCCAACAATGCTCCCTCGGCTACCTGGGCTTCGTACTCTTTATCCTCTTCAGCCACAGGCAGCTCTGGCTCATTCATCGCTACAGAAACCGGACGCGGCTCGACCGTCAAGCGCACGCCAGCTTCGCGCGCGCCTAGTCCGAACATGCCCTGACTGCCCTCGTCCAACACTTCGATCTCCACCTCATCGCGAGCAACTCCCAGGCGCTCCAGGCCGGCCTCAATAGCTGCCTCGATACTTGCTCCGGTTGCCTCGATTGCCTGCTCCATTTCTGCCATGTGTCACAACTCCTCTGGTAAATGGTTTCCAAAGACCCAGTCTCAGTAGATCCAAAATGTTACGACAACAAGACCTCGGAGGTCTCTCGAGAGCACCTTTGCCGGTAAAAACGGGCGCAATCTAAGCAATTTTGCTGCCAATGTCACCTTCCGAGACCTCCGAGGTCTGAAATTTAGATCTACTGAGTCTACCTTTGCTTTTCTCTGTGCCCTCTGTCTCTGTGGTGAGGATGTGGGTAATCAAGTTGGCCAGCTTGGCAGCGACAATTACTTCCACTGCTCTACCTCGTCCTGCTCAGGCGCCCAGCCCTCGGTTGACCATTCGTGCGGGATACCCTGGGCATCTAGTTGAGCCTCATATTCCTGCAAGTTGATCTGTGTGATGATATCCACGCCGGTGTCGATAACACCGTCTACCACATCCATCTCACCAAACGCAGCATCTTGTCCATTTGTGGCAATCAGGTAGACAAGCTGCACTGACTTGTAACCCATACCGAACTCACGCTGGGCCACCGTGACGTCAATCACGCCCTCCTTGATACCATTGACGATGTCCATCGTGGCATCAAAGCACACCAGCCTGGTCTGATCCACCCGGTCGGCCTCCTTGATAGCGGTCGCCCAGGCTGGGCCGTTGTAGACGTACACACCAAAGGCGCCTGCCAGATCATGATTGGTCAACAACACCGAGTTCGCCAACTCCAGAGCGAGCGCAGCGTCCTCCTTGTCGCTCACAGGCTCCAAGGTCTCAATGCCCGTACCCGCGACAGCGTCTCTGAACCCATCCGTCCGCTGCAAAGCGTTCAGCGCCGTGTCTGACCCGCGCCCGATACCGACCGTGCCGCCCTCGGGCAACAATTTTACCATCTCCTCGCCCGCCGCCCTCCCGGCCGCATAGTTGTCGGTGCCGATGTACGCCAGCGACACAGAGCCATCAACCGGTGGCGTGTCCAGCGTGATGACGATGATGCCCGCGTCAACCGCCTTTTTCATCACAGGCTCGAGGGCAGAAGGATCCGAAGGCGCGATTGCAATACCGGTCACGCCCTGGACGATATAGGTTTCCATTATCTCAATTTGCTTGGCGACATCCTCTGTTGGTGGAACGAAGAAAACGGCCTGGTCGTCACTCAGATCCAAGTCCTTCACCGCCGCCCGAACACCCATCTCCACGTTGCTCCAGTAGGGATGTACCGATTTGCCAATGACAACTACCTTGAATGTCGCAGGCGCAAGCCCTGTCGGGCCGGGCTTTGGGCGCGCGCACGATGCTAACAGCGCTGCGATGGTAATCACGAAAAACAACAAACTCGATTTTTTCATTACTAGATTGATCGACCGCGTCAAAAAAGGTCAAAATTTCTTGGTGCCCTTTGCAATGCTACCCCCACTCTATAACACAATAAACAACAGTATATCACAAAAGGTATTCACTTTGCATCCCCTCTTCCCTCTCAAATGCATAGGAAATCCCCTGGTGTACTTGGGGGGTTTCCCCTATCCTCACACTCCAAAACCAATGGGCAACGAGAACCAATAATGGTATAATCCAGGCTATGAGCAAGACCCGCACTCTGTTAGCAGATGACCACGCCCTCGTGCGCGCCGGCATTCGCAACGCCCTTGAAGAACTCGCCGATCTGGAGATTGTTGGCGAGGTCGGAGATGGCCCAGCGCTAACGGCGGCTTTGGAACAGATGCAACCCGACTGCCTGTTGATAGATGTCGCCATGCCCGACTTTGATCCTGTGCCCGCTATTCGCCAGATTCGGGCGAGCTACCCCGACCTAAAGATACTGGTCGTCAGCGCCTACGACGACGACATCTACGTGCAGGGCCTTCTGGGAGCAGGCGTTGATGGCTATCACTTGAAGGATCAACCCCTCAGCGACCTGCAATTGGCAGTGCAACGCGTGTTGGCCGGCGGTCGCTGGGTCTCTGGTCCATTGGTTGACAAACTCGTCAGCTACGCAAGTGCGCCACCGCCAGCTACTTTACCGTCCCTCACAACACGCCAGCGCGATCTCCTACACCTACTGCAGCAAGGGCTCGACAACCAAACCATCGCCCAGCGGCTGGGACTGAGCGTCAAAACGATCGAGAACCACCTCACACGCCTCTACCGGCTGCTCAACGTCCAGAGCCGCCTGGAAGCCGTCAATTACGTGATGAAACACCCGCGAGTCCTGGCCTTGTCTGGACAGACAGTCGCCCTGGCGCCAACATCTCCCGGAATCGCCGTACACGAACCAGTCACCGTTTTACTGGTGGATGATAACGCTCGTTATCGCCGCCAGTTACGCCGGATGATCGGCAAGATATACCCACAGGCAACGATTTACGAAGCCGAAAACATCGGCGAAGCCGTGAACCTGACTGAACGCGTGATGCCCCATCTTGCGCTAGTAGACGTGATATTGGGGGAGGAGGATGGCATCCGCTGCACGCGGCGCATCAGGGCGCTATCTCCCAGGTCGCGGGTCATTCTGATTAGTGCTTACCCGGACAGAGAGTTTCATCGGCTAGGTTTGGAAGCTGGTGCAGCGGCCTTTTTGGACAAAAAAGACCTGGAAACAGCCACCTTGCGGCACATTATCGAAGATATGATCGCGTGAGATTAGAAATGAGCGAGACCCCTCTCCCCACAAAGAGCGAAAGCAAGTCCAGCATGATTGAGATATTGCTCCGTTCTTGGCGCGCGACGCTCGGTCGTTACCCATCAATCGTCATGCTTCTCCTCCTGTTCGCGGTGAGTATCCTCTCAAGCTTCCAGCAACAGACATTTTTCACCAGCCCAAATCTGCTAAACATTGCCCGCGCGTTTTCCTGGCTCGCTATCGCTGCCTTTGGCGAGAGCATGGTCATCATCACCGGCGGCATTGATTTATCGGTAGGCGCAGTGATGGGATTGGCCAGTCTCATTAGCGCGCTGAGTATGCAGATCGGGCTGCCGGTGCCGCTGGCCATCGTTGCCGGGTTAGCGACCGGGGGGCTGGCAGGCTGGTTCAACGGCGTCATCGTTGCCCACGTAAAGCTCCCTCCCTTCATCGTCACCCTGGGAACAATGAGCGTCGTGCGAGGGATCACCCACGGCTTGAGTGGAGGGTGGTCTGTGACCGATCTCCCTCCAGGGTTTCGCTTGCTGGGCCAAAATGACCTGCTATTGGGTCCCATTCCCTTTCCGCTGCCGTTCATATTTGCGCTGGGCGTGGCAGTACTGGTCAGCCTACTGGCGAATCAGACCCTCCTGGGGCGTTACATCTATGCCCTGGCGAACAGCGAACAGGCACTTGTCATCTCTGGCGTCAACGTCACCCGAGTCAAAGTGGTAACGTATACGCTCTGTAGTCTTTTGGCAGCGGCCGGTGGTCTACTGATGACCGCGCGTTTGGGCGTCGCGACGCCTACGGCAGCTACCGGTTACGAACTCGACATCATCGTGGCCGCCGTTATCGGAGGGGCTAGCTTGTTCGGCGGAAAGGGAAGTATATTGGGGGTATTGCTAGGCGCAGCCTTTATCCAGGTGCTACGCAACGGGTTGGTGCTCCTGGGATTTCCTACCTACTGGCAGGAAACAGCGATGGGGGTTATGGTCCTGTTAGCTATTTCACTCGATTACTGGCGGCGAGAAAAGACCCCGATATGGAACTGGAAAGGGAGTAGAGAAACAAAGGAGCCGGGAAGCCGGGCGCCGATTCAGAATCGTCGGGGGTCATTAACTTTTCTGATTTCAGCCGCGCTGCTCCTGGGGGCCTTGATTGTTTGGCAAGTTCTGGTCAAGTTACCCAACGATCCCTCGTCCTCCGAGTCTCCCAGCCAGCAAACGCTGACTATTGCCTGGATTCCCAAAGCCCGTGACAACCCCGTGTTCGAGTTAGGTCGTCAGGGCGCTATCCAGAAGGCAGCGGAATTGTCGGCCAACGGGCCGGTTCAGGTAAAAGTATTGTACGTAGGCTCTGTGTCCTCCGACACTGCCGAACAGGTGCGAGTGATAGAAGATATTATTGCACGCCAGGTGGATGCCATTGCTATCTCTTGCAACGATCCTGTCGCCTGCGTTGACCCAATCAACAAGGCCGTGGCGGTCGGCATCCCGGTGATGACGTGGGACTCTGACTCGCCCCAGAGCCAACGTTTCACGTATCTGGGAATTGATAACTACCAGGCCGGGCAAGCCGCCGCAGACCTGCTGGTGCGCGCGATGGGCCAGCAGGGCCAGGTAGCGATTCTCACCGGGGTTCCCGGCGCACATAACCTAGATGAGCGTATTCGGGGCTTTAAAGATGACATAGCCCCTTACCCCGACATCCAGGTTGTCGCTACGGTCATCAGCAACGACGACATCAACCTGGGGGTGCAAGTAGTGGAAGAGACGATGCAAACACACCCAGACCTGGATGGATGGTGCTTTGTCGGCATGTGGCCACTGGTTGCTGATCGCGGCTCCATGCCTTTGTGGGAAGAGGCTGCTCTGCATGGGAACATGAAGACGGTTGCCTTTGATACGCTCCCAGTCGAGTTGAAATTGCTGCGCGATGGGTACCTCTCGGGACTGGTGGGCCAAAAATACTGGGGGTGGGGATACGACACGGTTCAAATCGTTTACGACCACGTTGTAGACGGCAAAACATACCCACCTTTTATCAGTTCTGGTATGGACATTGTCACACGTAACAATGTGGCGACTATGCTTCAGGCATGGGAGGTCAACGACTTTAGTCAGCCCTTGCCAGATCCTTATTGAGGTTCTTGGATGGAACCACTGCTGAAAGCAGTCAACCTCTCTAAAAGCTTTGGCACCCTGTCTGTTGTGCGACGCACGAGTCTGGCAGTCCATCAGGGTGAGGTGGTAGGACTTGCCGGACAAAGCGGATCGGGCAAATCGACTCTTGCCATGTTATTGGCAGGTTTCCACGTACCCGATGAAGGCGAGCTATACTTTGCTGGTCGGAGGCTCCAATGGCCCTTCCGCGTGCGAGCGCTGGGTATTGAAGTCATCCACCAAACGCCAAGCCTTGCCGAAAATCTGGACATTACCAGCAACATCTTTCTGGGAAACGAGATCGGTTGGCCCGTGTGGGGCAAGTGGTTAAAGTCGCCGAACCGGCGCCGAATGGATCGGGAGGCAACTCGCATCCTGACACAATTGGATATGCGCTTCACCTCTCTGCGCGAGGCGGTGTCCAATCTTTCGAGCGAGCAACGCCAGATGATCGCTATCGCCTGTGTAATGACTTGCACACCTCGGCTGATTATCATTGACGACCCAACACGGTTACTAAGCTATCCGCGCCAACAGAAACTTCTTTCTCTGATTCAAATATGGCAACAACAAGGCACAGCCGTCATTTTCAGCAGCGACAATCTCGATCACTTGTTGGCTGTGACCGACCGCATCGTCGTCCTGCGCCACGGACGGCTGGTTGCCGAGTACGTCACCGACGAAACCGACCGTGCAGAGATCGTGGCCGCCGTGGTAGGCGCCACCGACCGCCAGCAACTGACGCCCATCATCTGGGCACTGGACAGCTACTATCGCGTCCGCGAGCAAGCCGAAAAACTGCGCCACCACCAAGAGGTACTGGAGCAAGACCTGACAACGCAGGGCGCAGTGGATCGCCAATTCGTCGATCAACTGGCAAAACAAATCAATGCTCTCGATAGCGCCAACGCGGCCTTGCAGGACGCCCAACGTCGGCTGCTGACCGAGCTTGAACAAGAGCGCAAGTCCCTGGCCCGTGAGATCCACGACCAGGTGATCCAAGACCTGTTGAGCGTGAACTATGAGTTGGAGGAAATCGGGACAGCCGAGGCAGCGACGCCGGGGCTAGATGAAGGATTGTCCGGTATTCGAGAGAGTATTCGTGGCCTGATAGACGATCTCCGCCGCATCTGCGGTAGCCTGCGCCCGCCGACTATCGACAATTTGGGGCTGGGTGCAGCAATCCAATCCTATACCCACGACTGGAGCAAACGCACGGCCATCTCTACCACCCTCGCTCTGGACAACAACCTAGGACGTTTTTCTGAAACCATCGAGCTTTCCATCTTTCGCATTGTGCAGGAAGGGTTGAGCAATGTGCGCAAACATTCCGGCGCCAGCAACGTAGAGATATCTCTCAAACACACGTCGCCGCGCACACTACTGCTCTCCATTGCTGACAATGGGCGGGGATTGGCCAAAGGCTTTGAGCTTGCCAAGCTCCCGGTAGAGGAGCACTATGGCCTACTGGGCATCAGCGAGCGGGTGGCGCTGCTAGGAGGACGTGTCAAATTCCAAAACCAGGCCCGAGGGGGACTGCTCATCCAGGCAGAGATACCTCACCCCCGGATAACGCAGACCAGCGGAGAGCAATCGTAGGCGACCACCGCTTGATGCCCATCCTCAAACACGTATTTTTAACTTCCCGCTGCTTGCGCCGCCAGTATGAACAACAAATCGTTCACATTTGTCCCCGTTGGGCCGGCGCGGAGCAGATCACCTAGAGCGTCGAAGAAGTGATATCGGTACAGCAATTCCCGTTTTGTAGCCGCGATTTGGAAATCGCGTCTGTTTTTCCGCGTAAAGCGCCCTGCGCGATTGCGAAATCGCGGCTACGATCTGACTTTTCCCCCATAACGGGAATTGCTGGTCCTTACCCACGCCCGGCACGCGCACCACGTCACCCACGTTCAGATCCATATACTCGGCGTACCCGGCCCCCAGGATGATCGTGTCCGGTTCGGACAGTATCTCGTCAAAGGTGTGCGGGCCGCCCGTGGACTGTCCCAGTCCGGCGTAATACTCGGTCAGGTCGCTGTACCCGACACGCGCCAGCGGCAAACCCGCGTCCTAGAACAGGAGGGCGTTATCATCACCCCGACCACTCGCCTGCCCGCGCCTGCTATTCCCCAGGTCGCCCTGCCAGGTGGCGAATCCGACTTGACCACGCTGACAGAGATAATGCGTTTCGCGACGCCGGCCAATCTCACCGGGTTGCCCGCCATTTCCTTCCCGGCGGGCTACAACGACGCCGGGCTGCCAACCGGGATGCAGGCCCTGGAGCGCGCCTGGCAGGAGAGTACCCTGCTGCACCTGGCGCTGGCCGCCGAGCAGATAGTGGAACGACAGTCGCCGCAGATGCATTACGAGATACTGGCGGAATAGACAATATTGGTCCGCCCCGCCGTAAAATGATGGGGGAAAACTCGCTTGACTAAACTGTGATTGGATAGTATCATAGAATCGAATTGTCAGATAAGTAAAGTTATGCGGTCTACATCCACGTTCCGCCGACGCATATGCTTTTGTGGAGGTACGATGGAATTCATAAGATCAGCACGATACGCTTGTGTGATTCCTGTTCGGTGCGCAACTGTTCTGACGATGCTTGCCCTGGCTGCCTGTGGTCCTGCTACGACGACAATGCCGCAGGCTACTGCGACAATGCCCCAGGTCACCCAGGAGCCAGCTCCCCTTCCACTGTCAGAACCCGGCCCATATCACGTGGGCAAACGTACGTTTGCGTTTGAGGATGCCAGTCGCGGTAACCGCCGAGTAAGCATCACGGTGTGGTATCCGGCGCTCGGCTCCGAGGGATCAGCCAGCAGCGCCCCCACGAGCGATGCAGCCCCGGACCTCAGCGGCATACCCTACCCACTGATCCTATCATCAACCAAAGTGGCCAGAATATTCGCCCCCTATCTGATCAGTCACGGTTTCGCCTGGGCCAGCGTTGATAGGATTGACACCTACTATCATATGAACGAGCAGATGATCGAACAACCACTCGACATCCTGTTTGCGCTAGACCAGGTTGCTTCCAATCCGCCAGAGGGTCTGGAGGGCATGATCGACGCCGAACGTGCCGGAGCCATCGGCTATTCCTTCGACGGCTACAATACGCTGGCTCTGAGCGGAGCACGCATCGACCCCGAGTATTACCTGGCTCAATGTCCGACACCCGACGCCACGACCGAAGCGATTCTGTTGGGTCTTTCTGCCTTCGACTGCGCTCCGGCTCGTGCGTGGGATGAATTCGCCGCCCATGCGGGCGAGGCCATCACGGCCAGCGAGGATGGAATGTGGCAACCGATGACGGATGAGCGGATTCGCGCTGTAATGCCGCTGGCCGGGGAAGGATGGTGGTTGTTCGGTGAAAGGGGATTGGCGGTAGTCGACCGACCTACCTTGATCATCGTTGGCGCCGAGGACGAACTCTACTCGGAAAACACACTGATCTTCGAGCACTTGGGGACACCCGACAAGGCGCTGATCTCGTTCGTCGGTCGAGGCCACATGATGGTGTACGAGTCAAAGGTGATCGCCCGCATGGCGCATTTCGCGGCTGCCTTTTTCGGCTACCATTTACAGGAGCGCGAAGACCTGGCTTGGTACTTCTCGGAGGATTTCGTTGCGCAGCACGATGACCTAGCCTGGGGTGCACATACGGACAAGTGATGCTTGCGAAGCAAGATGGTGTGTTGCTGGCCGCCCAACCCTCGCTGGAGGCGACAGCGCCTATCGGCGCTGAGTAGCATCGG
>DUEK01000069.1 GCA_011192155.1 Thermoflexia bacterium
GGGGCGACAAAGGCGGCGTAGGCGGCGACCAGCAGGCCGTACCCCGCCAATTCGAGCGCGAGGGTGCGCGCCAGTATGCGCAATTTTTGTTTGTTCATTGTCTCTCTTTTCGGGGAAATAAACTAGTCAATCCTCGGTTTATTGAGAGGATACCTCTGAACTGTTTGTTGGCCTATATCGCTTGATCGTCCGCCGCAGCCAGGAGACAGTCGCCGGCTCGTGTTTGCGCACCATGAGCACCGAGCAGGGCGCGCCATTTGCTATCAGGTCGGGAACAGAACCGAAAAGCATATTCCGCAGGAACCATTCCTCTGAAGCCCCGATGACGATCAGATCGTATGCTGCTTCCTCCTTTGCCTCGGCTACCTCCGCCAGGATGCCGTCCGCGAGGTGATTGTTGCGTTTCAGGCGGAAGGCTACCTCCGCGGGAATCTCTCCCAGGTCATCCTCGACCAATTGGCGCAGGACCTCCATCTCCACTTCCATATCCACCCCGTTCGCTTCGGGAAGCAGGCGCAACGCCGTCAGAGAGCCTTTCTCGGCTCTGACGATGTCCCAGGCCAGCCGCAGGGCCAGACCGGCGTGTGGTCCGTCGCCGGTCGGGACGAGCACGCGCTTGATCTCGCCCACGCCCCGGTCGCGCAGCACGGCCACGTCGCACGAAGCGCTGCGCACCACGTCCTTGACCACGCTGCCTGCCACCCGCTGCGTGGATAGCTGGCCGTGCCAGCCCATCAGGATCATCCCCACGCCGCCCCGGGCCTCGGCCACGCCCAGTATGCCGGACGAGATACCGCGCGTCGCCCGCAGCAGAGTGCGCACCGGCATGCCTTGTTTGTGGGCATAGTCGGCCACCCGTTTGAGCAGCGCCTTGCGCCCGTTCTCCTGCCTATCCAGCATATCTTGAGCCAATCCCAATGGCGTCGCTCCGGGGGTTTTGACCACTGACAACGCGGTGAGTGTCGATTCCCCTCGCGCTTGATCCAGGATAACGGCCATTTTGACCAGGCTCTCGGCGGTCAGTGGGTTAGCTACCGGCACCAGTATTTCGTGGTGAGCCGCTTCTATCGTCTGTGCCGCGACCTCCACCGCCCGCTCCGCCGGCCGGCGCAACTGGTAGACGAGTAGGCCCACCCCGATCAACCCAATGCCCACCACCAGCGCGTGGAGTTCCGTGAACACCTCGACGATGACGATGCCAATGCAGCCCAGGATCGGCATGACGGGATACCAGGGGGTGCGGAAAGCGCGCTTGACATCGGGAAACTTGCGCCGCAACAGGATCACCGAGACGTTGGTGAAAAAGACCACGAACATGTACCCAAAGTTCGAGACGTAACTCAAAAACACCTCGTCGCCCGAGACGGCGGCCAGGGCGATGAATACCCCACTGACCAGGATAGCGGGCATGGGGGTTTTGAGTCTGGGATGGACGCGCGAGAGAAAGGCGGGCAAATAACCGTCACGGCTCAACGCCAGCGCCACGCGCGCTGAACTGAGCAGCGCCGTGTTCAACGAGGTGGCGGTGGCGATTATCCCGGCCAGTCCCAGCGCTGGCGCGCCCCAGCCTCCCATAAAACGGGAGGCGGCATCAGATAGGGGAGTGGAGGAAGCTCCCAGTTCCTGGGCCGAGACGACGCCCAGCGCGACAAAGGCGACGGCGCAGTAGACGGCGGCGCAGATAAAGATGGTTCCTACCACCGCGATGGGGATGTTGCGCCCCGGATTCTTGGCCTCCTCGGCAGTGGTGGCGATCACCTCGTACCCCACGAACAGCACGTTGACAAGCGTGATGGCCTGGAATACTCTGGCCATGTTCTCGAGCGTCCCCTCGTGGATGAAAAAACCGCCCTCTTTGTAGAACTCGGCCCAGGAAAAGCCGGAGGGCAGAATCAGTCCCAGGATTACGAAAAGGGCCAGTGAACCTAACAGGATACCGGCCAGGATGACCTGGGTGCGCCCGGCCTCCTCGCTGCCCCGCAGGCTGATGACGACAAAGATAGCGATCAGGGACATGGCCGTCAGCGGCACGGGCAGGAATGGCAGAAATATCTGGAGCGAATACGCTGCTCCCACCGCCGATAGCGCCGCGTAGACCATGCTGCTGAACCAGCTCACCCAGCCCACACTGAAGGGTAGCACTCCCTTTGTCGCCTTGCTGATGTAGGCGTAGCCGCCGCCAGCGACGGGAAAGCTGGAGGCCAGCTCCGCGTAGGAGAGGGAATTGGGCAGCGATTGCAGCCCGGCCAGCAGGAATACGAGAATCACCGCCGGGCCGACCATCCCCGCCGCGTGACCGGTGAGCACGAACACACCGGCGCCCATCGTGCCGCCGATGCCCAGCATCAAAATTTGGGTCAAACCGAGGGTGCGAACCAGTTGTTTTTTTGCCATTTTGATCTAGTCTCCTTGTTATGACAAACTCGCGGGCCACGCTCCCTCCAACCGCACCGTCTGGATGGGATATGGCAAGTCAATTTCTTCTTTCTCGGCGATTTCCTTGATCGCGCGCACCACTTCTGAGTGGACGTCGAACAAGCCGTGTGTTTCCTGGTTCACCCAGAAGCGGGCTGCCAGCGTGAGCGCCGAGTCTCCCAACTCCTCCGCGAGCAGGGAGGGTGCAGGCTCTTTTAGCACTCCCTCCACGCTCTGGATGGCCTCGATGAACACGCGGGTGGCCTGGCTAACATCCTCATCGTACCCCAGGCCGATGTGGACGGTGCGCCGGCGGCGGGGTAGCGCGGAGTAGTTGGTGATCGCGCTGGTAAAGACATCCATGTTGGGGATAATCATCATCTCGCCATCCCACGTCTTGAGCACGGTGTCGCGGGTGGTTATGTCCAACACGGTGCCGGCGCGGTCTGCCACTTTCACGTCGTCGCCGATGTTGAACGGTTGCCTGACCAGCAGGAGGATACCGGCGACAAAGTTGCGGGCAATATCTTGCAGGGCAAAGCCGATCGTGATACCGGCGATGCCCAGTCCGGCGATGAAACTGGTCACGTCAAAGTTGACCTGGCCTAGCGCGGCCAGAGTTCCCATGATGAGCACGCTCCAGTGCGTCAACCGGGAGAGCAGGCGCAACGTCTCTGGGTCGCTGATTTTTTGTTGGGCGGCGCGACGTACCCATCGCGCTGCCAGTTTTGAAAGCAGTAACGAGCCTGCGAACGTGGCTAGCGCTGCAATGAGGTGTGGTATAAAACGCAGCGCAGATTGTACAAGTTCCTGAAATGTCCCGCCAAAATCCATTTTTGACTCCTCTGAAAAAGGTTATCTAACCACAGAGAGACACAGAGGGCACGGAGAAAACTTGATATTGAGTTTCAGTAGATCCAAAATGTTACGACAACAAGACCTCGGAGGTCTCTCGAGAGCGCCTTTGCCGGTAAAAACGGGCGCAATCTAAGCATTTTACTGCCAATGTCACCTTCCGAGACCTCCGAGGTCTGAACAGAAGGGAATATCGGTTTTTTATCAGTTCTCTGTGCCTTCTCTGTGATTCTCTGTGATTCTCTGTGTCCAAATTGGGATTGCCTGAACCTTTGAGGCCCAAAATTCTTACAGATGAAACAATATCTTAACCGCTGATGGACGTCGATTTTTTCCAGTCACATCTGCGTAAATCTGTGTTCGCTCCATACATAGGGGCGCCATCTGCGGTTTGGTTAACTTGTCGGTTTGAGGCGTAGCTTTGTTAGTACGTAGTTACGAGTTTGAAATAATTCCACTTTGCTCTCTGTCGTATCTTTTCAATATTCCGGAGCGCTTGCGTGCTGTACCGCGATTTCCAATCGCACTGGCTGTAGGGCTGACAAATTTAACATTCAACCACCGATGAACGCAGATTAACGCCGACGAAAAACGGGGTTTAGAAATTATTGGCGTGAATCTGCGGTTTATCCGCCGGGTGGCGGGAAGAAACCCGCCCTACAGGTTCGCGCTTCGGATTATTGAGATGATGTTCTGTGTCTCTGGTGAAATTTCTAGTTTTTCCAGTAGAGTCTGGCATGCTCAGCAAATCATAGTATCAGGAGGAATTGATAGAGCTGATAGTATGTTCTCGTATTATCGTTGTTTTTCACGTTTTGGTCAACCGACCTGACTGGAAAGCGAGCACAGAATTAGGAGGCCATATAGTACAGCAATTCCCGTTTTGTAGCCGCGATTTCCAAATCGCGTGTATCTTCCCGCGTAAAGCACCCTGCGCGATTGCGAAATCGCGGCTACGACCTGACTTTTCACCCATAACGGGAATTGCTGATATAGTACTTTTGGTGATTACCCACATGTTCAAATGTGACTGCATTGACCCTGTTTTCTTTCACCGCAGAGGCCGCAAAGCACGCAGAGAAGGCCTTTTTGACTATCTCTGCGACCTCTGCGCGCTCAGCGGTGAGATGTGGGTAATCACCAGAGTACTTGGATAACTTTAGAGAGAGATGTCGCTAATTTCCCCTTGTTGGGTTTGGTGGGCAAAACGCAAAATTGACCTTCTGGCAAAGTTGCACTATACTGAATTTGGTTTTTGCACCCTCTGAGGACAAAGCTCGCAGCCAGGCGCGAAACGCAATGGAGCGCCACTCTGCCACGCTCCGTGGCTTACTATGAACCCAGCTCGCATAAAAAACCACAAGCGTACAAGGAGGCGGGATAATGCTGGAATCCAAGAGCATTGGCAAATACGAGGTCCTTGAGGAGGTCGGCCGCGGCGGCTTTGCCGTGGTCTACAAGGCACACGATACCAAGATGGAACGCGAGATCGCCCTCAAAATCATAGGGGGTGTCTTTGTGCAAGAACCCGCCGTCATCGAATCCTTTCAGCGCGAGTCTCGCATTGCTGCCGATCTGCGCCACCCCAACATTGTTTCGATTCACGATTTTGGTGAAGCCGATGGCGCGCTCTACCTGGCGATGACCCTCATCGGAGCAGGGCGCACCTTGAGCGATCTGTTGGCCGAGCAAGGCCCGCTATCCCTGGAACAGGCCCTATCAATCCTGACCCCCCTGGCCGATGCGCTGGACTATATCCATCGGCGAGACCCGCCCCTGACCCACCGTGACGTCAAGCCTGGCAACGTACTGTTGGAAGGAGAAGGGGCTGATCTATGGACTGTCCTCACCGATTTCGGGCTGACGCGCTCGCTCAAGGCCAGCACAAAACTCACCGAAAGCAGCACCATCCTGGGCACCCCGGCCTACATGGCCCCTGAGCAATGCCAGAGCAAGCGGTGGGGCGAGATCACGCCGCTGACCGACGTCTATTCCCTGGGCGTGGTGGCCTACGAGATGCTCTCCGGGCACGTGCCTTTTGGGGGACAGGTAATGGCAGTGATCCACGCTCACGCCTACGAGCCGCCTCCCTCCCCGCTAAAGTTTGCTCCCGATCTGGGGGATGACCTGAGCGCTGTGCTATCGCGCGCGCTGGCTAAACCCCCTGCGGAGCGGCACTCCAGCGCGGGAGCGTTAGTCAAGGCATTGCAGCAGACGATGGCTGCTCGTACGGCGACCAAGCAGCAGGAAGCCACGTTGGAACAGTTGGAAGCCAAAGCCCGAGAATTGCTGAACGCAGGCGATTGGCTAAAGGCGCTCGATTGCTGCACCCAGATGATGAGACTAGACCCTGACCGGCCCGCCACGCTGGACATGTTGACGGAGGCCAAAGAGGGACTGGATCGCGAGCGAGCTGAGGCGGTGAGGCTCCGCCGCTTGGAGGAGATATACGCAGAGGGAGTGCGGCTGTTGAAGGATGGAAAGTGGAAACAGGCCGTCTCTGCCCTAAAAGAGGCCGTCGAGGGCAACCCCAACTTTCGTGATGCGCAGGAACATCTAGCCCAGGCCCGCGACGAACTCCAACGCGCCGAGTGGTACAACGAGGCCATCGTCCACGGCGAGGCCAAACGCTGGTCCGAGGCTTGCCGTATATGGGTAAAGGTGTTGCGCGGGCGGATGGATTACCGCGACGGCTATGGCGCTTTGCGCCTGCTGGACGCTACCGAAGGATTACTTGGCCAACGCGACATGCTGGCCGAAACGCTGGACCAAACCCGTGAGGCGCTGGCACATTACGACGCCCTGGCAGTAGCAGTCGAGAACGACGATTGGGCCAGAGCCGTCGAGCTTGGCGAACGACTGTTGCAATTATCACCTGATCTCGACCACGCCCAGGCTTGGCTAACCCGCGCTCGCGGCATGATAGAAAAGCAGGCGGTGTTGAGAGAGAGACTCATCATTTGGGAAAAAGATGGCAAAGAGATGATGCTTGTACCAGGGGGCAAGTTCATTTGTGGAGATGAAGCGAAAGAGATATCACTGCCCGAATTCTGGATCGATAGGACCCCCGTGACCAACGTCGAGTACGCCCGCTTTGTGGCCGCTTTGGGCCGAGAGCCGCCGCAACACTGGGAAGGCAACATTCCATCCAAGACGATTGCCGACCATCCCGTGGTCTATGTCTCTTGGCGCGACGCCGCCGCCTACGCCGAGTGGGCCGGCAAGCAACTGCCCACCGAGGAGCAATGGGAAAAAGCGGCGCGTGGAACTGATGGACGCAAGTACCCCTGGGGAGATCAAGAACCGACGTCCGACCTCTGCAACTTTGACCTGAACGAAGGCAGCACCACGTTTGTGGGCAAGTATTCCCCACAGGGCGATAGCCCCTACGGCTGTGTGGACATGGCGGGCAACGTCTGGGAGTGGACGTCCAGTGACTATGACTTGAGCGCCAAAGTGCTGCGCGGCGGCGGCTGGAACAACGGCAAGAGATACATCCGTTCGGCCCGCCGTAACTATTACCTCGCGCCAGACTCGGAGTACAATAACGTGGGATTCCGGTGTGTGAGCCTCCAAAGGACGACGCAATGAAAAAACTGGATAAATGCGAAATCCTTGAAGAGATCGGGCGCGGTGGGTTCGGCACGGTCTACAAGGCGCGCGATACCGAGTTGGGTCGAGTCGTCGCGCTCAAAATTATCCGCAATGTGCCCACTGACGAGGCTGCCTTTGTCAAGCGCTTCCAGCAGGAGGCGCGCACCGCCGCTGGCTTGAACCACCCCAACATTGCGCCGGTCTATGATTTTGGCGACGCCGACGGCGCGCTCTATCTGGCCATGGCCCTCATCGGCGAGGGGCGCACCCTGCGCGACCTGCTGGCCGAGCACGCGCCTCTGCCCCTGGAGCAAGCTTTGCCCATCCTTTCGCCGCTGGCTGACGCGCTCGACTACCTTCACCGGCGCGAGCCGCCCCTGACCCACCGCGACATCAAGCCCGCCAACGTCCTGCTGGGTGGCGCGGAGGACAACCTGTGGGTCGTGCTGGCCGATTTTGGGCTGGTGCGCCTGCAGGATGCCACCAGCGCCAAACTGACCAAAAGCGGCGCTATTCTGGGCACCCCGGCCTACATGGCCCCCGAGCAGGCCGATTCCAAACGTTGGGGCGACGTCACCCCGCTGACCGACGTCTACGCGCTGGGCGTGATCGCTTACGAAACGCTCACCGGGCGCGTCCCCTTTGGGGGCGAGCTGCCGGCCGTGCTCCACGCCCACGCCTACGATCCTCCCCCCGCGCCGCTGGAGATTGCCCCCCATCTGGGCGACGACCTGAACGACGTGCTGCTACGCGCGCTGACCAAGCCGCCCAGCGAGCGTTACCCCAGCGCCGGGGCGCTCGTCGCCGCGCTGCGGGAGGTGACCGATGCCCGCACCGAGGCCGCTCAGCGAGAAACCACGCTGGAGCAGTTGGAGACGCAGGCGCAGAAATTGTTGAAAGATGGCGAGTGGCTGGAGGCGTTCGACTGTTGCACTCGGATGATGCGGCTCGACCCTGGTCGGCCTGCCACGCTAGAGATGCTGACCGCAGCCAAGCAAGGGCTGGATCGCCAGCAAGCTGAAGAGATAAAGCGCCGCCGTCTGGCAGAGCTATACCAGCAGGGGCTGCAATTGCTCGAAGAGAAGAATTGGGAGCAGGCTATCAGTGCGCTGGAGGAAGTCGTCAAGGGCAATCCCGATTTCCGGGATGCCCAAGAGAACTTGGCCCAGGCCCGCGACGAACTCCAACGCGCCCGGCGGTACGACGAGGCCATCGCCCACGCCGAGGCGGAAGACTGGGCCGCGGCCTGCCGCGCCTGGGTGAGCGTGCTGCGCGGGCGGATTGGCTACCGCGATGGCGACGCCGCAAAGCGGCTGCTGGACGCCGTCGAGGGACTGCTGGACAGGTACGAGCAGGCCAGCGCGGCGCTGCCGCTGTACGATGGCCTGCTGGTCACCATCAAAAAGGAGGATTGGGCCAAGACGGCCGAACTCAGCGAGAAACTTTTACAACTGAAGCCTGACCTCGGCTACCCGCAAGCCTGGCTTGCCCACGCCAGGGCCGAATTGGAGCGGCAGCAGGAACAAGGCCAGAACCGCGCAGTTTGGGAGCAGGACGGCAAAGAGATGGTGTGCGTCCCGGCCGGCCAGTTCCTCTACGGCGACGAAAAGAAAGAGATGGAGCTGCCCGAGTTCTGGATAGATAAGACCCCCGTCACCAACGGAGAGTACGCCCGCTTTGTGGCCGCCGCGGGTCACGAACCGCCGGAGCACTGGAAGGGCGATGTCCCGCCGCAAGAGACCGCCGACCACCCGGTGACCTATGTCTCCTGGAACGACGCCGCGGCCTATGCCGAATGGGCCGGCAAGCGCTTGCCCACCGAGGAGGAATGGGAAAAGGCCGCGCGGGGCAGCGATGGGCGCAAGTACCCCTGGGGGAACGACTGGCAGGAGGGGCGCTGCAACACGAAGGAGACAGGCATCGGGGCCACTACCCCGGTGGGCCAATACTCGCCGGACGGGGACAGCCCCTATGGCTGCGCGGACGTGGCGGGCAACGTCTGGGAGTGGATGGTGAGCGAGCACGAGAAAGGCGGTCGCGTGTTGCGTGGCGGTTCGTGGTACAATGATGCAAACGCCGCGCGCTGCGCGTTCCGCTCCAGGCTCGCTCCGTTCGCCTCTAACGACGACGTCGGGTTTCGGTGCGTCTCTCCCGTCTCTCTGTCCTGATTGCTGGTTTCTGATTTCTGGATTCTGTAATGTTCTGGATGCTGAAGGGGGAGCTGGGGGAACTCCCCCAGGCGCGTAATCCGCGCGCAGCGCGGTCGCGGGCGGCGGAAATCGGGTTTTCGCATAGTAGAACACCGTTTGAAAGGCAGAGCTGTTCAGTTCTAATTTACTAACGCCCTCAGCCCCCGTCCCGGGGGCGGTTTGGGGGCAAAAACCCTTTTCAGAAACGCTATGCCATCGCATGGGCCGCCCCCGGAACGGGGGCTTGAGCGTTCTGTGTGAGAACTGAACAGCCCTGGTTTGAAAGGATTGACGGATCGTGCCCAAAACATTTGCCGTAGGCGAACCTCGGAGCCGGGCGGCATCACGCAACACGCACGGAGGCGCCTGTGAACACCGTCCATCGTGATACGCCGCATACGCTCTGGTCCACCGACCTGGCCCAGCCTCCCGCCGGCCCGCCGCTGCCCATCGCTGACCTGCTGCTCGCGCCCACGCAGGAGCGCGGCCCGACCGCGCAGCACGCCCTGCTCCACGCGCTCATCCTGGCCGCTGGCGGCGCGCGCTGGCAACACTCCTTTGAGTATGCGCTGGTGACTGGGTTGGCTGCCGTTCAGACCTCCGAGGTTTCTGAGACCTCGGAGGTCTTGGCTCTCGTCGCCCTCGCCAGCACCGACCTGCTGCGCGGCGCGGGCGCGCTCGTGGCCCTGGACGCGGCCGGCGAGGAGCGTTACCGCTGGGCGCCGGGCGTACAGCGCGTCTCGGCCCCGGCGGTGTCGGGGGGCGTGGCCTGCTTCACCGCCGACGCCCGCGCGCTCGTGCTGCTCGACCCCGCCAGCGGCGAGGAACGGGCCAGCGTGAAACTGGGAACCAGCGCGTCCCTCTCCGCCCCCGCCCTGGCGGACGGCGTGGCCTACGTTCCCTGCCGCGGCCCGCACCTCCTGGCGGTAGGATGGGATGGCAAGGTGCGCTGGCGGTTCGATGCCCCAGAGAGCGGCGCCGTCTGGCTGGATAAAACGCCCGTCGTGGTCGGGGAACTTGTTTTCGCCGCGCTCACCAGCGGCGCGGTGCTGGCGCTGCGAGTGGAGGATGGCGCTCTGGCCTGGCGCGCGGACGTGGGGCCGGCGGGCAAACGTCTCAGCCCGCCCGTAGCTGATGGCGAGAGGGTCTACGTCGGCGCGCGCGACGGTCTCCACGCGCTCGATTTAGGCAACGGCCGCGCAGCGTGGACTTTTCCCACCGAGCGCAGGATCGTGGCCGCGCCCGTCGTGGCCGGCGGCGTGGTCTATGCTGCCTGTCACGACCACCACCTTTACGCGCTCGACGCTGCTACCGGACGGGAGTCGTGGCGGCGCGAGGTCGAGCGGCGTATTGAGGTTGCGCCGGTGCTGGCGGCCTGCGGGAGCCCCCCTACTACCTGCGCCATTGTCGCCGACCGGGGCGGGGCGCTGACCGCCATCGCCTGCCCCCTCGACGCCGAGGAGTTGGAGACTCGCGCCCGCTCGCTGGAAGAGGCGGATTGCAGCGACGAGGAACGGGCCGAGGCCTGGGCCGCAGCTGCTCAAGCTCTTGCGGACTTGGGAGCGCGGGAGCGCGCGGCCGCCTGCCAGGAGAAGGTTGCCCGCTGGCTGCGGCAACCCGTCATCCGACTGGATGTCCAACACGAGGGGCTGGTGCTCGATGCCTGGACGCGCCTCCAATTCATCGCGCGTAACGAGGGATACGGCCCGGCGCGCAACCTCATCATCCGTGCCAGTGGCGACCAGTTCCAGGGACAGGTGATGGCCACGCAGCGGATCATCCGGCTGGAGGCAAAGGGGGAGAGCGCCGACTGGCTCGACGTCCGCCCCCGCGAGTACGGCGACTCGGTCCCGCTGCGGGTGAGCGTGGAATACCAGGATCTCTCTGGAGCAACCTGCGTTTGCGAGCAGACGATTTACATCTCTGTCGCCCAAACCGAGACCGGGCGTGGTGCCGGTCAGACCCACCACGTTCGCCTTCCCGCCACGACCCACGTGCTCTCGTTCGACCGGCTCTCCCCGCTGGATTTCGAGCGATTGTGCCTGTGGTTGGTGGAGGGGGAAGGATACGTGAGGGGCGAGCACCTGGGGTTGGCCGGCAGCGAGCAGGGGCGGGACGTGATCGCCTACAAGCGCGCGCCGGATGGAGAAGAGTTGTGGTACTTTCAGTGCAAGCGGTACAAATCCATCGGGGCCAAGACGCTCAGGGACGAGGTGGACAAGTACCTGGCCCTGGCCGAGGAAAAGCCCCATCTGCGACCCGCCGGCGTCGTTTTCGTCGTTAGTTGCGCCGCGTCCGCCCAAGTGCGGGAGCAGGTGGGCGATTACTGCGAGCAGCACGGCCTGGAGCACGAGTTCTGGGCTCTGACGGAGCTGGATATGCGCGTCAAGCGATATCCCGATTTGCTGCAAGAGTTTTTCAATCTGGCTCTGTAGCTGAGCGATGAATTGCCTGGCTGAGGTTCACTACCGGACACTTTTTCAGAGGCGCCAAAATCAGTTACACAGAGATGTTGAAAAGCGGATCATTTGACGCAGGAACTACTTCACACTGGTAGATTCTCTCAAAAAACCTCTGTGCGTCTCTAAATTCTCCGCGAATCTCCCGGATGCCGTTTATCCGCATAATCAGGAGTTTGGCGAAATTCGCCGGCTGACCGGAAAAGTTTGACAACCCTCCATCTGCGTGTTATACTTCCTAGTGTGGGCCGTTAGCTCAGCCTGGCAGAGCAGGGGCCTTTTAAGCCCAGGGCCACAGGTTCGAATCCTGTACGGCCCACCAGATAAGTGAACAAGTAGGCAAGTGGGCAAGCGGATTCTATATTCTTGTCTACTTGCCTACTTGGTGTTTATGGGGGAAAAATGGAGCTTCCAGAGTGGGCGTTCGTGGCAGCCTTGATAGCAATGTTCGTCGGCATAATCGGCGTCATCCTGCCGGTTGTCCCCGGCGTCGGCTTTATCTGGATCGTGGTGCTGATCTATGCCATCGCCGAAAAGTTCGCTACTATTGACCTCATTACCTTTACTGTCCTCACTATCCTGGGCGTGATCGGCTTTACGGCCGACCTGTGGATGACGCAGGTGGGGGCCAAAGCGGGCGGCGCGTCTCCCCTATCGCTGCTGGTGGGATTCTTGCTGGGAACGGTCGGGGCGCTCGTCGGCGCGATCTTTCTGGGAGTCGGCGCGATACCGGGCGCCATCGTTGGCGCTATCGCCGGAGTCGTCATCGCCGAGTATCACCGGCGGGAAGATTGGAACGAGGCGTTCAAGGCCGGCGGCGGTTGGGCGGCCGGTTGTCTTCTCTCCGGTGGCGTCCAGTTCCTCATCGCCATTCTGATGATCCTCATTTTTGTCTGGCAGGTGCTGAGGGGATAGGTTGATGACACGGCGACGCTCCTCCCGCCGCACCAGCCGCAAGCTGCTCGAAATCCGCGCGCCGCGCAAAGGCACGCTCGTCATCGCCTTTACACTCTACCTCATCGGCCTCTTTGGCGCGCTCGACCTTTTCTCCATCCCGACTTCCTATACCATTGCGCTCCTGGCTATCGCTGGCGGGCTACTCATCCTCGGCGCATTTCTACGGGGTTTGTAGTCCTTTCGATTGAACCTTTCGCTGCCTGACCGCATGTAACGTATAGGGGTCGCTTTGCTTCCCTTTGTATAGATAGGGAACGATCCTACCCGGAGAACACCGGTGGCCGTATTCGCCAACAACTTGACCTGGGGCTGGCCCAGCAGTATTGTGATACTGCGCGGCTGGTGGAGCGCGTGCGTCTTTTTTGCCAAACGCATTGCCGACAAAGCGAAGGAGTTGGGCGTGCCGACGGCCGACCTGATCCGCCGCTTCCAGAAGGATCAGCCCCGGGCCTTTGAAGCGCTCTATGACCGTTTCAAGGACTATGTCTACCGCGTCGCCCTCTTTGTCACCCGCGACGGCGCTGCTGCCGAGGACGTGGTGCAAGAGACCTTTCTCGACGTGTTGCGCGCGCTGCCCAACTACCGTGTCGAGGGGCCGGCCCGCTTCGAGACCTGGCTCTACCGCGTCACTGTCAACCGCTGCCGCTCCCTGATGCGGCGCAAGCGGCTCCCTTCGGCCGACTGGGACGAGATTGAGGAACGGTTGGAGCGCATCCCGGAGTTGCGCCCCGACCACGACCCCGAGGACTTTGCCCTGCGGCGCGAGCGGGCGGTCGAACTGTGGCGGGCGGTGGACGATCTACCCGAAAAGCAGCGCATCGTCGTCCTCTTGCGCTACCAACAAGGCTTGGCCTACATCGAGATCGCGCAGACGTTGGGCATCAGCAAAGGCACCGTCAAATCGCGGCTGTACCACGCCCATCGCAAGCTGAAAGGGCGGCTGCAACTGGCGGAGACGGGAGTGTAGATGATGGGTTTGCACATTGAGACAGAACTGCTGGCATACCTGGACGGTGAACTGGGTGAGCGGGAGCGGGCGCGGGTGGACGCTCACTTGGCCGAGTGCCCCGCCTGCGCCGCCGACTTGGAACGCTTGCAGACCTTGCAACAGGAGTTGGATGCTACCTTCGAGGCCGCGCTCTCCCCCGCGCGCCTGCCCCGCGCCGCCGACGCCCGAATTCGGGGCCGCATCCGCGAGCGACTGCGCGCCCGCGCACGAGCCGGCCCCTGGTGGACGCTGTGGCGGCAGCGGGGATTGCTCGCCCAGGCCGCGCTGGCCGTACTCGTCCTCGTCTTTGCGCTCAATACCACCCAGGCGCTGCAACTACCCCAGCCCGCCGCGCCGCACGAGACGCTGGTGCTCGGCCAGGGGCGGCTGGCCCCCGGCAGCCAGGCCGCGCTGCGCGTCATCGTCCGCGATGCTGACGAGGCCGAGCCTATCGCGGGGGCGGAGGTCGTAGTGCGCATCGGACGCGCGCCGGGGCTTGCTCGCCTCGTCTACACCGGCCACACCGATTCCAGCGGCAGCGCCGACGTCGCCTTTACCGTCCCCGCTGACCTGGAGGGCGAGGCCAGCCTGGTCGTCGAAACCTCATCCGCCGGGAGCCAAGATCGAATCGCGCGCCCCATCATCATTGCCCGCGACCACAAACTGCTCCTCAGCTCAGATAAACCCGCCTATCGCCCCGGCCAGACGATCTACCTGCGCGCGTTAGCCCTCGACGCGCTTGACCTCAAGCCGGCGGCGGGGCAGGAAATCACGTTCGCCCTCCTCGGCCCCACCGGCGAGCGATTGGAGCGAGGCGCAGCGACGGCCTCGGATTTCGGCATCGGCGCGCTTGATTTCGTCCTCCCGCCCGACGCCGCCCCCGGCCCGTACAGGCTCCTGGCCGCTCTGGGAGATACGCTCTCTGAGCGGGCCGTCACTGTTGGCGCTTACGACCTGCCCGCCTTCCGCGTCACCCTCGAAACCGACCGTCCCTTTTACGCGCCCGGCGAGCGCGTGACCGGCTTGGCGCAGGCGGACTATTTTTTCGGCAAACCGGTCGCCGAGGGGCAAGTGACGCTGCGCGCCTACACCGGGGAACCGGAGATGGTGGGGGCGATTGAGGTCTTGGGCCGGACCGACGCCGAGGGCCGCTTTGAGTTCGCGTTCGATCTGCCAGCGACCGGCCAATCGGCTTCCTTCGACCTGGAGATCGAGGTGGTGGACGCGGCCGGGCAGCGGGAGGGCATCCGTCGCCTCCTGCCCGTCGCCGCGCAGCCGATCATCATCAGCGCGATTCCCGAAAGCGGGCTGCTCAAGCCCGGCGTCGAAAACA
>DUEK01000007.1 GCA_011192155.1 Thermoflexia bacterium
ACCAAACGGCGTACTTTGAGAATTGCTGTAGGTACAAGATCAAGGGGAGCTTTGAGGGTTCGAGCGTCGAGAGAGATAATCAGCTAAACACAAGCCCCCTCGAGCAGGGGGCTTGGTGAAAGAAAGACTGCGTGGTAATTGTGCCCCAGACTGGATTTGAACCAGCACGCCTAAAAAGGCACAGGCCCTCAACCTGCCGCGTATGCCTATTCCGCCACTGGGGCTTGTAATTATTATACTATCCCTGCCTCACTTGTCAACTTTTGACCAAGAGCGGTCTCTGCGAAACTCTCTACTCTTCCCCGCCTATCTGCACCACATTGCCCGACCCGGCCGCCGATTGCTCCACCGTGGGACTGCCCACATAGTACACGTCTCCGCTGATGCTGATTTTGATATGGTCTTTTACCTGGACGATCATCAAGCCGCTGCCGGGGCTGACGCCCAACGAGGTGGACATCGCCATCGAAGGGGGCACTCTGACCGTCCACGCCGGGTTGCGTTCCCGTTGGAGAATGTCGAGTGCCTGTTCCAGGAACAGAGCTACGGGGCAGTATGGTTGCCCTCATTGTCAAGACCAAAATGGCCAAAATAGGTGAAACTCTTATGCCAATACCTGACCGCCAGGGCTTCCACAAAGGTTGTCAAACAAGTGAGACCACCTGCAAAAAGTCGAACGAGTCGCCGTTGAGAATCAGCATCCACGGACGAACGCCAAAGTTGGGCTGTTCCTTGATTTTTTCGTGATGGTGTAAGAAGCGCAAAAGCATCGTCGAATAAGAAATCTTCCAGGTGAGAAAATTTGCCGCTCTTTGGATCCAAACCTGCGCTCAAGTGCAGGTCGCTCACGATCAGCAGATTATGTTTTTCCATCGCTCCCTCCTTGAGGAGAAATATAGCACAGATGCGACACGTCGCACTGGACAAGTTGGGCCAAAAAGGATATAATCGCCTCCGTTGCTCAATTCGCCGCCAAAGAGGTTATATGCGTTGTCCCGAGTGTAAAACCAAGATTCCCGATAACCTGTCCCTTTGTCCGCAATGCGGCACAATGGTGGAGGAAACACGGCCGATGCGCGCCCTGCGGCGGTCCAAACGGGGACCTTCTATTGATACTGAAGCAACACCAGTGGCAACCACGAAAACACCCACGCTCTGGCGACGCGTACTCCGAGTGCTTCTCTGGGTAATAGTCTTTCTGGCTCTCACGACGCTGAGCGTTAGCATAGGCGCTTACTATGGTATTCACCAGGGTGAGCGGGAACGGGAGCAAAGCCACCTGGGCGAGGCCGAACGACATTACCAGGCTGGATTGGAACAACTGGACGCCGGTGAGTACGAGCGCGCCATCGCCGAGTTCGAGTACGTGCTCAAGATCAATCCTGACCATCCCCTGGCCGGGCAAGGCATCGCCGAAGCGGAGGCCCGCATCGCCGCCATTCCCACCCCCACCTCGGAAACCTACGAGATCGTCGTGGGCGATCTCTACCAGGACGGGTTGACCCACTATGAGGCCGAGGAGTGGGAGGGTGCAGTTGCCGTGCTGACCCAATTACGGGTGTTAGACCCAGCCTACGAAGCGGAAACGGTCGAGGAGATGCTCTTTACCAGCCTCTACAACGCGGGGATGGCGCTGCTGGACGCGGGTCGTTTCGAAGAGGGCATTTTTTACTTGGATCAGGCGGTGGCCCTGCGCCCGCTGGACGAAGAGGCATTGGCCCAGCGCAGTCTGGCCATGCAATATATGACGGCGCTGGGCTACTGGGGGGTGGATTGGGATCGTTGTATTGATCGCTTTGGGCAAATTTACGCCATCGCGCCCAACTACAAAGACACCTTCCGACGACTCTACGACGCCCACGTGACTTATGCCAATGCCTGGTACGCTCAAGAGGAAATGTGCCCGGCCGAGGAGCAATACGCGCAGGCGCTACAATTGATAAATGACCCTCAGATTGAGCAGAAGCGAGACGATGCCGCCCAAGTCTGCGCTGTCGCAACGCCAACCCCCATCGCGCCGATAGAGGGCACGCAGACCATCACGCTGACTGAGATGCCGCCAGGCTTTACCACGGGCCGGCTGGCCTATCCACTCTACAACACCCAAACCGATCTCTACAACATATACGCCCTCTTCATTGATGGTCGCCTGGTGCTGATGGCCGAGGGAGCCGACCAGCCTTGCTGGATGTGGGGCAATGGGGCGCTGGGGTATCGCAACCTGCTCGCGCCCGGAATATCCCTGCTGGCGTCCGGAGAGGCCGCGCCGAGGCAACTGTTCTCGGAAACAGGAGTGGGCTGGCCCACTTTCTCTCCCGACGGCGGTCGTATGGCCTATGCCGTGCAAGACATGGCCGGCGACTGGCAGATCTATATCGCGCCGACGGATGGCTCGGCCGAGCCGCAAGTTCACGCGACGGGGAAAGGCCCCGTGTGGGGGCCCAACGGCTGGCTGGCATGGACCGGCTGCGAAGCTGGCGGAGACTGTGGCATCTTTATGGATAACCCTGACGACGACCAGCCTCCTTCTCGCAAGACCGCCAGTATCAACGACATTGGCCTAAACTGGGATCCCAACGGCGGATTGCTGGCCTACATGTCCAACGTCACTGGCAACTGGGAGGTGTACCTGCTCAGCACTGGCGGGGGCATCGTGGTGCTCACCGACGATCCGGCCTCCGATGGTCTTCCCGTCTGGGCGCCCGATGGCTCTAGTATCGCCTTCGCTTCCAACCGAGACGGGTCTTGGGGTCTCTATCTGATGGAACCGAACGGGGAAAACCCGCACAAAATCCTCACTCTTGGCCCCAGCCTTCCCAACTGGACAGCGCAGCGGCTCTCGTGGGCGCCGTAGCTTGACGAGAAAGGCCAACGGCGGTATACTTACTATAAAGTTTGCGAGTGCGCAAGTCTGCAAGTAGCAAGGCAACGCAAATGTTGTAGAACAATTCTAGTGAGACGGGGCGTGGCGCAGATGGAAGCGCGCTGCGTTTGGGACGCAGAGGTCGCCGGTTCAAGTCCGGCCGCCCCGACTGGATGCGGGCGTTGCAAAATGGTATTGCCCCAGCCTTCCAAGCTGTTGTTGCGGGTTCGATTCCCGCCGCCCGCTCCTCCGTTCTTTTCCAAATCAGTTGTTGTTTCAGGGCCCATAGCTCAGCGGTCAGAGCAGCCGGCTCAGGGGACGAGGTCAGCCAAGTCCAAGCGCACACTGCCAGGATATGTTGACCTTGTCAAGGGCTGCATAGGGGGAAACCCTTGTGTGAAACCTGTCAAATTCGGGGAAGCCCAAGTCTGCGGATATGGTAATCCCGAGCCAAGCCCGTAAGGGAAGGTGTAGAGACTAGACGGCAGGCACCCCGCGGAGTGGCAAGCACTCTGTAGGGTGAAGGGATAGTCCAGCCCACAAACCCGAAAGGGGCAGCGAAAGCTGTAGTTGGGATGCATAACCGGTCGGTCCCAGGTTCGAATCCTGGTGGGCCCATAGATTGGCTCCTCCTCGCGACACTCGCCACCCAGGCGAAATGGTCGCGGGGAGGTTTTTTTGACATCCTACTGCAACTCCCTGATTCGGCCATCAGCAACGGGGCACCCGAAAGCGATCTTACTAAAAGTCGCAGCAACCACAACTCGGGCACATTCACACTCACTCTTTCCACGAAAAACGCATCCTCCTGACCCCTTTGCAGGGAGCAGTTCTTCGATGGAACTCTCCGGTGGCCAGCAACAGCGGGTGGCGATTACGCGAGCACTGGTGAACGACCCGGTCATCATTCTGGCGGACGAACCGACAGGAAACCTGGACAGCAAGTCGGGGGGAGAAGTGATGGCAGTGTTGCAGACGCTGAATCGGGAGCGCGGGATCACGGTGGTTCTGGTGACACACGATCCAAAGATCGCACAACACGCGCGCCGGATCGTGCATCTATACGACGGCCAGCAATTCCCGTTTTAGCATTATCGCCGCGTGATATAGCACCGTAGTAGCGACTTTAGTCGCTGAATTACGTGGCTCGAAAGACTGATAGTCCCCCCTCTCAAGTATTGGTGCGAGCACTGTTTAGAATCTAACCGCAAAGACGCAAAGGGCGCGAGAGTACTCGCAAGGGCGCAAAGAAAACAATGAAAACTTGGCGATCTTTGCGTCTTTGCGGTGAAAAAGCTCCTGATTTTACCCAACAACACTCAACGGGGGAACTACCGAACGACTAAAGTCGTTACTACGAGCGCCATAACGGGAATTGCTGCCACTCCAACCACTTATCTAAACCGTATTGCTGCTAGTCCGCGTTCTAAAATAACCTGATATGGAGGTTTCTGCATGGCAGACTATCGCATTCACGAGCACCCGATTCTACCGGTCGAGGAACGGCCAAAAGTCGAGTTCACCTGGCAGGGCCAGACCATGCAGGCCTACGAAGGCGAGACCATCTCTGCAGCTCTCTTTGCGGGCGGTGTGCGCACTTTTGGCCACCATCACAAGGACGGCGCGCCCCAGGGCCTATTCTGTGCCAATGGTCAGTGCGCTCAATGCTTGGTGATGGCCGACGGCCTGCCCGTCAAAGCCTGCATGACGCCCGTGCATCCAGGGATGCAAGTCGAGCCGATGGATGGCAATCCGGCGCTGCCCGATGTCCAAACCACACCCGAAATGCAGACCGCTGGGCCGGTCGAGGTAGAGTGCCTGATCATCGGCGGTGGGCCGGCCGGGCTGGCGGCGGCGATTGAGTTGGGCAAGGCCGGCGTGCGTGTCCTCATCGCGGACGATAAGCACCGCCTGGGCGGCAAGCTAGTGCTTCAGACCCACAAGTTCTTTGGCTCCATTGATGCCTGCTACGCTGGGACGCGGGGCACCGATATCGCCACGATACTGGAGCAAGAGGTGCACCAGTTCGAAAACGTCCAGGTCTGGCTGAACACCACCGCGTTGGCCGTTTTTTCAGATAGGAAAGTTGGCCTCTTGCGGGAGGGGCGCTACGTCATAGTTCAGCCTCACGTCCTACTGGTGGCGACTGGGGCGCGGGAAAATTCACTGACCTTCAAGGGTAACACACTGCCGGGGGTCTATGGCGCGGGCGCGTTCCAGACGTTGGTCAACCGCGACCTGGTGCGGTCAAGCGAACGGATCTTTATCGTCGGCGGAGGAAACGTGGGCCTCATCGCCGGCTACCACGCGCTCCAGGCTGGTATCCAGGTCGTTGGCTTGTGCGAGGCGCTGCCAGAGTGCGGCGGGTATAAGGTTCACAAGGATAAGCTGGCCCGCCTGGGCGTGCCCATCTACGTCTCTCATACCATCCTCAGCGCCAACGGAAAGGATGAAGTAGAATCCACCACTATCGCTCAGATTGACGAGAACTGGCGCCCCATCCCTGGCACGGAAAAAGCGTTTGCCTGCGATACAGTGCTGGTTGCCGTGGGGCTGTCTCCGGTGGACGAGTTCATCCACAAAGCGCGCGAGTTCGGCCTGCCGGTCTATGCGGCGGGGGACGCGGAGGAGATCGCCGAGGCATCGGCGGCCATGTTCACCGGTCGCATCCGCGGCTTGGAGATCGCCCGCAGCCTGGGGCGAGACGTGGGTCAGGTGCCGCAGGAGTGGCATCGTATTGCCGAAATTCTCAAATCCCGCCCCGGGGCCACCGTCACCGAAGATATCCCAGAGGTGGAGGAAGGAGTCTTTCCCGTGCTCCATTGCGCCCAGGAAATTCCGTGTAACCCCTGCACCTCCATCTGCCCTCAGAACTGCATCGTGATGGAGGGAGAGGATATCCGCAGCTTGCCCGAGTACGTGGGCGAGGGCTGCATCGGCTGTGAAAAGTGCGTCGCCATTTGCCCGGGGCTGGCTATCACGCTGGTGGATTATCGCAATGATCCCGAACATCCGACAGTGACGATTCCCTACGAATTCCCGGCCGAGATGATCCACGCGGGAGACAGTGTGACAGTGTTGGATACGGAGGGCGCGCCGCTGGGCGAGGTGAAGGTGATGAGGGTGCGAGCACCCAAGTTCTCTGACCGGGCGCTACTGGTACGGGTGCGCGCTCCCCGCGAGATCGCTCGCCACATCGCCGGCATCCGCGTGCAAGAGCCGGGAGTGACGGAACCGCTGAACGAGTACGTGGCCCGCATCGCCGACGACGAGATCGTCTGCCGCTGCGAGCGCGTGACAGCGGGCGAGATTCGCGCGCTCATCCGAGAAGGTGCGCGGGATATGAACCACATCAAGGGCGTGACGCGGGCCGGGATGGGCGCCTGCGGCGGCAAGACCTGCACCAATCTGGTCAAGCGGCTGTTCCGCGAGGAGGGAGTCTCGTTGCAGCAGGTGACCGAGAACACGCGGCGACCATTGTTTATAGAGGCGTCACTGGGGGCTTTTGCGGGAGTTGTCGCCGAGGGGGGGGCGACCGAGGAGGTTCGTGTGGTCCACGCCACAGACGCCCACGAGGGCGGCATGTGAAAAGAACCAGGTTTCTCAAAGAAACCTGGTTCCTCTCTTTGGCGGAAGGGGTGGGATTCGAACCCACGGTGGCCATAAAGACCACAACGGTTTTCGAGACCGTCCCGTTCGTCCACTCCGGCACCCTTCCGAGGGTATTACTAAACCAGACTCAGTAGATCCAAAATGTTACGACAACAAGACCTCGGAGGTCTGAAATTTGGATCTACTGAGACTGCTTCGCAGCCCAGCAAAAAACCGCTCCAGCAACGCCTGCGATTCTTCCGCCAGCACGCCTCGGATCACCGTCACGCGGTGGTTAAAGCGCGGGTCGCGCAAAAGCTCGACCACCGATCCCGCTGCGCCCGCCTTGGGATCATCGGCCCCATAGACCAAGCGGGGCAGCCTGGCCGATACCATCGCGCCGGCGCACATAGGACAGGGTTCCAACGTGCAGTAGAGCGTCACTTCCGCCAATCGCCAGCCGCCCAACACGCGGGCCGCCTCCTGAAGCGCCAACATCTCTGCATGGGCGGTCGGGTCTCCGTTGGCTTCTTTGCGATTATGCCCCCGTCCGACGATGGCCCCTTCACACACCGCCACCGCGCCAACGGGCACGTCGCCGTGAGTCAGGGCCAGTTCCGCCTCGGCCAGAGCCTCGCGCATCCAGGCTGCATCGTTCACGACGGTATTATAACACAGGCGCAGTGAGGCGGCAACATTCTGATGATTATCCACATCTTACCACAGAGGCGCAGAGGGCACAGAGAAAAACAGAAGTAGACTCAGTAGATCCAAAATGTTACGACAACAAGACCTCGGAGGTCTCTCGAGAGCGCCTTTGCCGGTAAAAACGGGCGCAATCTAAGCAATTTTGCTGCCAATGCCACCTTCCGAGACCTCCGAGGTCTGAAATTTGGATCTACCGAGACTCTAAAACTCTGTGTTCTCCGTGTCTCTGGTGAAATTGTCGAGCCTGGAAAGGCGCTACAGATTTGTGGGTAATCACCGGCAACATTCTGGTGATTACCCACATCTCACCGCTGAGCGCGCAGAGGTCGCAGAGATAGTCAAAAAGGTCTTCTCTGCGTGCTTTGCGGCCTCTGCGGTGAAAGAAAACAGGATCAATGCAGCCGCATTTGAACATGTGGGTAATCACCGGCAACATTCCGTTGACAACTGACCACGCGGCGGTATAATGGCACGAATGGGCGAACCCCCATTCGTAAATTCGCATACTAGGAGTGAGCGAGTGAACATACTTTTGGAAGCTTTGCTGATCTTTACACTGCGGGTGGTGGGCATCTCTATCGGCACACTCTCGACTTTGATGACCGTCCAGGGGCGCAAGCTCTTTGCCGCGCTGTCCAATTTCTTCAGCGCACTGGTCTATATCATTGCCATTGGCAAGGTAGTGACCAATCTGGATAACATCGTGAACATCGCCGCCTACTGCTGTGGGGTCGCTGCGGGCACGTTGATTGGGATGATCTTGGAGCAGCGGCTGGCGCTGGGCTTTGCCGAGGTGCGCTTTATCTCCCCCGATAAGAGCGACGCGCTGGCGGAGGCGCTGCGGCTATCGGGGTTCGGTGTGACCGAGCTTTACGGGCACGGGCGCGAGAGCGTGGTCGGCATCGTCGAAACCATCGTGCCCCGTAAAAACGTGGGCCGCGTGCTGGAAATCGCCAAGGAAGTGGACGGAAAGGCTATTGTGACGGTGAGGGAAACCCGTACGGTACAGCACGGCTATTGGAAAACGCGCGGACGCAGGTGAAGCGTATGCGTAAGACAAATTGACAATTTGTCCTACATTCCAAAGGCGGTACAATCCCCACAATGCGCAAAAACACCCACCTATACGTCACCGCCTTTGCCGGCGGGCTGACCTCGCTGGCGGTCGAACTGGCGGCCGCCAGCCTGCTCCGCCCTCACTTTGGCACGGCCAACCTGGTGTGGGCAACCATCATCGGGCTGATCCTGCTCTACCTGACTGCCGGCTACTTGCTCGGCGGACGCTGGGCGGATAGCTCCCCTCGCCCCAGCACACTCTACCAGATTGTGGCCTGGGCCGCTTTCTTCGTTGGCATTGTGCCTTTCGTCGCCTACCCAGTGCTCGTGCTGGCGACGCCGGCCTTTGAGAATTTCGACGCTGTGATGCTCGGCGGTTCCTTCGCCGCCGTGCTAATCCTCTTCAGCCTGCCCGTCACGCTGCTGGGCTGCGTCTCGCCCTTTGTCATCCGGCTGGCGATGGAGGACGTGACGAGCGCCGGGCAGACCGCAGGGCGCGTCTATGCCGTCTCGACCGCGGGCAGCTTTTTGGGATCGTTCCTCCCCGACTTGTTGCTCGTGCCCCTCATCGGCACGCGCAACACTTTTGTTCTACTGTCGCTGTTCCTGCTGACCGTCGCGCTCGTCGGGCTGGCCCGTAGCGGATTGCGCCGCCTGCTCCTGTATCTCTGGATGCCGGTCGTCATCGTGCTGCTGGCGCTGCTCCTGCGCGGTCAACCGGTCAAACCGGCGGCGGACGCCATCTATGAGACCGAGTCGTCATACAATTACATTCAGGTGATTGAGAGAAAAGATGGCTGCCGCCAATTACTGTTGAACGAGGGGCAGGGCATCCACTCTGTCTACTGCCCCGACCAGTTGCGCTCCTCCGGCCCGTGGGACTATTTTCTCATCGCTCCGTACTTGAACCCCCCACCTTACAGCCCCGACCGGGTCGAGAGCGTTCTGCTCATCGGGCTAGCCGGCGGCACAATGGCGCGGCAATTTACCGAGGTCTATGGCCCACTGCCCATTGACGGGGTGGAGATTGATCCCGCAATCGCGCGTGTGGGACGGGAACACTTTGGCATGAACCAGCCCAACCTCAACGTCATCGTCGCCGACGGGCGTTACTACCTGGCCCACTCTGACCGGCGCTACACCATCATCGGTGTGGACGCCTACCGGCTGCCCTACATCCCCCCGCACCTGACGACGGCCGAGTTCTTCCGTCAGGTGCGCGACCATCTCACTGATGATGGCGCCGTCGTCATCAACGTCGGGCGGGCCGGCGACGATTACCGGCTGGTGGAGACCATGCTGGCGACACTGCTCCAGGTCTTTCCCTCGGCACACGTGATCGAGATACCCTATAGCTTTAACACCATCGTCGTCGCCACGCTTCAGCTCAGCAAGGCCGGTAACTTGCTAGCGAACCTGCCCAGCCTGGAGGGGGACGAGTTTCTGTACCCGACGGCGTTGGCGGCGCTGGCGAACCTGCGTTCTACAGAACCGAGCCAGGTCATCTTTACCGACGACCGCGCCTCCATCGAGTTGATGACCAACGCGCTCGTCTTTGATTTTATTCTGCAAAGGGAGTAGCTGAATATGACCCGCATCCCCTGGCCCCGCCTGATTCAATGGTTGCTCGTGCTGGCCCTGCCCGTCTTTCTGCTCGTGGCCGACGTGCGCATTGCGACCGGTCACTGGTTCGTGCATTGGGAATATGGGAAAGAGGATTTCCCACCCGATCCCTATGGCCTCTCCACGGCCGAGCGCATCCCCCTGGCCGAAACCTGCGTGGATTACCTGGCGACCGGCGCCGACATCTCGCTCCTGGGAGACCTGCAACTTCCCAACGGCGAGCCAGCCTTTAACCAGCGCGAGCTGCGCCACATGTTCGACGTGCAGGTGGTGTACGGCTACTTGATGAGGGCCTGCATCGTCGCCGCGCTCGCGCTGGCGGGAGGGATCGCAACCTTGCTCGTCTCTGACCGGACGCGCTGGCGCGTCCCCGCTGCGCTCCTGCGCGGGAGCGCGCTCACCCTGGGATTGCTGGGAGCGGTCGGCGCGTACATGGCGCTGAGTTGGAGAGAGTTCTTTACCGCGTTTCACCGCATCTTTTTCGAGGGTGAGACCTGGCTCTTTGACCATTCCGATACCCTGATCCGCCTGTTCCCCATGCGCTTTTGGATGGACGTGGCCATTGCCATTGTCGGCCTGCTGATCGTCGAAGCCATTGTCATAAGTAGTGTGGCGTGGGCGTGGATTCGGCGACAGGCGGCCGGTAAATAGTGCCTGCTAAGCCTATATTTCGCACCCTGACACAGCCTATTTGTATCTTTTTCAAAAAGTCGGGGAAAGAAACCAGGTTTTTCAGAAAAAACCTGGTTTCTCACTGACTCAGACGGCGAATCTGCCCAAATTGGGTTCGGGAGAACAAAGTGGCAAGCTCCAAATCAAGTTGTCCAGAGGTGCGGAAAATAGGCTCAGGATGCTCCGCAGACTTGAACCACAGAATCCGTCAGAACTAGCGTAGTATCTTCTCAATATCTTGGGGGAACGTGACCATCCTGGTCGCCAGATGCCAGCAAGATGCTGGCGTTCCTTCACCTCACCCCCATTTATTGAAAAGATAATTCACGTATCCTTTCAATAAACTGGGATTTGGCAGGTGATTGGACTTTGACCGTCTAACGAAGCTTCGCTTCAAACCGACAAGTCAGCCAGGACGCAGATTTTCGCAGATGATTTACAGATGAAATCAAAATCGGCGTTTACCAGCGTGAATCTGCGTCCAAATTCTTGTTTGCAGGGAAAACCCAGAGTTTTGTCAGTCAATCAGGTTTTTGAACGATGGTTAAGGTTTCCTATTTGACAAAATGATGGAAGTCGCTATAATACAGCTAAATATGAGTGAGAGCTTAACTCTACTACGAAGCGCTGGGCAAAGAGTCTCATGCGCTTCTTTCGTGTATGCTATCGTGAGAGAAAAATTTTCAACGGGGGTGGAGAATGAATGATCAAGATAATCACGCAATGGAGGCCCACGACTTTCGCGCCTTGCGTATCAGCCTGGCGTCGCCGGAGCGAATCCATTCCTGGTCTTATGGCGAAGTTACCAAGCCTGAAACTATTAACTACCGTCGTCTGCGCCCGGAGAAAGATGGTCTTTTCTGCGAGGCCATTTTTGGCCCCTCCAAGGATTGGCGCTGTTACTGTGGCAAGTACAAGAACGTTCGTTACAAGGGCATCATCTGCGATAAGTGTGGCGTTGAAGTGACCCGTTCCTCTGTGCGGCGCGAGCGCATGGGGCATATTGATTTGGCTGCTCCTGTCGCTCACATTTGGTATACGCGCCGTGTCCCCAGCTATCTCGGTATTTTGCTCGGCGTTTCCAAGCGCGCTATGGATCGCGTGCTCTACTTTGCGCAGTACATCATCACTAACGTGGACGAGGACGCGCGTCAAAAGGCTCTCAAGCGGTTGGAGGGAGAAAGCCTGGAGAGGCAAGAACAACTGGAGGCCGTGGCTCAAGAATCCATCACGGCGTTGGAACAACGGTTGGTCCAAGAGGAAGCTCGTATCGGGAAAGCGCAGGAGAAAATCCGCGCTCAGAGTGACGAGGAGCTTGCTGCTGCTACCGATCGGGTGATGAAGGATGCTCGGTCATTGCAGAAGAAAATAGAGGATCGACAGGGTAAGACTACCAGAGCAACGCTCGTCTTTAAGCCTACTGGCGATATCATTGCCGAAAAAGGCGCCACGGTGGGCCGTGAGCATCTGGCGCTGCTCAATCAAATCGCTCAGGAGCACCTCAACCAACTGGAGGCCGATGTACGGGCGAACCAGAAAGATAAGATGGCTCCCCTGGAGGAGGATATTGAACGTTGGCGCGATGCGACCAACGAGGAAATTTATCGTGTCCAAGAGCAGTTAGCCATAGATGTCGCCGCGTTACGTGCCAGGTTGAAGACAGATCGAGACGAGTTGTTGGGGCTGGCTGAACTTCAGCTTCTCGTCGAGCCGCGTCTGCGGGAACTGAAAAGCAGATGGGGCCAGGTTTTCAAAGCCGCTATGGGCGCCGAGGCGTTCTACGATATCCTGTGTGGTTTGGAATTGGACAAGCTGACCAAGGAACTGTGGCGCGAGGTGCGCTATGGCACGTCGAAACAGCGGTGCAAGAGAGCGACCAAGCGTTTGCGCGTCGTCGAGTCATTTCGCGCGAGCGACAATCAGCCCGAGTGGATGATCTTGACCGTCTTGCCCGTCATCCCCCCCGACTTGCGCCCAATGGTACAACTTGACGGCGGGCGCTTTGCTACTTCTGACCTGAATGATCTCTATCGGCGAGTCATCAATCGCAACAATCGTCTCAAGCGTTTGTTGAATCTGGGCGCGCCCGATGTAATTGTACGCAACGAGAAGCGTATGCTTCAAGAAGCGGTGGATAGCCTGGTTGATAACAGCCAGCGCGGCAAGGCGCTCTCTCGCCGCGGTCGCCGCGAGCTGAAATCACTGAGCGATATGCTAAAGGGAAAGAAGGGGCGCTTCCGCCGCAACCTGCTTGGCAAGCGCGTGGATTATTCTGGGCGCTCTGTTATCGTTATTGGTCCCAAGCTAAAGCTCCATCAATGCGGTTTGCCCAAGACGATGGCGCTGGAACTCTACCGCCCCTTTGTCATCAGCAAATTGGTCGAATACAACTATGCCAGCAACGTCAAGGCTGCCAGACGCATCATCGAACGCGAGCGGCCGGAGGTGTGGGAGGTGCTGGAGGAGGTTATCAAGGATCGTCCAGTACTGCTAAATCGTGCGCCTACCCTGCACCGTTTGGGTATTCAGGCCTTTGAGCCGATTTTGGTTGAGGGCAAGGCGATTCATATTCATCCCTTGGTTTGTTCTGCTTTTAACGCAGACTTTGATGGTGACCAGATGGCCGTTCACTTGCCGCTTTCGCAAAAGGCCGTCGAGGAAGCCCGCACATTGATGTTGGCTTCTCACAACGTGTTAAAGCCTTCTTCCGGTCAACCTGTCATCGGGCCGAGCAAGGATATGTGTCTGGGCGCTTACTATTTGACGATGGAGGACCCGGCCCGCGCCTCGGACGAGCGCAAGCTGTTCGTCGATATAGACGAGGTGGAGTTGGCCTACTCGCTAGGGTACGTTGGCCTGCACACTCCCATTATCATAGCACAGATATATGACCACAAACCTCCGCCAGACAAACCTGTGGAAACCACCGTGGGACGCTGCATCTTCAATCGCGTGTTGCCCGATGAACTGCGCTTCATAGACGAGCCGATGAACAAAAGCGCGTTAGGAGACCTGATAGGGGTCTGTTACCGCCGCTTGGGAAGTGAGATGACGACGGAGGTGGCGGATCGCATCAAGGGCATTGGGTTCAAGTATGCTACTCGCGCCGGCTCTACTATTGCGATTTCCGATCTAGTCATCCCTCCTGAAAAGGCTACTATCATTGAGGAAACGGAGACACAAATATCAGAAGTGGAACGGCAGTACCGGCGCGGCCTGCTGACTGAGGACGAGCAGTACGCGCGCACCATCGAACTGTGGTCGCGGGCGCGCGAGTCGGTCTCAAAAGCGGTGGCAAGGACGCTTCACCCAACCAGCTCGGTGGCAATTATGGCCGAGTCAGGGGCGTCTAAAGGTGGGTTTGGTCCCATTGCCCAGTTGGCCGGCATGCGTGGGCTTATGGCCGATCCCGCTGGGCGCATCATCCCGCTGCCCATCCGCAGCAACCTGCGCGAAGGTCTTTCGACGCTAGAGTACTTTATCAGCACACACGGCTCGCGCAAGGGCCTGGCCGATACCGCTCTGCGCACCGCCGACGCGGGTTATTTGACGCGTCGGCTCGTGGATGTGGCTCAGGATATTGTCATCAACGCTCACGATTGTGGCACCACAGGCGGCATCTGGATTCGCGCCGCTGAAGATGTGGGTGGGCAAAGTATGTTCGAGCGCACCCTTGGACGTATAGCGGCCGCGCCTGTCGCTCACCCTGAGACTGGCGAGGTGCTCGTTGAGCGCAACGAGGAGATTGATGAGGATATCGCAACCGCAATCGAGAAGGCCGGCATTGATGTATTCGTGCGTTCTCCTATGACGTGTCAACTCGGCCAGGGCATCTGTGCGATGTGCTATGGCCGCGACCTGGGTCGGGGCGAGATAGTGGGTATTGGGTCTGCGGTCGGCATCGTGGCGGCGCAATCTATCGGCGAGCCTGGCACCCAGTTGACACTGCGAACCTTCCATACTGGTGGTGTGGCGGTAGGCGGCGACATCACTGTTGGTCTGCCACGTATAGAGGAGTTGTTCGAAGCCCGCAAGATGCCAAAGGGTGAGGCGCCTATCTCTGAAATCGGCGGTGTCGTGCATATCACCAAAACTGGTGGTCAGCGAACCGTTCTCGTCGTGGATAGCGAGATGGAGAGGTTTGAATACGAGATCAAACGAGGGGGCTGGAAAATCCTGGTTGAGGATGGCGATGATATCAAAGCCGACGACCCTGTCGCATCCTGGCGCGATGAGAAGTATGTTGTGGCGGAGGAAGGGGGGCGCATAATCCGCGAGGATCGCCATATCACCATAGTGCACGAGCGGCGCGACGAGCGAGAGTACGATATTCCCACAACCGGCCGGCTGTTGGTTGAAGAGGGCCAGCGCATTGAGCCAGGTACTCAGCTTATCGAAGGTGTTATGAATCCTCGCCATATTCTCGCTATTATGGGCCGTCAGGCTACAGAGAGATATCTACTCTTGGAGGTGCAGAGAGTTTATCGTTCTCAGGGTGTGAACATCAACGACAAGCACCTGGAGGTCATCTTTCGCAAGATGTTGAGCAAGGTGCATATCACCGGGTCGGGTGATACGGAACTCTTACCAGGCGAAATGATAAATCGGCTGCAAATGGAGGAAATCAACCACGAGATGATTGAAGCGGGCGGATACCCTGCCAAGGGCCAACCCATATTGTTAGGCATCACCAAAGCTGCTCTTAACACCGAAAGCTTCCTTTCATCCGCGTCCTTCCAGCACACGATCAGGGTGCTATCTGGCGCAGCGATTGAGGCTAAAGATGATCCGTTGCTGGGGCTGAAGGAGAATGTGATCATTGGTAAACTGATACCGGCCGGTACCGGCTACCGGGGAGACGCCTCCTTTTCAGATGGCCCGATTGAGAGTTTCGGTGGCATACTGTTGAGCCCTCCTGTGGTCGAGCAGATGGAAGAAGAAGGTGATGAAGCGGATGTAGGCACGGACGTGGATACGGAAGCGAATGTCGGTATGGAAGCGGAAGCGGAAGTAAATGTGGATGCGGAGGTTGCCGACGATGTTTCCTCAATACTCGGGATTCTTGCCGCGGTATAGTCTCGCAAAGGGCGATGTTGTTGCGCGGCAGTGCTTTCGAAAGCACTGCCGCGCTGTCGTGTAGGACAAATGGCCTATTTGTCCTACTTGGATAACTTTGGAGAATGGTATGCGCGTCATCGCGGGCCAAGCGAAAGGGCGTCGGCTGAAATCAGTGCCGGGGGAAGGAACACGCCCTATCACCGACCGGGCCAAAGAATCCTTATTCAACATTATCGGCAACGATATCGTGGGTTTTCGTTTCTTGGACCTGTTTGCTGGCACCGGGCAGGTCGGGATCGAAGCCTTGAGCCGGGGGGCGGCGGAGACCGTTTTCGTGGAACAGGCGCGGCCTGCGCTGCTCACGATTCGTGACAATCTGCACCACACGCGGCTAGAGGCTGGGGCGCGGGTGGTGCATGCCGACGTATTCGAGTTCCTGGCCCGTCAAGCGGAACCGTACGAGTACGTGTACATCGCGCCGCCGCAGTACAAAGGGCTGTGGGTACAGACACTGCGGGCGCTGGACGCTAACCCCGGTTGGTTGGCAGAGTATGCCTGGGTTATCGTGCAGATAGATCCACAAGAGTACGAGGAAGTGGCTGGGGATAAAGCACATCCCGAGGATAAAAAACATTCCTTGGAGCATCTGGAGCTTTTTGATCAACGTACCTATGGCGGCGTGATGTTCTGCTTCTATATCAGCCCCCCGAGATAGACAGCTAGCTACGGGCAACGTACCGGTAAAAGCATGACCCCGTCTGGCTGATTATCTGCCAGCCACCGCTCCCCAGTCGCCAATTCCCACATTCCCAACCGGATAGTGTACTCTCCGGCTTGCACGGGGTCAAAGTGGCGCGTGTCACGCACCACCTCGCCCGGTTCCCACAGCCAGAAAGGCAGCATCCCTAGTAGCGGGTAGCCGTCGGCCTGCGCCGCCAGCGCGCCCTCGGAATCAAGCAAGTGTGCGAATACAGTTGCGTCTGTCTTCACGGACGTCTCAACCTGCCAGTGCGCGGTGAGATGCACTTGTCCTCTCGCATCACAAGTACATTCCGCTTTCAGCAGCGCCACGCGGTCTCCAAAGCGGGCCAGCGGCTCGCCGGAGATAGGTTCACTGGCGGATCCGGCCTCGACCAGGTGAATGCGTTTGTTTTCGTACCGCGTCAGGTACACGGCGCGGGCCTGACGGACGGCGGCCGCCAGTTCTTCCCAACCGGCCTCGCGCCCAAAGAGCTGGTAATCATAATCGGGCGGATCGTCTGCGGCGACGATGCCAAAGGCGACGGCCTCGGCTGCGTCCCGGATGCCGGTGTGGACTCGGACTAGCTCCTCGGCAGTGACGCGCATCGGCAGGGGGGTGACCCCCTCGAACCCCAGCGGGTACGCGCGGCCGTGCGGCGTGATCCGCATCGGCAGGTTGACCAGCAGGATTGGGGATTGGGTCGCTTCAGCAGCATCCCAGATACTCTCGCCTGCCATTCGGTAGAGGTGCATCCCGTCGCGGACAAAGAGAGCCGCCGGAATCAGCAATGCCGCCAGCACGACCACGATCAGGGGTGTATGCCAGGAACGGCGTAGCCTCGTGATCCAGTCGCCCGCGGCCGCCGTCCACATCAGCGCCCCCCCGGCCGCCGTCATGTAGAGGAAGCGGGGTGCCAGCGCGAACCAGTCCGCCTCCATCGAGACCGCCGGGGGCAGGGCGAAGAGTGCGAACCAGATCGCACCCAGGCTGAACGCGGATCGGTTTCGCTTCAGCCCGCTCCATGCCAGCAGCGCCAGGGTTGGCAGGGCGATGAGCCACAGGCATAGCTCTGTGTCTAGCTCCAGCCACGCCGCCAGCCGTTGCGCCAGCGGCGCTACGGGGTAGACCAGCCCCTGCACCAGGTAGGCAGCGTTGTGATATAGATCGGAGGGATTGAGGCCAAAACTTGTGACCCCGGCCCCGCGCATCGCGCGCCAGAGTGCGAGCGCGGCCGCGCATAGACCGGCGAAAGCCAGCGGCCACCACGAGTAGCGGCGCGACCAGCGGCCCTGAAGCCAGCCCAGCCCCTCGGTCAGGATGACGAGCGGCGCGACCAGTAACCCGGCCTCGTATGTCAGTGGGGCCAGCCCGGCCAGCAGGAGCGCCAGCCCGATCCACCATTGCCCGTGCCCTTGACGGCCGCGGTCGTATGACAGCACCGCGCCGGCCGCCATCGCGCTGACCAACGGATTATACACCGCGCCCGGCCAGGCAACGGCCTGCCGTGAGAAAGGGAAGACGGCGAACAGCGCCGCAGCTAAACAAGCGGGTATGTAGGGGCGCGGACAAGCTGCGCCCCGCCGCATCCAGGTCACAGCCAGCAGGCCGGCGAGCCAGGCCGCGGCAAAATGGGCGATTAGATTGAGTAAGTGCAGGCCCGGCGGGTGCAACCCGCCGACGAGCACGCCCCACAAGCGCCACAGGCTGTACCACAGGGGCCGGTAGTAGCCATAAGGGCTGGGGCTGGCCCACAACTCGCGCCACGAGATGGATTCGAGCCAGGGAATTTGAACCAGGTCGTCGGAGAACAGGGGAAGCGCGAGCGTGTCTCCGTACAGCAGCCCGGTGAGCGCCAGCGCGACGAGGGCCGAGGCGACGGCGGGGCGGGGCAGTCTGCGTTGTATCCGCTCCCGCAGCCGAGTCGAGCATGCGGAGGAGTTGGGCCTTCTCGCTCTTGTGTCTTTTGTCATTGTGCCTGTATGATAGTGGAGATGGCGGTGATGTCAAGTAGGCCGAGTTTGCCCAAGCGCTCCATTGAGTTAGGAGTTGTTCTTGACACCGCAAATAGATTCTGGTACGATATGTTTCGTTCAGAGCAGAGTTCGTCCTCTGGGTGGCAAGTTGCGACCCCAGCCCAGTGGTTGCTGAAACAGTTTCCGAACCGGATTGTGACCACAGACTCGGTAGATCCAAAATGTTACGACAACAAGACCTCGGAGGTCTCTCGAGAGCGCCTTTGCCGGTAAAAACGGGCGCAATCTAAGCAATTTTGCTGCCAATGTCACCTTCCGAGACCTCCGAGGTCTGAAATTTGGATCTACCGAGTTTGCCCACCTTACGCAGTCGCTTCTCTGGCAAGTGCGCCAGGACAGGTCCCATAAACACGTCCAGCGTGGCCGCGAGTTCGTTCATCGGCAACTTGTCAATAGCGCTACTTTGCAGTATCGTATTCATCCCTCCGCCCTCCGCAATCGTTTGGTTGTTGACACTCCCAAGCATACTGCGTTGGGCGGAATTCTCAAGCCCTGGGCAACATGTGGGTAATCACCAGAATGTTATCCCCTCAGCCTCCGTCTCGCTCACAAAAACGCGACGCGGGACAATCCACCATTCGGAAATGGTACGGAAGCGATCTGAGGGGTATGTCAGAGGGCCGATCTGTACGTCGTGAATGCGCTCGTCTACGCCGTAGGTATAAACGGGTACGTAAAGCAGCAGCGCCGGAACTTGATGGGCAAAGACGTCCTGGAACTCGTGGTACAATTCCCATCGCCGCTCACGGTCAACTTTGACCCGTGCCTGCTCGAGGATTTCGCTGGTGCGGCGGTGAACGAACCCGGCATAGTTTTGCCCGCCCCCGGCCTGCGTCTCGTGCCAGAAAGGATAAGGATCAGGGTCGCCGGGCAGGGCCAAGTGTACCATTATGGCCTCGAAATTGCCGCTCTCCAGCGCCTCACGCACCTCTAACTGTGAGGCAGCCTCGACCGTAACCGTGACCCCAACGTTAGCCCATTGCTCGGCCAGCATACGCGCCACTCCTATGCGGTCAGGTTCGCTCAAGGTGAGCAGCGTGAACGCCAAAGGCTGGTCCGCCTTACGCCGCACGCCGTCGCCTTCCGCCGGCAGCGTCCACCCGGCCTCGTTCAACAGCGCATCGGCTGTGTCCCAATCGTATTCGTAGCGCGTGACGCCGTCATCGTAGGCCCAGTTGCCGGGAATCAAGGGACTGTGAGCGACCAGCGCGTGTCCTGCCAACACGTCGTCAATCACCTGCTGCCGGTCGAGCGCGTACAGCAGTGCCTGCCGCACCTCCTGCTCCTGGAAGAAGGGAACTTGCATATTGAGAAAGACAATACCGTACTCGGCAATCTGGGCTGAGAAAAGGTTAAGCGAGGGAAGAGATTGTGCGCGTGGTAGATCGGACACCGGTATTCTGGCTATCCCCTCTACCTCCCCGGCCTCGTAGGCGTCAAAAAGCGCCTGGTGGTTTGGATAGAAGCGAAATTGAACACGGTCCAGGTAAGATTCGGAGCCATAGTAATGGGAGTATTGCTTCAACACTATGGTCGTGATGGCCTCGTCCTCAACCTCGATCTCGTCCACCTGAAAAGGGCCGCTCCCCACAGGGTTGAGATTGAATCCCACCTTTGGCAAGGTAGCGACGGGCACCCCCTCCAGTACGTGAGCGGGTAAAATGCCAACGGTGGTATAATCAAGGAACGGGGCATAAGGATAAGGTTCGGGTAACGTGAAGCGCACCTGGAAGCGATCCAATTTCTCGACCGTGACCACCCGCCAGAGATCAGAGCCTAATTCAGATGAGCCAGGGAAATCGGGGGATTGCAGCCAGCCGATGGTAAAGATCACGTCATCAGCCGTAAACGGAGCGCCGTCGTGCCAGTAGACGTCGCGGCGGAGATAGAACGTGTAGGTCAAGCCATCGAATGAGACATCCCACCTGCTGGCCAGATCTGGCTCTACCTCCCCATGCCTATTAAAGCGCGTCAGACCGTTGAACACCAGGGCGCAGATATCGCGGTCAACCTGAGTGTTGCTCAACAAGGGGTTCAAATACTGTGGGCGGCCAACGATGCCTTCAACGTAGGTCCCGCCACTGCCAGGGCGAAGCACAGTGGTATAGTTGGCGGCCAGATAGGCCAACAAAATGCCCACCAACACGACGCCGAGGACAATGAGGAGAACCTGCCAGCGGATGTGACGAGGCACGTTCTGATAAACTCCGTTTACTCAACAAAAGCGCCTCGGGGACAAGCGATCCCCAAAGCGCCCTTCACGTATCCGGCTACAGATCAGCCGGTGACAATTACGTTGATCATGGTAATCACAAAAAAGGCCACGGAAAGGCCAATGGTGATGTTGAAAAGCGTGCGTTCCACACCGCGCCGCGTTTTGTAGACGGCGGTTTCCGTGCCGCCAAAGACTCCTCCCAGGCCGCCGCTCCTCACTTGTAGCAGGATAATGGCAACCAACGCGACGCTAATGATGATTTGCACAATGTTGAGATAAACTTCCATTCTGATATTCCTCCAATTAGGTCAGATTATAGCACGTCACGGAACTCTCGGCAAGGTCGCGCTTATCCCTACGCCGGCAAAAAGAAAAAGGCCAGGGCCAAGATAATGTACACGACCAACAACTGCGCCCCCTCCATCCAGTTAGACTCGCCATCCAGTGCCACGAGCGCCGTGATGAGCGAGGCGGCAGCCAGGGCGATCAACTCGAACTGGTTAAAGACGAGCGTCAGTGGATGCCCCATCAACAAACTGATAAAGACCAGCACCGGGGCGACGAACAGGGCCACTTGCAGGCTGGAGCCGATCGATATCTCCATACTCATATCCATCTGGTTTTTCACAGCTACCTGTACGGCCGTCAAATGCTCGGCGACGTTGCCCACGATGGGGATGACGACAATGCCCATAAAGAACTCGGTCCACCCCAGGCTCGCCAGAACCGGCTCCACAGCGCCCACCAGCGTCTCACTAGACCAGGCGATAAAGATGGTCGCCGCTACAAGCACCCCCATTGACTTTTTCATAGACCAGTCAGCCTGCCCATAGTCATCAGGCGAATGAGCCGGCGGATTAGGGGCAGTGAAGGAATACACAAGCCCCAATCCATAGACCGCCATCATCGCCGCCGCCACGCCCAGGCTAAGATATTCGACCGCGTCGTGGTTGACCATCTCAATGGCGTGGCTGAAAAGCGAGGGCACGCCCAACGCAATGATAGCCAGGATCAACATCGTCGAATCCAGGCCCGCGCGCACGCGGTCAAAGCGCTGCTGCCCGTTCCTAAGCCCGCCGGCCAGAACGCTCAGTCCCACGACCAGCAATAGATTTCCGATGATGGAGCCGATGATGGAGGCTTTGACCAGATCGAGCAGGCCGGCGCGAATGGCAAAGAAAGTGATGATCAGTTCGGCCGCGTTGCCGAATGTGGCGTTGAGAAAACCGCCCACGCGAGGGCCGGTATGGGCGGCCAGGTTCTCGGTCGCCCTTCCCATGATCGCGGCTAATGGCGCCACTCCTAGCGCAGCGGCGGCGAAAGTCAAGAGAGCTGGCCCACCAAGGTACTTTGATACGAGGCTAACGGGCACAAAGACGAGCAACGCATAGAGCGATTTCATAATCTTTTCCCTCACTATAGATCAGACAGCCCTCATACACCGTTGAGATTATAGCACGTCTCCTTCCTTTGACAATCCCTTGCCGATGGTGCTGATTTGGAGTACAATACCAAACGTGAAACGTGGCAGGAGGTTGGAGTAGACAATATGGAACCTGTGTTGCTCAACAATCGGTATCGCCTATTGGAACTGGTCGGCTCTGGCGGAATGGCAATCGTGTACAAGGGCATAGACACGCTCCTTGACCGCCACGTGGCGGTCAAGATTCTGCGCGAGGGCTTTGCCAGCGACCCGGCTTTCCTAGCCCGCTTCCAACGGGAGGCCCAGGCCGCGGCCAGGCTGGATCACCCCAACATCGTCACGATCTACGACGTGGGACAAGATGGCGACCGGCACTATATCGTGATGGAATACGTGGATGGGCAGGACCTCAAGTCGCTGATCCGCCAAAAAGGCCGTATAAACGTAGACGAGGCTCTGGATATCGCGGTTCAGGTCTGCGCCGGCGTGGGACACGCCCACAAGGCGCGCCTCATCCACTGCGACATCAAGCCCCAAAACGTGCTGATGACCCAAGACGGGCGGGCCAAAGTGACCGACTTTGGCATCGCGCGCGCGCTCTCTGAGGCGGGGCTTACAGAGTCGGAGACGGTGTGGGGCAGCCCCCTATACTTTTCGCCTGAACAGGCGGCCGGCGAGCCTCCCACCCCGGCGTCCGACGTCTACAGCATTGGCGTGATGATGTACGAGATGTTAAGCGGGTCGCCCCCCTTCCAAGCGGAGAAAGCAACAGCGCTGGCGCTAAAGCACATGCGCGAAGAACCGCCCCCCCTGGTAGCCCGCAGCCCTCAAACGCCGGCTCAACTGGAATGGGTCATTCGCAAAGTGCTGGCTAAGGAACCCTCGGCGCGCTACCGCACCGCCGAGCAACTGGCCCACGTTCTCGAAGAATATCGCAAACAAAGCGAGCAGATGACCGGGTGGCAAGCGGTGATTCAGGAACACCCGCAAGCTGCTTCTCCCCCAGATTACGTCGCTGAGGTCAAACCGCCCCTCGCACCGGCGGCAACCTCTAACAAACTGACCTGGGCGCTGGCATTGATCGCCTCTATCGCCGTGATGGGGCTTATCCCGCTATGGCTAGTGGTCCGTCAGGCCTATTCCGGCCCCACCCTGCCACCTACCTCCACCCCCACGCCGTTGGTCACCTTGACACCAGCAGTACAATTGGTACCGGCCCCAGACGTGATAGGGCAGCAAACAGACCAGGCCAGGAAAGCGGTAGAGCGAGCGGGCCTGCGCTTTGTGTTACTGGAGGAACGTGACGAACCAGACGCAGAAAGGGGAATCGTGTTAGAGCAAAGCCCGGCCCCCGGCGAACTCATCCCTCTTGACGCAGAGGTCTCTGTCGTCGTGAGCGCCGCCGGGCGAGAACTGACAATGCCCGGCGTGGTAGATTATCCGCTAGAGATGGTGCAGGACGGTATCGAGTCGGATGGGCTGCGGGTCAACGTCGAAGAAGTGTGGAGCACAAAGCCAGAAGGTATGGTGATAGCTCAAGAGCCGGAACGGGGAACGACCGTCCACGTCGGCGACGCGGTGACTCTGACCGTGAGTGGAGGCGTCGACATCAACATTCCACTCAACGTCAACCTGGACAACCAAGTGATGCTGGAGAGCGCCGAGTTGCGGCAAGAAACGTTCCAGCCGGGCGGCGTGATCGCAATCACACTGCGCTGGCGGGCGCTACGTTCCATTGACACACACTATGTCGTATTCGTGCACCTCGTGGACGACCCTCGCGACCCCGCAGTGGCGCAGCAGGATATGGAGCCATTCACGCCTACTACAAAGTGGGTTCCAGGCGTAGAAATCGTAGACCCGCGCCAGGTCGCTGTCCCGGCCGGGCAGCCGGCGGGCGTGTACCAATTGCGCATCGGGATGTACCCTCAAGGGCAATCCGATTATCAGCTCCCAGTGGTGGACGCCGGCCTCACGACGGTAGAATCAGGCAGAATCTTGGTCGCCGAGATCGAGATAAAACCTTAGTGACATATCCGCTAGTTTCTGGTATAATGACACTCTAAATCAACAAATCGCCCGAACAAAATGGAGGCAAGACGTGAATTCTAGGAGAGGCAGTCCGCTTATATACTTGATCATTCTCATCGCGGCTGGGTTTTTAATGTACAGCTTTTACTCGCAGCAGACGGTAGACGTCGAGCACACACCGCTGACAGAAGTGGCAACGCAGGTGCAGAAAGAAAACGTCGTCAGTATCCGCGTGGAGGGGGATGATCTATTCGTAGAACTCCGGGACGGTACCGAGATTGTATCTCGCAAGGAACGTGAATCCACAGTCGTGGAACAGTTACAAGCGCTGGGAGTCAGCGACGATGAATTGGGCCAAGTCACAATTAACCCGGTGCAGCCCCCCGATTGGGGAGCATTGCTGAGCGCGGGCGGCTCAATACTGATGGTGGTCGCCATGCTGGCGGTTGGTTACGTAATGCTGCGCCAGTTCCAGGGCGCGAACAGCCAAGCCCTCTCCTTTGGCAAGAGCCGCGCCCGAATGTACACCGGCGACCAGCCCTCGATCACTTTCGAAGATGTAGCCGGAGTTGACGAGGCCAAGGAGGGACTGTGCGAAGTGGTCGAGTTCCTCAAAGAGCCAGAAAAATTCATCCAACTAGGAGCGCGCATCCCCAAGGGCGTGCTTTTGGTGGGCGCACCGGGCACGGGCAAGACGCTGCTGGCCAAGGCAGTCAGTGGGGAGGCTGGCGTGCCCTTCTTTTCCATCTCCGGTTCAGAGTTCGTAGAGATGTTCGTTGGCGTAGGCGCCTCGCGGGTGCGCGATCTCTTCGAGCAGGCCAAGCGCCACAGCCCCTGCATCATCTTTCTCGACGAGATAGACGCCGTCGGCCGCCACCGAGGCGCCGGATTGGGCGGCTCTCACGACGAGCGGGAGCAGACGTTGAACCAGATACTGGTCGAGATGGATGGGTTCGATACAGACACAAACGTGATCATTATGGCAGCTACCAACCGGCCCGATATTCTCGACCCGGCCCTGCTGCGTCCCGGCCGCTTTGACCGAAGAGTCGTGCTTGACCGGCCCGACATCGTAGGACGGGAGGGGATTCTGGAAGTGCATGTGCGTGGGAAACCCTTGAGCGAGGACGTAGACCTGAAAACGTTAGCCAAAATCACTCCCGGCTTTGTGGGCGCCGACATTGAGAACCTGGTCAACGAGGCGGCGATATTGGCCGCCCGCAGGGAGAAGAAAGTCATCGAGATGGACGAGTTGGAGGAATCAATCGAGCGCGTGATCGCCGGGCCGGAGCGCAAAAGCCGCCTGATATCTGAGGATGAAAAACGCATCACGGCCTACCACGAGGCCGGGCACGCGGTGGTGGCCCACGTGCTGCCCAAGTGCGACCCGGTACACAAGGTCTCCATCATCGCGCGTGGGATGACCGGCGGTTACACCCGCGCACTGCCAGAAAAAGATAGGAACATCCTGAGCAAAACCAAGTTCAAAGACGACCTGGCGTTTGCGCTGGGTGGGCGGGCCGCCGAGGAATTGGTATTCAAAGATGTGACGACCGGCGCGACCAACGACCTGGAGCGAGTAACGGAACTGGCCCGCGCTATGGTCACACGCTACGGAATGAGCGAGAAACTAGGCCCGATGACGTTCGGCCAGAAAGAAGAACTGGTTTTTTTGGGCAAAGATATCGGCGAGCAGCGAGACTATAGCGAAGCGGTCGCCCAAGAGATTGACAACGAAGTGCGCGCCATCATCCACAAAGCCCATGAACGGGCCAGGGATACCTTGACGCGCTATCGAGAACAATTGGACCGAGTAGCGCAGCGGTTGATGGAAGTCGAGACGCTGGACGCCGACGAGTTCGTCGCTCTGTTCGAGGGCGCTCACAGGAAAAAGCCAAAATCGCGCCAGAGTTCTCCTCCCCTGTCTGGTGTAGAACGAGCCGCCCTAGAATCAGCTTTCGACCAACCCAAACCCACTCTGGATATGCCTCCCGCGCCAGTTCCGGCGTGAAAGCGAGCGAGAACGACCACTAACAATCACAAAAGGCGGAGCCAACAGGCTCCGCCTTTTAGTATACTTGTTGCTACTCGGCCAGCTTTTTCTTCTCCTCCTCGACCAACACGCGCCGCAGAATCTTGCCCACCATCGTCTTGGGTAATTCGTCGCGGAACTCGACGAACTTTGGTACTTTGTAAGGCGCCAAGTTCTCCTTGCAAAACTCGATAAACTCCTCCTCAGTGGCCGTCTGGCCCTCCTTGAGAACGACATAGATCTTGACCCGTTCACCTTTGCCCGGCACTGGCACGCCGGCGGCGGCAACTTCCAATACCTTGGGATGCTCGTAGAGCACTTCCTCGACCTCACGGGGGTAAATGTTGTAGCCGCCCGCGCCCAGGATCATGTCCTTCTTGCGGTCAACGATCTTGAAATAGCCGTCCTCGTCCATGACGGCCACGTCGCCGGTGTGGAGCCAAGGGCCGCCGCCATCGGCGTGATCTCGCAGGGTGTTGGCCGTTTCGGTGGGCATGTTCCAGTAACCCTTCATCACCTGCGGGCCACGGATGCAAAGTTCGCCCGCTTCGCCGACGCCCAACTCTTTCTCGCCAGTATCGGCGTCCATGATCTTGATCTCAGTATCGGGCCATGGCACGCCGATGGTGCCAACGCGGTTGTCGCCAAACATGGGATTGGCGTGAGTCACCGGCGAGGCTTCGCTCAACCCATATCCCTCCACCAGCCGGGCGCCAGTGAGCTCTTGGAAGCGCTGCTGCACTTCTACCGGCAATCCCGCCGCGCCGCTGATGCAAGCCCTGATAGAACTAACATCGTACTTGCTCAAATCTGGATAGTTGTTGATGGCGACGTACATAGCCGGCACGCCGGCGTAAAAAGTCGGCTGGTGTTTGGTGATGCTCTTGAGCACGTCCTCCAGGTCGCGCGGGTCTGGAATGAGGAGCAAAGCTCCGGCGATGATCGTGCTAAAGTTCATACAGGTGGTCATGGCGTAACTGTGATACAACGGCAGCGCCGTCACACTTACGTCACCCTGAGCCTCCTCAGCGTTCATCCAAACCTTGCACTGGTAAGCGTTCGCCAGGATGTTCTTGTGGGTCAGTTGTGCGCCTTTGGACACGCCTGTGGTACCGCCAGTGTACATGAACACGGCGGTATCGTCCATATCAATCTCCACCGGTGTAGGCTTGGCTGGCGCATTATCGAGAAGGTCCTTAAACCAGTAGGTGTTGGCGTCGCCGGAGATATCTACTCTGTGCCCTCCCTTTTTCTCCTTTAGCAAAGTAAAGAGCAGATTGAGAAATGGTGGAAAGTAGGTCTTGATCTTGGCGACAATGACGTGCTCCAGTTGGGTCTCTGCCCGGATTTGTTTGATGATGGGATACATCAGACTGAGGGTGATGATGACCTTGGCGCCAGAGTCGCTGACCTGGTGCTTCATCTCGCGGGCTGTATAGATAGGGTTGCAAGGCACGACGATGCCGCCAACCCGCAAAATAGCATTGTAGGCGATGGGGAACTGGGGCATGTTGAGCAAGTGGACAGCCACTCGGTCGCCCTTCTTGACACCCAACTCTTGCAACGCGGCCGCAAAACGATCCACGGCTTGATTAATCTCGCGGAAAGTGAGTTTGGCGTCCTTAAAAATAGTCGCCGTGTGGCCGGGGTACTTGCGCGCCGTTTCCTCCAAGACGGCGGGCATTGGGGTTTCTGGGTAATCAACGTGCTCCGGTACGTGGGACTCGTAGAACTTTAGCCAGGGCTTTTCCATGGTTACGTCTCCTTTCCCATTCAAGGGTGATTAATAGGGCACGTCTCTGGCAAGACGTATCCCCAATCTATGAACGACTCCTCTGAAAAAAGGTCATCTAACCACAGAGGCACCAGAGGACACGGAGAAAACTTGATGTTTAGTTTAAGTAACTACCCAGACCAGCGCAAATTTGAACGTTTCAGGCTCTCAGCCCTCGTCCCCGAGGGCGGTGTGGGCGAGAGCACTGTATTCTGAGTAGCCATCCTCCGCACAAGACGCCCCCGGGACGGGGGCTGTAAGCAGTGGCTGGGTAGTTACATCTAATTCTGACGGATTCTGTGGTTCAAGTCTGCGGAGCATCCTGAGTAGGCCGAAGGCCGTATCGAAGCCGAGTCCTGAGCCTGTCGAAGAGGGTGCGAAGAATACCGTAAAACATTGTAAAATCGCACCCTTCGATACGCGCTCACGCTGTTCGCGCTACTCAGGATGATCAACCACAGAAAACGTCAGAATCAGTAGCTAATAGGCGGGTTATGCGGAACGATAGATTCAAGATTTGGAGATTTTTATCAAATCTCCAAATCTAAAATCCCTCAATCCAAAATCATCATGTATCTATTCCAATACGCGCTTGTTTTCCTTACCTCGCTTACTCTAGCCGCTATGCTCACCCCCCTCGCTGGCCGCCTGGGTCATCGGCTGAACATCGTAGACCGGCCTGGGGGGCGCCGGGGCCACAAGGGAACAGTGCCCCGACTGGGAGGCGCGGGCTTATTCATCCCCTTTGCCGCCGCCATTGGGCTTGCGGCGTGGCGCGGAACGCTCACCACGGGCTATAGCACAGATGACTTTACCCGACTCTACGGCCTGCTGATCGGCAGCTCGTGCGCTTTCCTCTTTGGGCTGCTCGACGACAAGCTTGACCTGCCTCCCATGCCCCAGTTCGTGGTCCAATTTCTGCTCTCCCTGGTCGCCCTCGCCTCGTTGCTCTGGCTCGAACGGTTCACCCTGCCCCTCTTGGGCTACGTGGAGTTGGAGGTTTACCCCTGGGGCGCTTGGGTCTATGTCCCGCTGACGATCATCTGGATGATGGGCATGATGAACACCGTCAACTGGCTGGACGGGCTGGACGGGCTGGCTGGTGGAGTGGGGGCGATTCTGTGCCTGGTGCTCGCGGTTCACATGCACCGCGTCGGGCAACCCAGCGTAGCGCTGTTGCCACTGGCGCTATTGGGTGCCCTGCTGGGGTTCCTGCCGTACAACGCCGCGCCCTCACGGGTCTTTTTGGGAAGCGGCGGGGCCTTTTTCCTGAGCTACGCTTTGGGGAGCCTGGGCCTCATCGCCGGAGGGCGGGTTGCGACCGTGCTGTTGGTGATGGGCTTGCCCATCGTGGACGTGGCCTGGCAGATATTCGACCGCGCGCGTCACCACCGCTCCCCCACCCAGGCCGACCGGGGACACCTCCACTTCCGCCTGCTCGACCTGGGGCTATCGGAACGATCCATCGTGCTTCTCTACTGGAGCTTTTGCGCACTGTTTGGCCTGTTGGCGCTGATCGTATCGTCGCGGCTCTACAAACTGCTGGCGCTGGCGGCTATCGGGGCGGTGGTCGTCGTCGTGCTGGCCTTCCTCTCCCGCGAGCGCGAAACATAGCGCTGCTTGTCGGAGGAAGAAACTCTCCGGCTCCCCGCTCTCTTGCCAGAATCCCCATCTTGCGGTAAACTCCGGCGACGGGCGGGCGCGTACACATCACCTGAGAAAAAACATGTCACCTCGCACAAAACTTGGATTTGGAGTGCTCCTGATCATCGGCCTGGCAGCGATCGTGTTGGGCGTGCGCGTCGCCATCCCGGTCCTATTCCCGCCGCCCACGCCGACATCCACTTCAACCCCAACTTCCACTCCTACCTCAACGGCAACCTCGACGCCTACTCCAACCCACACGCCTACACCCACTAACACGCCAACTCCCACCGACACACCCACCCCCACACCGACCGATACCCCCACGCTCTCCCCAACAGACACCCCCACGCCCGAACCCACTGCGCCCCCATCCCCACTGCCCACGACCGAAGGAGAAGGAGAGGCAGCGGAACCTGTATCAGATTGCTCCACCGGGCCTGCGCCGCCTCCTTCGACGATCAGCGGCCGGCGGATCATCGCCTACTATGGCACCACCGGGCCGGGGCTAGGCATCCTGGGCCGCCATGACATCCCCACCACACTGCAACTGCTGGAAGAGCAGATGCAACCCTATCGAGAACTGGACCCGTGCGCGGAGCTAGTCCCCGCCTTTCACATCGTGACCACCGTCGCCGATGCCTCCCCCGGCGAGGATGGCGACTACAACCACCGCATGCCCCACGAATCTATCCAGACGTGGATAGACAGCATTACAGCAGTTGGAGGGATAGCGGTGCTCGATGTGCAGGCTGGCCGGGGCGACGTGATGACAGAACTGAGCCTGATCGAGCCTCTGCTGCGGCTGCCTGGCGTTCATCTGGCGATTGACCCCGAGTTCATTGTGGGGGAAGAGGAGGTGCCCGGCACGCACCTGGGGCGCATAAGCGGGGAGGCCATCAACGAGGCCCAGGCGTGGCTCAACACCATCGCCGAGCAGGTGGAAGAGCAAAAAATCCTCGTCATCCACCAGTTCAACGACCGTATGATGGAGAACAAGGACGCTATCCAGGATTATCCGCTGGTCAACCTGATGTGGGACGCGGACGGCTTTGGCGGACCGGGAGCCAAGATCGGGGATTACAACCAGTATCGCCAGGAGGCGGGCTTTGAGTACGGCGGGATCAAGATTTTTTACAATTACGACACACCGGTGATGACGCCGGCGGACGTGATGGCGCTGGAGCCGCCACCGGCATACATCGTGTATCAGTAGAGCAAGACCCTTCGGGTTTCGGAAACCCGAAGAGTCTCTCCACTATTCAGTTATCACAAACATCCCCCCGTCGCTCCGCCCAAACACCTCCGGAAAGTACATCTCGTAAGCGTGGGTGGGGATAGCCCCGTACTCGCCAGGCAGGCTGGCGCGGATGAGGTAGGTGTATTCGTAGGTGCCGCGCGGCAGATAGGTGGCAAAGAGCACCGCCTTTTCGTCGCGCAGCTCGGTGTGACGGAACCACCACCAGCCCCAGCCGCCGTGCGATTTGGCTTTCAAATCGCCAAGCAGTTCGAAAGAACTGCCGCCCCACGGATTGCTCCGGTCGGCGCGGAGCAGCTCGGCAGATTCGTCGGCGATGCTCGTCGTCTTGAGGCTCGCATCCACTCCCTCGGCGCCGGCGGGGAAGGGGTCCTCGATCACCACATAGTGCAGGTCGTGAGGGGCGATGATGGTCAGTTTCACCCGGATGGCATCGCCCGCCTGGGCCTGGGAGATCGCCGGGCAGGTCTCTTCTTCAGGATCGCAGTCGGCGGACGTATATTTGCGGCTGACGATGATGCCCCGGTTGAGGGCGGTCACCTCATCCACCGGCTTAAAGTAGCGCAGGTACATGCTGTAGTACAAACGTCCACTCCCCGCCGTTTGCCCCTCGGGAGCCCAACGCTCGATGATGACCCTGTTAGCTTCCTCCGATAAAAGCTGGGCGACCTCGATCTGCAGCTTGGTCGTCTCGCCAACGTTGCTCGAGTCCACGCTCCCCTCGCCCAGCAGCTCGCCGTTGACGACCACGTGCCAATCGTAGGCCCCCTCCAGCTCGCCGGTGGCGACCATCCAGTCGGTGAGGGCTAGAATCGCCCAGGCATTCTCCTGCGTGGTTTCCCAGTAACCGTCGCGGCGGACGGCCATCAGCCAGCGGACGGCGTTGGGGGCCAGTGCGTTGCCGGGGTCCAGCCGCGCCAGCGCCGCCAGCACGATAGCGGTGGAGCGAGTGTCGGTGTTCATCGAGTAGTAATCTACCTGTTCCTCTTCCCAGTGCGCGCCAGTCGCGCTGAGGATGGCCTCGCTGGTGATGTCGGAGAGCAGTGAATCCACCCGCTCCTGCTTTTCCATCAGACCGAATCCCATCGCCAGATATGCTTTGCCAAAGGTATCCAGCGCGTCCCGCTTTTGGAAAAGCGTCTCCATACGGCCCATATTGCCCGCGCCCGCCTCGGCCAGCACGTAGAGGATAAAAGCCTGCCGGTTGGCCTGCCAGTGCAGTTCCAGGTCGCGATGGCTGACCAGGTTGTCTTGCAGATACTCGACCGCCCGCTCCATCACCTCTTCGTCCACCACAAAGCCGGCCCGGTCTGCCTCAATCAACCCCAGCAGGACGTAGGCGCTCAAGTAAGGGTTAGAGTCGCCCAGCGTCCACCAACTCCAACCGCCGTCATAGTGCTGCCGGTTGTAGAGCCGTTGCAGGCCAGAGCTGACCAGGCCAGGTAGGGGTTCAGCGCGCTGAGCCCCTACCAGCCCCAGCTCCTTGAAAGCGCGATAGGTGACCACGTTGGGCAGGAAGCGGCTGACCGTCTGCTCGGTGCACTCGTAGGGGTAGTGTTCCAGGTAGTCGAGGCCGTCCACCATACCGGCTGCCAGCGACGGGTCCACGTGCACCGATAGCTCCCCCTGGGTGGGGTCGTAGCTGGGCGGCAGAACCACCGCCTCTAGTATCTGCCCGTCGGCCTTGAATTGACCGGCGGTGGCGACCACCTCCGGCGTGCTGTAGCGGTAGACCGGCAATGTGATCTCGACGGCGTCGGAGTAGTCTCTTCCCCTGGCGCCAAACAGCAGCGTGACCTCTTCGACATTCTCCACCGTCACCGGCCAAGCCATCTTGACCTTGTCGCCGGCGGGGATGCTGACTTGCTCGCTTGTAGAATCGCCCACTTGCAGTCCCTCCGCATCAAGCAACACCTCCACTTCCAGCGGCTCGGTGGTATTGTTGTGGACTATGGCAGCCAGCTCCGCCTCGTCGCCGACGACAAAGAAACGCGGGGCCACCGGGCGCACCAAGAGATCTTTGGTGCTGATGACGTCCACGTCCGCCTCTCCCACCAGCGTCTCGGCGGTGACGCCGCGCGCGCCCATGCGCCAGGTGGTGAGGTTATCGGGCAGTTCCACGCTGACTCTCGCGTGGCCGTCCGCGTCGGTGCGCAGGCTGGGGTTCCAATAGGCCAGGTCGGGGAAGCGCTTGCGCACGGGGCCGAACTCTTCGCCGCCGCCGCCGCCGCCCAAGCCCTTGGCCTCTTCGCCCAGCTCCTCGCTGATGCGGTCGCCCGAAAGCGTCAGTCCGCTGGCCGTGCCCACCCCCAGGCCGCGCTCGCGCCAAAAGTAACCCACCAGCCCCGGGCCGGGCCGGTCGGCCAGCGTCAGCACCGAAAGGTCCACCAGGTTGAGCGCCAGCTCCGCCTCGACCGGGTTGCCCGTGCTATCGCTGACGTTCACGTCGTAGGTCACCGTCTCGCCGGGCCGGTAATGCTCACCGGCGGGCCTATCGGTCGTCATCACAATGTTCAGTTCCTTCTCCGTCGTCTCAATGGGAAGCTGCGCGTAGCCGATCTTGAAACTGGGTATCGAGTTGTTCTCGTCCACCCCCTTGACGATGACCACCGAGACGAACACGTTGGGGATGAGGGCCTCGGTGATGGGGATCTCGATCTGCTCCGAGTTGCTCTCCAAAGTCTGCACCCAGTAATCATAGATGTGCCCCCGCTCGACGGTGATGAGCGCCTCGACCTCCCCCTGGTAGGGGTGGGGGACGAGTATGGTGGCCGTGTCGCCGACCTGGTACTGCCGCTTATCTGTGACCAGGTCAATGCGGTCGTTGTTCTCCCGCCGCCAGTTGACGTACCCGCGCCCGCTGACCCACATATAGGTGGAGCTGCGCACCTCGTTTTCCTTGCGACCGCTGCGGTCGCCCTCGTCCAGGCCGGTGGCGATCGCTTTGTAGATGCCGCCGCTGGCGGGCGTAAAGCTGGCAGTCGCTGCGCCGTCGCCGTCCGTCGTCACCGTCGTGGTATAGACCGGCGTGTCTTCGACGACACTCTCCCAGTAATAGCGCCCGTCCTCCCCCATCTTTTGCACGCTGTACCATTTGTGCTCGGCAAAGACGACGGTTATCTCCTGATGCGGCGCTGGCTCGCTTTCCCAGTCCACGGTGATGACGTTGACGCTGGTTTCGCGCCCCGCCGTGCCCACGTACTGCTCCGGCTGCAGGCCGACGTAATACAGCCCCTTGTGAACTATGGCCTCAGTGCGGTTGCTGACCTCTTGGTTATTGACGTCGGTGACGGTCACCTCCAGCGTCAAGCGCTGGCTGGAGACCTTGTCGGCGATATCGGCCTCCAGGCCAAAGGTGAAGCGTCCCTCCTCGTCGGTAAAGCCCTCGCCGTCGGCGATGCGCTCGCCGTGAGAGTCGCTCCCTCCCCACCACCACCAACGGTCGTAGCTATAGTCGCTGAAATCCCACCAGCCCGCGCCCTGGTAATCGAAAAAGTGATCGGCGGAGAGGACGACGTAGCGCACCTGTGCGTTCGCCACCGGCCCGCCGAAAAAGTAACTCGCCTGGGCGGTGACGTTGATCTCGTCCCCCTGGACGTACTCGGGCAGATCGGTCTCGACCTCGACCTGGAACTCGGGCTTGCGGTACTCGGCCACCTGGAAGCTGGTGTAAAAGTGAGCATCCTTGTGCTCCAAATAGTTGGCCCGGATGGAATAGACGCCCAGCGCCGCCTCCTCATCCAACTCGAACTCGCCGTCCAGCGTGCCCATATCGCTGATAGAAAGATCGTCGTCAAAGAGCGTCTTGCCCTCGGGATCCGAAATCTCGACGTGAACCTTGTGGTCCTGCGACGGCAAGGAATAATGGGCGTCGTCGTCGCCGCGCAGGACGCCTTTGAAATAGACGGTCTGGGAGGGGCGGTAGATGGGCCTATCAGTAAAAAGGTAGCCGGCAAAGGGAGAGTCGTAATACTCCACCGGTAGATCAAACTCCCAGGCGGAGATGCCGTCGTCCCACCCGTTGCTGGCGGCGGCGAAATCCGGGCCGGGGTTTTCGGGGTCGCCGGCAAAGGCAAAGATGGGCGACCACCGGTCCAGCGGCCGGTGCTCGTCGCTGGCAAAGACGCCGTCCCCGTCCGTCACTCCCTCTGCCAAGACGCTACCGTTACTATCCATCACCACGACGGGCAGGCCGGGCAGCACCTCGCCAGAGTGCAGGTCGGTGGCCCAGACCAGAGACTCGGAACCGGTCGTTTTGAGGCTCAGGTTGTGCCGCGAGACGACCAACATCTCCTTACTCAAGTTTGGCACGCCGTGCTGCGCTTCAGGGTAGATCGAGTCCCAAACGGGCTGCACCTCCAAATAGTACAGGCCCGGCTGTAGGGGCGCAATGCCTTGCGCCCCTACGTCGCCGGACAGTACGGTGCCATAGATGCGACGCTCGTTCAGCGGCGGGTTGGTGTCCAACGTCCAGCGCCGGACGAGGTTATCTGGAGCGCCATAATAGTCGTTCCAATACTCCCACGAGTTCCTCCCGTTGGCCCGCAAAAAGTCCTCCAGCGGCATGCGGTAGAGGGCAAACTCGACCTGCCCCACGTTGCGGACGGTGACAAAGGCCAGCGTCTCTGTGTAGGCGTCAAAGGTGACGACCTTGCCCACGTTGTGCAGGTAGACCATAGGATCGTAGGCGCGGGTGTGCCAGCGGACGGTGGTATCCTCGCCCAGATCGTGGCCGTAGCGGCCGCGCATATCGCCGCTGATGGTCACCTCGTAATCGCTGCTAGGCTGGATGGGGAAAGAGATCTCGAGCTGCGTGTTGCTATCCCACCAGTAGGTGTAGACCGCCGTCTCCGAGACCGGAGGGCTGATGGTAAAATTGCCGTTGATAGAGTCGGGGTCCATCGGGCTGGAGAACTCGATCTCCAATCCGCCCCACGGGTCGGCGCCCTGCTCGCCGTCGGCGGGATCGGTGGCGATGATGCGGGGATAGGCGATGGTGGCAAATGTCCAGCTATAAGGGTATTCCGTGCCGGCCTCTCCGGCGGCCCCCAGAGCGCCGGCGCCGACTTTGGCTCGATAGGTTGTATCGAAATCGAGCGGCTCGCTGGGGGTAAAGCTCATAGTCTCCGCGCCGACCCGCTCCGGGCCCGCGCCAGAGTCCCACGACCACTGGTAAGGCTCGTAGGTGTGCCGGCGCGGCAGCACCAGCCCCTCATCGTGCCACTCAAAGGTACCGACGACGGTCTCGCGGGTGCGCAGGTTCTCCATCTCAAAAGCGGCCTCAACCGAGGCGTGATCCATCGGCTGGTTGAAGGCGACGTAAATGGTCGGCTCTGGGCTGACATAGATAGTGTCGTCGTCAGGGTAGGCGCCCACAGCAGCCGGCATCACGGTAGTGAATTGCCAGACATAGTCCTCGTCCAGCACGCCGCCGGTGGTATCCTCCAGCCCGGCCGCGACCCGCGCCGTGTAGGTGGTGGCCGGCGCAAAGCCCTCGTCGGGTGTGAAGAAATAGATGGAAGTATTGAGCCATTCCCCCGTCCCGCTCACCGGCGGATCAAAGGTAAGGGGCTGGGGCAGATCGTCCAGGTTTTCGATGGCGGTCAAGGGCACGACGGGCCGGTTGAAGAGCACGGTGACGGTCCCGTCGGTGGCGACCTCGGTGGTGTCCTCGGCCGGCTGGACGGCAGTCACTTCCAAAAAGCCGACGGTGGTGAAGCGCAGTTTGACCGGCTCATCCAGCGGCAGCTTCTCCGCGCTGAGGGCGCTCTCCTTGATGGTGACGGTATAGCGCGTGGCCCGCTCGAATCCGCTCCCGGCCGGTTTGAACAGCATCACCCGCTCGCTGGGCCACTCGAACGCGCCGGAGACGGCTGGCTCAATGGTAAAGGCGGCCTCCACCGTCTGCGCGTCCATCGGCTGGTCGAATACCAGTTGCAGCGGCGCGTCGAGTTGCTGCTCCTCGCCCCGCGCCGGCATGGCCTGAATCACCTGCGGCGGCAGCGGTTCGGGCGGCGGGGTAGGGGTGGGCGTTGGCCCGGGGAGCAGGGACGATAGCGGGCATTGACAGGCCAGCGTAAAGATGATCATGACGACGAGTAAGGGCGCGAAACGAGTTTTGAGTTTCATCTGCGGACCTCCTCAAGAATGAAGATAGTCGAAAGAGTCGGCAATTTGTCCTACGTCAAAAGTGTAGCACAACATCGCAGAAAAGTAAACATTCGCGCGAAAAAGACCCTTTGGGTTTTCAGAAAACCCAAAGGGTCTAGGGGGCGAAATCACTCTACGACTTCAATGGTAACACGGTTCCCCTCAATTTCATTTCCATCCGCGTCCACCCCCGCCGCCGTGAAGGTGTGCGTCCCCACCTCCATCGGCCACAGTGCCTCGTAAGGGGGACGGGTCAGCGTTGCCAGGGGGAGGTCGTCTACCAGCAACGTCACCTGGCGCAGCGAGACACCGTCGGCGGGGCGGGCGGCCACGACGACCTGCTGCGCCGACGCCGGAAGCTCCGGCGAGACCCGGTAGTGGCTGCCCTGGTCGGGACTGGTCAGGATTAGAGATTGGAGATTGGAGACTGGAGAGGTTGGCACACCCGCTACCTGGTCGCCGGGACACAGAGGGGAGTAGGTTTCTGGCGGCTGGGGGATGTTCTGCCAGCGCACCCAGTCTTGCGCCTCGGCGGGGTAGAGGGTGTAACGCTCTTGGGCAGTGAATTCGGGAGGGCAATCGGGGCCGGCCAGCAACCCATTGCGCGCATCGAGCGTGTACGTCCAGTGCCAGTCGTCGCTGCGGACGGGTTCGGTCCCCGCGATAAAGAGTTCGCTAATCGTGTGTGGGCAGCGCGCCGGTTCCCTCAATCTCCAATCCCCAATCTCTACTCTCTCCGCAGGCGGCAACCCGCTATCGGCGCACACCTCCACCCGCGTCATTCCGTCCGGCTCCACAAACTCACGCTCCGGGCGGCCCTTGAGCAACTCCTCCATCACGTCGTGCCAGATGGGGGCCGCGCCGGTCACGCCGCTGATGTGATTCATCGGCGTGTTGTCGGCGTTGCCGGCCCACACGCCGACGACCAGGTCGGGGGTGTAGCCCACCGTCCAGTTATCGCGCCAGTCGGTGGTGGTGCCGGTTTTGGCGGCGGCCGGGCGGGAGAGGCGCAATGCGCTGCCCTCGCCGAAGGAAGGTGCACGGGCGAGGTTATCACTCAGAATGTCGGTGATGAGGTAGGCCACGCGCTCGTCCAGCACGCGCTCGCCCGCTGCCGCCTCCCAGATTTTGAGCGTTTGCCCCCGGCTATCCTCCACGCGGGTGATTGTGACCGGCTCGACGCGGTAGCCGGTGTTGGCAAAGACGCCGTAGGCGGCCGTCAGTTCCAACAAACGCACCTCGCCGCCGCCCAGCGTCAATGCCAGGCCAAAGCGATCGGCGTCGTCAAAGGTAGTGATACCCAGCGCGCGGGCCAGTTTGGTCATCTCGTCCAGCCCCACGTAATCGAGCACCTTGACTGCGATCAGATTGTAGCTAGAGGCCAGCGCCTCTCGCAGCAGCACCGGGCCGCGCCACGTCCGGTCATAGTTGCGAGGGACGTAGGGGTCGCCCTCGCGGGTGACGAAAGCGGTACGCACGTCCACCATCATCGTGGCGGCGGTGAGCGGATTGAGGCGGGTGGGATCGAAGGCGGCCCCATAGGTGATGGGCTTGATGGAGGAGCCGGGCTGCCGCCGTGTGACCGTGCCGTTGACCGCGCCGTCAATGCGCGGGTCAAAGTAATCGGGGCTGCCGACCATCGCCAGCACCTCGCCGGTGCGGGGATCCATCACCACCACCGCCGCGTTGTTCACGTTACGAGCGGGTTGGTCCGCGCCAGTGTCGGCCAGTTGCGCCAGCCGGTAGCGGACGATGCGCCGGGCTGTCTCTTGGGCGTCCAAATCCAGCGTGGTGTAGACCCGCAAGCCCTGGGTGTAGATCGCTTCCAGGCCAAATTCTCTCTCCAGTTGGCCGCGCACGTGCATCACAAAGTGGGGCGCTGCGATAGGGAAGGGAACCGAGGCAAAACACAAGTCCTCGTTGGCCGCCAGGTCGGCCTCCTCCTGAGAGACGTAGCCGTGTTTGACCATCAGCCCCAGCACCACCCGCTGGCGCTCGCGGGCGGCCTGGGGGTTCTCCAGCGGGTTGTAGCCGGCGGGCGACTGGGGCAGCCCGGCCAGCAGTGCGCACTCGGCCAAGTCGAGTTCGGCCGCGCTCTTGGCAAAGTAGGTACGGGCGGCGGCCTCAATACCGTATGCCAAGTTGCCATAGTTGGACTCGTTCAGGTAGAGAGTGAGGATATCGTCTTTGCTGTAGGTCCGCGCCAACCGCCATGCCAGAATCGTCTCGCGCAGCTTGCGCTCCAGGCTGACCTCGGTCCGCTCCTCCGGCGAGAGCAGCAGGTTGCGGGCCAGTTGCTGGGTGATGGTGCTGCCGCCGGAGAGAATCTCGCCGCCCTGCAAGTTGATCCACAACGCGCGGATGATGGCCCTCAAGTCCACGCCGGGGTTGTCGTAGAAGCTGGCATCTTCGGTGGCGATGGTTCCGTCTACGCAGGCCTGGGGAACCTCGTCCAGGGAGACGGGGGTATGAGAGCCAGAGTGCGGGTCAAGGATTTCGTACAGCAGCCGCCCGTCTCGGCCATAGATGCGGGCGGAGGGGGCGGCGGCCCGCTCGTACAGCCGGTCGGGCAAGGGAAGGTCTACCGTAAGCCAGCGGAGTGCGCCCAAGGCTAAAAGCAGCAACAACAAGACCAGCGCGATGAGAATACGTAAAGCGAAAAACGTGAAGCGTGAGACGCGCGTCACGGTCTATAGTCTCGCAGAATGGAGCCGCCGATGTATTCGCGTAGGATAGAGTTGTCGGGTATCAAGTCGGGGCCGCAAGGCTCGAACCATTGCAAGAAACTCAGCAACCGCTTGGCCTCCACGCGCCGGGGGCTGGAAGGCTCGACCTGCAGCAGCAGCGGCTCGACCAGCGGCTTGAGCACCGCCAGCTCGTAGACCAGGGCCGAGTTGAACATCACGTCGGCGTGTTCCTGGTAGGGAAAGATGTGCCGCTTTTCCCCCCGGCGCACGCTCTCCCAGCGCTTGAGGGTCTCCTCGGCCGTGTACCCCCGATAGGTCGTGTCCCGCACGATGCGGCGGATGAGGCGGGTGTCGGTCGTCGGCACCCGGTTGTGGCGGTCAATATTGAGCTGCGTCAGCGCCGAAAGATAGATGCGGAAAAGGCACTCTTCCGGCAACGAAGGCACCAGTTGAGGATTCAGTCCGTGAATGCCTTCGACAACGATGATGTGGTCGGGGCCAATTTGGACGGTCTCGCCCTTTTCTCGGTGGCCGGTGTGAAAGTTGAAGCGAGGAAGTTGAACTTTCTCCCCCTGCATAAGAGCCAGGAGATGTTGATTGAACAAGGGTATGTCAAGCGCTTCCAATACCTCAAAATCATATTCGCCGTGCTCGTCACGGGGCGTCTTTTCCCGATCCACAAAGTAGTTATCCAATTCCAGCGGGAAAGGCCGGATGCCGTGAGCCAACAACTGGACGGACAATCGTTTGGAGAAGGTGGTCTTGCCGGCGGCCGAGGGGCCGGCGATGAGCACCACCCGCACCTCGCCTCGGTAGCGGGCGATCAAGTCGGCAGTCTGCGCGACGCGCTGTTCGTGCAGCGCCTCCGAGACTAGAATGATCTCACGAATGCGTCCATTGGCGATGGCCTCGTTCAACCCGCTCACTGATTCCACGCCCAGCAAACGCAACCATTCGCCATATTCGCGAAAGATAGCCGCCAGTTGGGGGTAAGTGCGCACCGGCCGGAGATCGGTCGGCCAGTGACGGCGTGGGTACTGGAGCACAAATCCGGGAGGCCATTGATGCAAGGCAAAGTAACGCAGGTAGCCGGTCGCAGGCACCATGTAGCCGTGGAAGTAATCGCGCGAACCTCGCAGGTTGTAGAGCGAAAGATACCCCTTCCGTCGGCGGGCCAACAGTTGGGCTTTTTCCTCCTCACCACGAGTGCGAAACATCTGGATGGCCTCGTCAAGCGGCACGTGCTCCCGCGTGATCGGAGCATCCTCGGCCACGATCTGGCGCATGCGAGCTTCAATCTGGGCCAACTCCTCCTCATTGAACGGTTCCCTCCCCCACACCTGGCAGAAGAAACCGCCGAAAGGCAAGGAGTGGTCCACGAAAATCTGAGCTTGGGGAAACAATTCGCGCACAGCAGTCACCAGCAGAAAAACGAGCGAGCGCCGGTAGATGCGCACACCGTCGGAATCAGAGAGAAGTACAGAATCCACACGGGCATTGGATTGCAGGGGATAGGTCAGCTCGCGCAGCTCGCCGTTGACCAACGCCGCGACGACAGGCACGGGGCTATCGCCCGACGCTGCCTGGACGTACTGCTCCACCGATGTCCCCAAGGGGGCCTCGAACGTTTGGCCATCGGGGAAGCGCGCCTGGGCCGTTTGGCTGGGCTTTACACTCCGCACAAGTGTATCTCGTTTGTTTCCCATCATGTCTTCTTGTCTGTTGAGAAGTGAAAGCGGCCCATCATAAGGGCCGCAATTTATAGAACATTGAGCAAAGAGTCGCCTCAGGCTAGAATGGCAGCATCACGCGCCCGGCCATCACCAGCGCCATACAACCGCACAACGCCACGTCCAGAAAGAACAAGACGGCCAGCAACAATCGCTGTCGCGGCTCCAAGCCAGAAAATATCCGAGCCAGGGGGGATCCATCATCCTCATCCTCAAATTCTTCCTCTGCCTGAACCATCTGTTCCCGCAGGCCTTCCAACACATCGCCCTCGCCTGCTTGCTCCAGTGGTTCCAAAGGTTCCCGGTATTCCTCTGCCGGTGGAGCCGTTTGACCCCCCAGGTCTTCTATCAGAGCTGCGACGGTCTCTCTCTTTGAGCCTGGCTCTGGTTCCGTCTGTTCCAGTTGATCCCCTAGCTGTTGGTCCCGCATTTCGGCGAGCCAATCGGGTAGCTCTTCTGCCATTGCAGTCTCCTCCTTCGATCTGTGATTGCTTCGAATCACCCCAAAGATACTGCTAAATCCCTCAAAAGTCAAATGGCCAAGTTCTACCAAAAACAGAAAAAACCGAGGGCTTTCCCCCGGCATCTATCTGCTATCAAGTCTCCCTCAACTGTTTCCTTGCAGTAATTCCCGTTTTGTAGTGTATTTTTCCGCGTAAAGCGCCCTGCGCGATTGCGAAATCGCGGCTACGACCTGATTTTTCCCCCATAACGGGAATTGCTGGTTTCCTTGTTACCTCGCTCTCGTTTGCGCCTGCTCCTCTTGCCCCAACCAAAAGTGGTGTCGCAGCACAGAGGGCAGCGGCGATACACAAACCCGACCTACCTTCTGCCCCTTGCCATTGCCATTGCCGTTCAGCGCCAGGGGATGAACGTAGCAAATGTCGGGGGCCGCGCCGAACTTTTGCCGGTAGCGCCGCGCCGCCTGCCTGACCTTGTCCGCCAAATCACGCCCCGGATTATCATCGTACCACAAGAGACCCTGTTTCATCGCTCCTCCAATAGTGGGGGTGAGGCAATGCCTCGCCCCATCCCTTAACGGCTAATATGCCAGGTGTTGTGCCGCGCGTCCTGATACAACTCGAACGTGCCCTCAGAGCAGCGCACGCGAAAGCAATGCCGTTCCACCCGGTTGCCCAGGCTGCGCCGCGAGACCGTCCAGCAACGCTCTACGGCATGCACATTGTACCGCTTGCCGCGCCACACGAATTGCTTGGGAAAATAGCCGTGCCGCCGCTTTCGCATTTCGATAGACTCTGCCCTGCGCCGGCGGCGATTCTTTCCGCTCCACCTCGCCCGCGTCCCTTGCCTCACGCTAAGAATAGTGCCCATAAGGATTCCCTCCCATATCTACTGGCGTTCCTCCCACCACAGTAAAGTTCCGCTGCATCGGCGCGGACAACGAGGGTGGAAGCATATTCCAGCCATTGGCCCGCTGCTGCCCGCCCGGCGGCGCGACCACGATCACCGGCGGATACGCGCCTTGCGGCGGCATAGCTATCCGCGCCTGTTCCTTCGTCTCTCCGTCGCGCTTCCGGCTGACGGCGACAATGAGCAAGCTGGTGGGGATAGCGGCGCCCACGCCGCACACCGCTCCGGCCAACACCGCCAGCGCCTCGTCGCTCAACCGATTACCAATGACAACGGCCAGCGTCACGGCAAAGACCAGCGCCGCCAAGCCCACGAACACCTTTAAGCGATTCCAAGCGCCGTTGCGATTCTTTGTTGTCTCGTCCATCGTCTATACTCCTCCCAACGCCTCGGTCAACCGTTTGACCGGCCAGGGCAAAGCGACCGAGCGCGCAACAGAAGGGGCAACGTGCAGAGCCTCATCTTGCGCCAGATGAGCCACCATCTGCCGAATCTCTTCCGGCGAAACGTGCGCTACCTGGAAGCGGATCACGCGCCCCTCCGCCACGGCCACAAAATCACCGCGCCCCTGCAAGCGCTCGGCTCCCGTGCCGCTCCATCCGGCGGCGGTGCGCGCGTCGTTGGTGCTCATCACGCGCCCCACCAGTCGCACTGGAAAGTTCGCCTTGACCAACGGGCCAAGCACCGCAGTCGTGGGCTTTTGCGTGGCAGCGATGATGTGTATACCGACCTCGCGCCCGCGCTGCGTCAGGCGGGTCAACGCCTGCTGCACTTTATTCCCTCCCACCATCAGCAAGTCAGCCAATTCGTCAATCACGACCACTACGTGCGGCTGCCCGCTCGCCTGCGAGCCGTTCCCATTCCCCGATCCATTGATGGGCCCGCGTTTCTCCATCAGGCGCACCAGACTGCGCAGCGCCTCGGTCGTCTCATCCACCTCCCGGAGAACCTGACGCGCCAGATGAGGCAATCCTTCAAAAGGGGCAAAAGCGTGCCCCTTTGGGTCAATCAACACCAATGTCAGCCCTTGCCCCTGGAAAAGTGACGGGGCAGGATTGGACATCGCCAGACTGAGGATCATCGCCTGCAAAAGCACCGTCTTGCCGGAACCCGTGGTCCCGGCCACCAGGATGTGCGCGACGTCGGGAGAAGACAAGCGAATGAGCAGGGGGGCGCCATCCTCGGCCAGACCCAGAACCGCGGTCACTGGCGGGATGGCTCCATCGCCATCGTCAAGCTGGTGATAGAGGGGCAGCAGCCGCACGGGCTGAGGGTCATCGCGGGGCACCTCGACGGCCACCGCCGCCCCACGCCGCGATACCCGGCAATTGGATGCGTCGAGCGCGGCCGCCAGTTCCTCGCTCAGGTTCTTGATCTTGGAGATTTTCGCACCCACTGCAGGCAACACCTGAAACCGCACCCAGCGCGGCGTCACCGTGCCGCCAGTGACCCGTGCGGGGATCTTGTGCAGCGATAGCACTGACTCGATCCTATCCGCCTGAAACTCTAGCTTTTTGCGCATTCGTTGTTGGCCCTCCAGTCGCTACGCAGATGCAGAACAGATGTTCTACTATACATCACATCATACCAGAACATTTGTTCGGGGTCAAGCGAATTTATCCCAAAGAGGTTGGGAAAGGTTGGGATAACGAAATCAAGCAAAAGGCCCAGCCCGGCGACCGGGCCTTTACGTGCGACAGCACCGGCCTGAAGAGCCGGTGCTGGAAAGAACCAGGGCAAGCCTCTAACGCCGCCTGTTTACGGCGGCGCTGCTTGGCTACCACTCACTGCAACTGTCTCACGACCATCACCACTTTGCCCTGCACTTCCACCATGTGGGGATCGTCCACGTAGATGGGCTGCATCGTGGGGTTGGCCGGTTGGAGACGCACTCGACCATCTGTCTCTTGGTAAAAGCGCTTGAGCGTCATCTCCCCCAGTTCCCGCAGCCACACCGCCGCCATCTCGCCGTTCTCGACGCGCTGCTGGTGGCGCATGACGACGACGTCGCCATCGTGTACCAGAGCGTCTATCATCGAGTTCCCCTCCACTTCCAAAGCGTACAATCCTGCTGGGTCTCCCAGGATGTCGCGGGTCAATTCGATTGTCTCATCGCCCATGAGGGGAAAATCACTGGCGGGTACTGGGATGGGTGCGCCGGCCACAATGCGGCCCAGTAGAGGCACCTGAACCACGGCCCCCGGAATCGCCGCTTGGGCCATAGAGGTCAGTTTCAAGCCGCGTGAGACTTCCCGCTCCCGGCTGACATAGCCTCTTTCCTGCAATCGCTCCAGGTTGTAGCTCACGACAGAGGTAGAGCTAATATCAGCGGCGACGCCAATCTCGCGGATGGATGGCGGGTAGCCGTTTTCCTCGACATACTCGGCGAGAAACTCTAGAATGTTCTGCTGCCTTTCTGAAAGATGTTCATCCATTGCCCTCCTCCTCAAACTTGTGCGGCAAAAGCCCTAAAATCAATCTCATTATACACGAACATACGTTCTGTGTCAAGAGGTGCAGTCCCCCAGTTTTCTCACGTGCGTTTTGACATATCCTCGCTCATGGGCTATACTTCTTCCCAAGACACCTAACTTTTACAGGAGGAAGAGATATGACTATCAAATTGACATGGTACGGACACGCAGCTTTCGCTCTAACCATCGGCGGCGCGCACATCCTGGTGGACCCATTCCTCACCGGCAATGATTTTGCCCCTGTTTCGGCCGACGAGGTCAAGGCCAACTATATCCTGATCACCCACGGCCACGGCGATCACGTCGGCGACGCAGTCGCCATCGCCAAACGCACAGGAGCGCAGTGTATCTCCAATTTTGAGATCTGCAACTGGCTACAGGCCCAGGGCGTGAGCAACGTCCATCCCCAGCACATCGGCGGGGGGTTCAACCACCCCTTTGGCTACCTCAAGCTGACCATCGCCCATCACGGCTCTGGTCTGCCCGATGGCTCCTACGGCGGCAACCCCTGCGGGCTATTGCTGACTGCCGAGGGTAAGAAAATCTACCTGGCCGCCGACACTGGGCTTTTTGGAAGTATGCGCCTCATCGGCGAGGAAGGGATTGATCTGGCCGCCCTACCCATCGGAGACAATTTCACCATGGGGCCAGACGACGCGCTGCGGGCAGTCAAGTTGATTGAGCCAGCCGCCGTCATTCCCATTCACTACAATACCTTCGAGGTCATCGAACAAGACCCCCATGCATGGGCCAAGCGAGTGCAGGCCGAGACGTCCGCCAAACCAATCGTGCTTGAACCTGGTGAGAGTTACGAGCTGTAGGCAAGCAGACAAAAAAATCTGGATATCTAGATGGCTCTTGTCTATGTGCGTCAAACTTGAGCAAGTATCGAATTACTCTCTTTATTTACAAAACATACTCATTTCACTTTTCTGGCCAAACGATATGAACGCCGCAGCGTTGTTACCACCTCCAATCTGGTGTTCTCAGAATGGGATCAGATTTTCAAAGACCCCTTGACCACAGTAGCCGCGATTGATCGTGTAGTTCATCACAGTCTCAGTAGATCCAAATTTCAGACCTCGGAGGTCTCGGAAGGTGACATTGGCAACAAAATTGCTTAGATTGCGCCCGTTTTTACCGGCAAAGGCGCTCTCGAGAGACCTCCGAGGTCTTGTTGTCGCAACATTTTGGATCTACTGAGTCTGATCATCGAGTTCGGCTGCGAGATGAAAAGCGTTCGTGCAGAACAAGCTGCACGTCGCAACAGTATTCGGTTGGGTGGCTCTGTTGTTGCCCAGGGCGCCGAGAGTTGATTTCTCGGCATGGGCATTTCTAATTGTCGCCGATGCCCCTTTCTAGTTGTCGCTTGACAGTTTGTGCTACAATGCAGTTGTTTCAACTGTTTGGGGCGGCGATTTTAGCAAACACAGACAAGCACGGACTATGCACATTGATTTCTTATTCCTCGCCCTCCATCCGCGCTCAAATCCCCAATCGCCTCCACTTTTTGAGAGCATACTTGTAGCCTTGGGAACTTTGCAGAGAGGAGTACTTCGACCGGGCTCGTATCTCTACCGTAACGAAATTGTAACCTAATAGTGTTACGCCCCATGCTAAAATCATCTTGATTATCCTGTGGGAGGACACTGTGGCGCTCTATACAACCAGTGGTCGGCCGGCTACTGACCAGCCAATCACCGGTCAACAACTTCACACTGTTGAAGCAGGACAGCCCAGCCGTCAAGTGGCGCTGCTGATCCACGGCTGGTCGAGTTCGTGGTATGCCATGTCCCCTCTGCTCAAGCTGCTGGGTCAGCGCTTTCGAGCTATCGCTGTTGATCTGCCGGGCTATGGCGAATCCCCACCCCTCCCCGACCGTGTGACGATTCCGGCCTATGCGGATCTATTGGCCGATTTCGTCGAGGAAGTGACTGACGGGCCGGTGGTACTCGTGGGCCACTCGATGGGAGGCATGATCAGCCTGACCATGGCTCTGCGCTACCCGGCCCTGGTCGAGCGCATGGTCTTGATCGATCCGACCATCAGCGGTCACCTGTCACAATACATCAATTTATTTGTCTCGCCAATTACTATACTGGAACGTTTTGGCTTGGGTGGTCTGATCGTGTCAACCGTCGAACAAACAATGGTGGGCCTCACCGATCGGTTGATGCGCCCGGCCTCTTTCGCCGAGCGCAGTGGGATCACTCGCGAGGAACACCTGCGCCTACAGGCCGATGTCCGCCGGCCGGGACAGGGGCGGGTACGAGCCGAGTGTTTCTTTGCCATGCGTGAAAACGACCTGCGAGGCAAACTAGACCAGATTGAAGCGCCATCGTTGGTGCTATGGGGGGCGGAGGACAACACAGTTCCTCTACGCGATGCCGGCGTGGTGGCCGACGAGTGGCCCGAGGCCGATTTGCGCATCATCCCCAAGGCCGGGCACTGGCCCCACTTTGAGACGCCTGACACCGCCAGCCGCCAGATAGCCGCTTTCCTCGGCCTGCCGCTGTTCAGCGACTCGCTTCACGCCCCTATGGATGACGAGGAACTCGTGCTGGCTCGCGAGGTGGCGCAGTTTTTGGCCCACTCTGACATCGGGAACAACCTGAACCTGGCCCAACGCACCCGTCTGGCAGCTCAGTGCCGGCAACACACCTACTCCCCCGGCAGTAACCTGGCCAGCGCCGCCGAGACTGGCAACGAGCTATACATAGTACGGTCCGGCACGGTAGAAGTCTGGGGCGATCCGGAAAGCCCTCCCGGACAAATTTCCAAGAACCTGCGCTGCATGACGACTATGCGGCCCGGCCAGATCGTCGGCGAATTTTCCATGCTGGACGAGGGGCTGCGCAGCGCCGACCTGATCGCAGGCTCGGACGGAGCCACGGTATTAGCATTGTCACGGGAGCGGCTGCTGGCCCTGTGTGAGGATGACGCCATACTGGGCAGCCGGCTGCTGTGGAATATCTCGGTAGCGATATCCCAGCGAGCACGCTTTATCCTCTGGCAGCTTCAGCGGGCCTCACAGAGGCAGCGAGCACAACAAGTGCGATCAATCAATTAGCCTCCCAGCCTCCCATCCTCGAAAGAACTGATTATCTTCAGCCCATCTATTGTATTCCCACTCCGTTGTTGTATAACGTACCTGGAGTCTGGCAAATTTTCAGAATGCCCACATCTTGGGGTAGGCAACAATAAAGGCGCTAGATATGGGGGTTCGTAGTAGCGGCTTTAGCCGCTTTTGAGCCTTTTGGACGGCTGAAGCCGTCACTACGAACAAAAACGCCAGACTCCAGGCATTAGAACTGAACAGCCCTGACCATCTTGTGAATCCTGTCCGAAAATATAAATGCGTTTGCCCTACCTACTCATCCAGCGCGCGGCGGACTGCTTGCGCCAGTTGGTCTACGTCAAAGGGCTTGTAGATCACGCCACAAAAGCCCGCTCCCTTTAACTCCTCCACAACTTCCCACACTGTGTAGCCGGTGATAGCCAGTACTCTTACATCGGGATTCGCCTTTTTCAATTCCTGCGCCAATTCCCTGCCCCCCATATTGGGCATCATCAAATCTGTGATCACCAGATCTGCCCCGCCCTCCGCTTGGTAGACTTTTAGCGCCTCCTGGCCGTTTGCGGCGGCCAGCGTGTGATAGCCCAACATCTGCAAAACATCCTGGCCCACCATCAGCAAGACCGCGTTATCTTCCACCAGCAGGATGGTTTCCCCATCTCCACGCAAGGAAGCGGCAAGCGACTCTGTTTCTACTTTCTCCTGCACGCTCTCTACATATACCGGCAGGTAAATGCAAAAGGTAGATCCCTTTCCCTCTTCCGTCTCGACGCCGATGTACCCTTTGTGTTGCTTGACGATGCCGTGCGCTTGGGCCAACCCCAGCCCGGTGCGCAGCGGCAACCTGGTGGTGAAGAAAGGCTCGAACAGGTGAGCGCGCACATCCTTCGTCATCCCCACGCCCGTATCCGAGACGGCTAAACAGACCCATCCTCGATTTGGGACTGCTTCTTTCATCTCTGGCAGGGGAGGCGATCCGCCGGGTTCAATCTCTATCCGCTCCAACTTGATGCGCAGTTCCCCGCCATCTGGCATGGCGTCGCGGGCGTTGGCCGCCAGGTTCATCAATACTTGCCGCATCATAGTGAGGTCGGCGTCTACTATGTGTTTCCTGGTCCCCATTTCTAGGAGGAGATGGACATTCTCAGGGAACGCCTGCTGCAGGTCGGCGGTTGTTTCTTCGACGAGGGAGACAAGGTCTATCGGTTTGGTATCCATCATTGAGCGACGGCCAAAGTCCTGGATTTGTTTCACCAGGTGGGCCGCTTGTTTCGATCCGTTGATGATACTCTCTAAAGTCTGCGTCAGGTCTGAGGGCAGCAGGTGGGGCTTGCGCAGCCCTACCTGAGCGGGGAGAATGATGGCTGTCAGTAGATTGTTGAATTCGTGGGCGATGCCGGCTGCCAGTTGGCCCACGGCGGCCAACCGCTCCTGTTTCACCAGTTGATCCTGCGCCGCCTGCAGTTCGACCAACGTCTCTTCCAGGCGACGGTTGCTCTCTTGCAGAGCCATCATGTCGTCAAAGCGGGCCAGGGCGATAGTGATGGCGCGTTTCATTTCACCCGCCCGGGGCGGCTTGACCAGGTAGGCCCCCGCGCCGGCGTCGCTGACCTCGACCACCAGCCTGTCCGACTCGTGGGCGGTCAGCATCACTACCGGCGTGGGGCATTGCGCCTGAATCTGGCGCGTGGCCTCGATGCCGTTCATATTGGGCATCTCGATGTCCATCAGGATCACGTCGGGCTGCAAAACGTGCGCCATCTCGACGGCCTCAACGCCGTCCGCTGCCTCACCGACGACGGTATATCCCAATTCTTCCAGCAATATCTTGATCATTTCACTGACCAAGTGGGCGTCCTCGGCGATCAGCACTCGGGTATTTTCCCGATTGTTCATTCTTATTCCTCCCGTAATCTATCAGTCCCGTACCTGGGCCTCGAATCGAATTACAGCTACCGCGCCGTGATCGTTGTACAGCGTTAGCTCTCCGCGCAGTCCCTTGCGCACAATGTTCTGTATCAGATCAAATCCCACGTTGCTATGCTCCAACCGCAGTATGTCTTTGGGATAGCCTGGCCCATCGTCTCGAAATTCGCACACTATACCGTCGCGGTCATTGAGCGTGATCTGGAAAGTGATCTGCGCTGTGTCGCGCTCTGCCAGGGTATGTTTGGCGGTATTGGTCGTCAGCTCGCCGAGCACCAGCGCCAGGTTATACGCCTGGTCAGGCGTCACGCGCGCGGAAGAGGAAAGCACATTCACAGACACGTGCTTATCGTGCGGGAGCGCCTCCAGTGAGACGTTAATGACCCTGGCGGCCAGATCGCTCAACCGCAAGGGCGCCCACCCGGACGCAGAGAGCAAGTCGTGCGCCGTGGACAGCCCGCGTACCCGGTTGATCAAATCGTCCATCGTAGAACGATACGTCGCCTGGTCCTCTACCATGACGCGGTTTCGCGCGGTGTAGAGCAAGCCCATGATGCCGGTCAGGTTGTTCTTGACGCGATGGTTGACCTCGCGTAACAGCACGGATTTAGTCTCGGCGTCCTGCCGCATCTGTTCGTACAACTGCGCATTCTCGATAGCAATAGCCGCCGACGCGCCCAGCGGTTCCAGCAACGCTAAATCTGTGGCGCTGAACCGGTCCGCTTTTGTATCCGCCATCTGAAGCACGCCGATCACACCGTCCTTGACCAGCAGCGGAATGGTGAGGATAGAGCGTAGCTTCAGCCCGGTTTGCTGATCCATCCCCTTAAAGTAGCGCTCGTCGGCCTGTGCGTCCGGTACGATCAGGCTCTGGCCGCTGTGCGCCACATGGCCGGCAAATCCCTGGCCCGGCGCTAACTGCCAGCCGCGCACTAGCTCGTTTTTGGGGCCGGCGGCCTGCCAGCAGACCAGGCCCTTGCCCTGGCTCTCCCCCTGCGAGGGGAAGGGAGGCTCAACCAACCAGATGGAGGAGGCGGTCACGTCCAGCAGGCCGCGCACCTCCTCCAGAATGTTGACAAGCACCTGATCCAGGTCGAGGATGGAGACGAGTTCCTGGCCCGCCCGGTTGAGCAGTGCCAGTTCGCGGTTGCGTTGTCGCAGCGCCTCCTCCACCCGCTTGTGCTCAGTGATGTTGCGGTTGCTGCCCCGTTGGCCCAGGTAACGTCCGTCCTCACTGTGTACCGGCTGGCAAATGTGACCAATCCAGCGTTCCTCGCCGCTGCGAGTGACAATGCGAAAGTCGATCGGGAGTATCTCGCCTGTTTCTGTCGCGGCGTGATTATGGACAATGATCTTGCTCTGGTCATCGGGGTGGACAATGCTCTTGAGTAGATTCGGATTCTGGGCAAATTCGTCAGCGCGATAGCCGGTGATCCGTTCGCACGATGGCGAAACATAGATATGGTTTCCAGCGGGGTCAACCCAATACTCCCAGTCGTAGGTAAAGTTCGCCACGGTGCGGAACCGTTCTTCATTCGCCCGCAGCGCGTGCGTTGCCTGCAACGCATTAGTCAACGCTTTACGTTGGCCCTCCTCCGCCTGCTTGTGCTCAGTGATGCGCTGCACCAGGGGGCGGAACCCAAAGTAGTAAAGCGTGGGAGAGAGCAAAGCGACCAACAGGGTAGAGTCCAAGAGCGCCTCAAACAAGGTGGAAAAGGGCGGCAGAAAGGCGAGCAGGAGCATCACCAACGCCTCGGAAATGAATACCGAGAGAGCGATGATGGTCACGAGGCGAGCGGGGGGTTGGCGCATTTCTGCCAATTCATCCGGCCCCGTCGAGTCCGTCGCGAGTTGCTCTCCAGCCGCTGCCGTAGGCGAAGCGACACTATCTGTGGCCCACGTCGGCCTGGTCTCGTCTCTCATCCTGCGCCTCCACTATATCTCCTGCGATGGAGAAAAAGTCTACACTACCAACGCATCATCTCAATAATCCGGGGCACAAATCTGTAGAGCGGGTTTCTTACCCGCCACCCGGCGGATAAATCGCAGATGTCGCTCCTGCGGAGCGGACGGGGGTAATTTCCAAAACCCGTTTTTCATTGGCGTTTATCGGCGGTTGAATGTCAAGTTTGTCAGCCCTAAACCTATATTTCGCACCCTGACACAGCCTATTTGTATCTTTTTCAAAAAGCCGGGGAAAGAAACCAGGTTTCTCACTGACTCGGACGGCGAATCTGCCCAAATTGGGTTCGGGAGAACAAAGTGGCAAGCTCCAAATCAAATTGTCCAGAGGTGCGGAAAATAGGCTAAAGCCAGCGCGATGGGAAATCACGCTACAGCACGCAAGCGCCCCTGAATATTTGAAAAGATACCTACCAACGATCACTGACTCCCCTGAAAAAAGGGGGGAATTTCTCAACTTTATGCGAATGTGATACGGGTGTGTTTCAAATGCTTCAAGGCCAGGTGCGACGCACTTGATCGAACGCTAAAAGAGTGTTTTCTGCGGTTTTTGACCGTTTTACCCAAGCAAAAGTGCGTCGCACCTTTTCTCCCAACTACCAAGTCTATTTTCCGCACCTCTGGACAGCTTGATTTGGGGCTTGACACTTTGTTCTTCCAAACCCAATTTGGGCAGATTCGCCGTCTGGGTCAGTGAGAAACCAGGTTTTTTCTGAAAAACCTGGTTTCTTTCCCCGCTTTTTGAAAAAGACACAAATAGGCTGCGTCAGGATGCGAAATATAGGCTAAGAAACAGCTTTTTGAAAAGACCCAAACCCCCGGCCTTTGGGCTGTTTCTTGCAAAATGAAGAACGCCGCAGGAGTTTTGGGCGCTAACAATAAAAGCCCCGGTCTTTCGACCGGGGCTTTGAGTTACCCAATCTGTCGGTGGCGCGTTTTTGCACGGAACCTGCACACAACTCGTACACAAAAACTATAGACTTGAGAGCCGTATCTGCTAATATGTAGGGTAAAGTAGGTGGAATAGGCAATAGAAGGAGGAAGTGGATGAAAAGGAAAACTGGTTTTCGGAACGTTATCGCTCTTTTGGTGGTAAGCACGCTATTGATGGTATCACTGACCGGCGCGGCCTCGTCGCTTCTAGGACGCGGCGCCGGCTATGCGGTAGCGGCGGCGCATACCGATGGCGGCGCTGCTGCTGAGCCGGCATTGGTGAAAGTCATCGTCCAGGGCAGCAGCGTGGAAGATGCGGCTGCTGCTGTGCGCGCCAACGGGGGATGTGTCACGGGTGAGGTTGCTATCATCAAATCTGTGGTGGCCGAGATCCCAGAAAGCGCATTGGACAGTCTGGCCGAATCGCCGGGCGTGGTCCGCGTGACGTTGGATCGCGCGGTGGAATCGTCCGGCAATCTGGTTGACGTCGAGTTCTCCAAGGCTATGGGGGTTACAGAGGTGTGGGACACTGGCAACCTGGGAGAGGGCGTCACTGTGGCCTTTCTTGATACCGGAATTGACCCCACTATCAGAACCCTGCACCAACCGCCGCACGGCAGGGGCAACCGCATCCTGGCTTACTACGATGTGCTATCTGGCGAGTTGTACAGACCGCAACACTTACGCCGCTCGCCAAGGGACCCCAACGGCCACGGGACTCACGTCGCGGGTATCGTGGTCAATAGCAAGTACGAACGTAGGGACGGCGAGTACCGGGGCATCGCGCCAGCGGCCAATCTTGTGGCTGTGCGCGTGATGGACGAGGCCGGGACGGGCACTTATGGCGATGTGCTCCAGGGCATTGATTGGATCGTACAGAACAAGGACGAGTACAACATCCGCGTACTCAACATCTCGATGCACGCTTCGGTGTGCGCTCCCTACTGGGCCGATCCCCTGAACCTGGCGGCGATGGCGGCCTGGCAGGCGGGCATCGTGGTGGTTGCCAGCGCGGGCAACTCTGGCCCCGACCCGTTCAGCGTCGGCGTGCCGGGCAACACTCCCTACATCATCACCGTCGGCGCCTTTACCGACAATCGCACGCCTGAGGATTTTAGCGACGATTACATTCCCGAGTTCTCGGCTGCTGGCCCCACGCTGGATGCCTTTGTCAAGCCGGACTTGCTCGCGCCCGGTGCGCACGTCATCTCGCTGATGCGCAAGCGCACCTACCTGGGCAAGCTATACCCAGAAAATCGAATCCGAGGGCATTACTATGAGATGGCGGGCACCTCGGCATCCACGGCCATGGTCTCTGGTGTCTCGGCTTTGATGCTCAGCGAGCACCCGGAACTGACGCCCGATCAGGTAAAGGCCCGCTTGATGATGACAGCGCGTCCGCACCTGGGGGAATACAGTGTTTGGCAACAGGGCGCAGGCCGCGTCTGGGCGCCCGACGCCGTCTTTACCGACATCACGGACGAGGCCAATCAGGGGATGGACATCGCGCTCGATCTGGCTGGCGAGGAACACTACCGGGGTTGGACCGTTTATGACCCCGAGACGGGCACATTCGGGCTTCCTGCTAGCGCGTTCGGCTGGGCTGATGGGTTGAGCTGGGCTGACGGGTTGAGTTGGGCCGATGGCTTGAGCTGGGCCGATATCTTCTCCTCAATTGACGGCTTGAGTTGGGCTGATGGTCTCAGTTGGGCTGACGGCTTTGGCTGGGCTGATGGGTTGAGCTGGGCCGACGGGTTGAGCTGGGCCGACGGGTTGAGTTGGGCCGATGGGTTGAGCTGGGCCGACGGGTTGAGCTGGGCCGACGGGTTGAGTTGGGCTGATGGGTTGAGCTGGGCTGATGGGTTGAGCTGGGCTGATGGTCTGAGTTGGGCCGATTACTTTGATTACTTTAGTGACCCGGAATCAGTTCCGTTTGAAAATCTAGAGAGCGTGCTCTCTGAAACATCGGCTGTGGGAATCAATGTCTGGGTGGACGAGGATTGAACTGGGAGTTGTCATAAGGAGGTGTAAATGGCGCAATTGAGGAGCGGGGGGCCGATAGGCCCCCCGTTTATTGTTGGACTTGGTTCGGCTGTGGACGTGACCCCCATTCCGCACGTCTACGGCTCAAGTTGTGCCAATTGCTCCGCGACGTGTCTCAAATCTAGTGTGGCTCCTAATTGCTCGAATACCTGTTGGGCTGTGGCTAGTTCTTTGCGAGCTTTCTCCGGCTGCTGTAGCGCCAGCGACAGCAGACTGCTCCAGTAGGCCGTTCGACCGGCTTCTATCTGTGAACCGCTGGCCTGGAAGATCGCGGCGCTGTGCTCCAGGTGCTGGCGAGCTGATTTCAGGTCTCCACGTGCCTGGGCGATGCGCCCCATTAGTTGCTCATACCGTCCCCATTCGACCGATTCGCCTTCGTCAGCGTTGGTCATCTCATGCAACATCTCGTAGCTGCGCTTTGTCCACTCCAGAGCAGTATTGATTTGGCCTTGTTCCAGGCAGAGCAATCCATGAAGGTAATAAACGTCGTTTATGTCCAGGTTGGCACGAGCGCCGGCCTCTGTATACAATGGAATGGCAGCCTTCAGATGTCGAGCGCACCTTTCCCACTGCTTTTGTAGCAAATAGAGTAGCCCCAGGTTCTTGTGAGCCTGGGCCAGCTCGTAGGGGTGGGCAATACGTTGGGCGATGGCAAAACTGCGCCGCAGGTTCTTCTCTGCTTTCTCCCATTCACCTCGTTCAGCGCATAGCACGCCAAGATTGTTGCAAGATAGAGACAGCCCTTCGACCTCGCCGATGCGCTCGTGTAGCTCCGCAGCGCGCTCAAGATCAGTTGAAGCGCCATCCCAATCGCCGCTGGTGTACTTGAGGATGCCCAGGTTGTTCAGCGAGCGCGCAGAGCCGACGACGTCCCCTAGCCGTTGGCGCAGTTCCAGGGCGCGTTCGACGCACTTTGTTGCCTCGTCCCACTCGCTGCGGTTATAGTGCACGCCGCCCAAGCGGTTGAGGATGGACGACAAGACGTCGTAATGCTCGCTATCACCGACCAGCGATAGTCCCTGCTCCAGCCACTTTTGCGCCGCCGTCAGGTCGCCCTGCCGCCGGCTGAGGACGCCCAGTTCGGAGTAAACCTGGGCGCGCAACGCGGGGAGCACATTGCCAGCTTGGTCAAGTTGCGCCAATGCTTTGTGTAATTCTTCGCCAGCTTCTTGCAAGTTGCCGCGTCTGCTCCAAACTTGTCCTAATCTAAGAAAGACCTGCGCGCGTTCCTCCGGGTTGACCTCTTCCCACTCGTCCAGCGCGGCTTGGTAGCAGGCGATGGCCTCCTCGTACTCGCCGATATGCTGCTCGACTTGCCCCAGCCCGACGGCCGCTTGCCATCGTTCGGCCTGGCGTTGGCCCAGGTGTTGCGAGAGTTGCAGCGCCCGGCTGTAGTATTCGATGGCCTCGCGGTTGGCAAAGCGCTCGCGGGCGCGGTCGCCGGCCAGCAGTGTGTAGCGCAGGGCTTTGCCGCGCTCGCGAGCGCGGTCGTAGTGTAGCGCCAGCACCTCGGCTTGATTGACCAGATCGGCGGCGTAAACGCTCTCAATGCACTCGGCTACCGTGCGGTGCAGCGCCGGTCGCTGGCTGCGCAGCAGACTGCGGTAGACCGTTTCCTGAGTGACGATGTGACGGAAAGCGTAAACCTGCTCGCCAGCCCGAGATCGTTCCTCCAGCAATCCCAGTCCCGCGAGTCGTTCCAGCGGCGGCAACACGCTGGCGGGGCCATGCAGCCGGCTTTCAACCTCTTCCAGCAGGCGAGCGGAGAACTGTAGCCCGATCACAGCGGCGTTGCGCAGTACATCTTGTAGATCCTGTGGCAGGCGGTCTACACGCGCCATCATCAGTCCGCGCAAAGTTGTCGGAATCTCTAGCGTTTGCAGTTCTACCGCTGAAGTCACCTGCCACTGATGGTCTCCCAGCGCCAGCATCTCTTTCTCAATCAACATGCGCACGAATTCTTCGATGTAGAAGGGGTTGCCCTCGGCGCGGGACAGGATGGTGTTGACGAGTGTCTCCGGCATACTGCTCAGGTCAACCAGGTGAGCCAATAGCGCCCGGCTGTGCTCTGGCGAGAGGGGTTTTAGCTCCAGTTCCAGATGTAATGGCGTGACCAGTGGCTCATCTGCTGGGGGGACTGCAAGCTCCAGGGGCGATTCTGGCTGGGGGCGCGTCATGACACACAGGAGCACGGGGGCTTTGTGGATGAGGTTGACCAGCGTCCGCAACGCATCCCGCGAGAGGTCGTCGGCCCAGTGGAAATCGTCGAGAATCAGTGCAACTGGCTGTTGCCGGGCCTCGCCCAGCACCCACTCGCGCAGCGCCAGGGTGGTCAATTGTTTGGCGCGCTCTGGTCCCAGATGGCGCAGTCGAACCTGCTCCTCCGGCGAGAGCCGTCCCAACATCTGCCACAGAAAGAGGCGCAAGGGAGGTGATACCTGCGAATCCCACGCCGCACCAAACGAGCGTGATCGCGCGACGCCTTGCAGCAATGAGCGAAAGATACCGTAACCGACGCCCTGAGCGTAGGGCAATCCGCGCCCTTTCCAGATTGAGACCTGGTCGGAGGTGATGGTGGAGAGAGTCTCTGTGACCAAGCGCGACTTGCCCATACCGGCTTCGCCCTGTAAGACGATCAGCCGCCCGCGCTGGTCGTTGAGAAAAGCGGCCAGCAAGGCGCGCAGTTGTTCCAGTTCAGCGTCACGCCCTACAAAGACGCCCGTAATGCCCTCCAGTCCGCGCGTCGGCAGAGGTTCGGAGCGGTCTCCTATCGGCTCGTAGATGGGCACTGGTTGGTCAATTCCCTTGACGGGGGTTGTGCCCAGCGACTGAAAGTTGAACAAGGCGCGTGTTTGGTGATAGACGCGGGAACTGACCAGAATGTGGCCGGTCTGGGCCAGTGCCTCCAGTCGCGCCGCCATGTTGACCGTGTCTCCAATGACCGTATAGGCGGCCTGCTCTTGGGTGCCGAGGATGCCTGCAATTGCCAGCCCGGTGTGAATGCCGATGCGTATTTGTAGAGGAGCGCCCAACTGAGCGCGGGCGATAGGCTCGAACTCGGCGGCGGCTTTTTGCATATCCAGCGCGGCGCGGACGGCCATCTCGGAATCGTTCTCGTGAGCCACAGGCGCGCCAAAGACCGCCATCAGGCCGTCGCCAGTGAACTTGTCCACCATGCCGCCGTAGCGATGGACGCACTCCACCAGGCGGCTCAACAGATCGTTGATCAGGTCAAAGACCGACTCGGCGTCCAGTGAGGCCGAGAGATGGGTGAATCCTACGGCGTCTGCAAAGAGCACGGCCACTTTGCGTCGCTCGCCGCGCAGCTTTTCCTGATCGTGCAGGACAGCCTCGGCGACGGCGGCGGGGACGTAGCGGCGCAGGCGATGCACGGCCTCTTGGGCTGCCGTCAGCTCGTTTCGAGCGTCGCTCTCATTCGCTGCGGAAGCCGTGCCATCACTGGTGCACTGAACCTTGGTATCAGATGTGCTTGCCTGATGATTCATAATATCGCACTATCAGTTTAGGGCAATTTTTACTTTACTGGGGTTACAGTTTTGTTGCGGTGGCGTTTCGCTTTTTCGGTACTGGAGAAGAGTGACGCCGCGCCCTTTTATCCTCTCCCTGATGTTGTTATTTATGATCGCGTATATGCTTCTGATATTGCTCGAACGAGTGCTTGATCGTTGCGTGCGCGTACTCGATTCCATCCCACCCCTTGCCCACAACCTCGCCGCTCTCCAGGTCCTTGTAGACGTTGAAAAAGTGGGTCATCTCTTCCAAAAAGTGGGGCGGCACGTCGTCCAGCGTGTGGTAGCCCGTAAAAAGCGGGTCGGTGTGCGGGACGGCCAGTATCTTGTCGTCCAGTTGCCCCCTATCCACTAGGTGAAAGATGCCCAGTGGGCGGGCCTCGATGACGCAGCCGGAGAAGGTGGGTTCGTTGGTCATCACCAGCACGTCTAGCGGGTCGCCGTCGGCGTGCAGCGTTTGGGGAATAAAGCCATAGTCGCCGGGATAGTGCAGCGAGGAGAATAGCACGCGGTCTAGTTTGACGAATCCCTTTTCCTCGTCGTACTCGTACTTGTTGCGCGATCCTTTGGGAATCTCTACGACCACGTAGACGATTTGGGGCCAGTCTGGCCCGGGCGGTAGTTCGTGCCACAGGTTCATCGGTTGCTCCTTTTCTGAATTTATCGAGAGCCAGAATCTATTCCCGTGCTACTTGCAACTTGCTTACAAACCTGAAACTTGAAACGCATCTCCTTGCTTTGGTACCGCCACCCCGCGCGCGCCCAGTTGTTTCAGCCCGTCGGCCAGCGCCGCGGCCGGCTCTGGGTCGCCATGCACGACAAAGGTGTGTTGCAGGCCGCGGGCGGTGGGTTTGGCCCAATTCAGCAGTCCCTCTCTATCGGCGTGGGCGCTGTATCCGCTGATCGTCTCGACGCGGGCGCGCAGTGGGAATTTCTCGCCAAAGATTTTCACCACCGGCTGCTTTTCGACCAGCCGGCGACCGAGGGTGTGTGGAGCTTGCCAACTGACGATCAATACCAGGTTGCGCGGATCGCCGATGTTGTGTTTGAGGTGATGCTGTATCCGCCCCGCCTCGCACATCCCCGATGCGCTGATGATGATCGCTGGGCCTTTGACGTCGTTGATCGCTTTAGAGTCCTCCACGTTGCGGACGTAGCGCAGTTGGTCAAAGCCAAAGGGGTCGGGGTGGCGGTTCTGGGCCACAAATTCGCGCAATTCCTCGTCGTAACATTCGGGGTGGAGCCGAAATATCTCGGTCGCGTTCACCGCCAGGGGGCTATCTACAAAGACGGGCACGTTGGGCAGTTCGCGCGTGCGCGCCATGCGGCGCAGGCTGTAGACGATCTCTTGCGTGCGGCCTACTGAAAAGGCGGGAATCACTACTTTGCCCCCCTGCGCGCACGTCCCGCCGATCAGGTCGAGTAGCTTTTTCTCGGCGTCCTCGCGGGGGGCGTGGCTGCGATTGCCGTAGGTGGATTCGATGATGAGCGCGTCTGCCGGAGGCGCGGGGGTGGGGTCGCGCAGGATGGGCCTATCGTTTCGCCCCAGGTCGCCGCTAAAGAGCAGCCGTATCTGGCGGCGACCCTCCTCTATTTCCAAGAGGATGCTGGCTGAACCGAGGATGTGACCCGCGTCGAGGAAGGTGCAGCGCGCACCCGGCGCGACGAGAGCGGGGCGGTCATATCCCACGCTGATAAAGTGCTCCAGGCTGGCGATGGCGTCGGCGTGGGTGTAGATTGGTTCGACGGGCGGCAATCCCTTGCGGGCGCGTTTCTTGTTGGCGTATTCGGCGTCTCGCTCCTGGATGTAGGCCGAATCCCGCAGCATGGCCGAGCACAGGTCGCGCGTGGCAAAGGTGCAATAGATGTCTCCCCTGAATCCGTTGCGCACCAGATTGGGGATGTTGCCGGAGTGGTCAATGTGGGCGTGGGATAGGATGAGCGTGTCCACGCTTGCTGCGTCAAAGGGCAGGTTGCGATTGCGCTCGAAACTCTCGCGTCGCTTGCCCTGGAACAGCCCGCACTCTAACAGGATGCGGCTTCCGTTGACAGAGATGAGGTGCTGTGAGCCGGTGACGGTTTGTGCTGCGCCAAGAAATTGGATCTCCATAGTGTCTCCTGATTATTTGCCCATTCGTAAATTCGCCCATTCGCACCTACAACGCTCCCAACACCCCCAAAATCTCATTTCCATAAGCCTTCCGTTTCCATGGCCCCAGTCCCTCAATCCCTTCCAGTTCTTTTGGCGTGATGGGGTTTTGCTCAATCAGCGCCCACATGGTGGACTTGCTGATGATGACGCTGGAATTCACCCCGCGCCTGGCAGCCGCCTGTTTGCGCCAGGCGCGCAGCGCTTCAAAGCGCGCTACTTCTGCCTCTGAATGGCGCGGGGGTGGAGGCGGGGGCTGAGGCGGACGGGTTTGCGCTCCTTTTTGGATGGCTTGCAGGATATGCTTGCCGTACCGGCGCACGTGATAAGGCTTCAGCCCGTTTGTGCGGGATAACTCCTTATTGGTGCGGGGGCGGGCCTGGGCCAGCTCGACCAGCGTGAGATCGTGAAGCACCTTAAAGTGCGGACGATCCCGGTGACTGGCCTCCTGGTCGCGCCAGATGGCGAGTTCGCGCAGGATGGCCTGCTCGCGCTTGGTCAGGTCGAACGCTCCCTTGATGCGCCAAAAGTCCTCCGGGGCAAAGGCGTTAGGGGGCATAGGAGCGGAGGCGGCGACCTGTGCAAATATTTCCTGTGCTTCCTCCCAATGCCCTTTCTGTGTCAGTGCATCGTCCTGGAGGCGGCGCAGAGGCAGGAGGTAGTGAGTGTCAAGGCGGGCGTAGGCCAACGCCTCCGCTTCCAGGGGGCGTCTGCCCCAATTGTGCCGCTGATAGCGCTTTTTGGTGTGCACACTGAAGGTTTCCTTCAATATACTGCCCAGCCCCACGTGGGGCCAGCCCAGGATGCGGGCCGCCCACATCGTATCGAACAGATTGGCAAAGTGGAAGCCATAATCCCGTTTGAGACACATCACGTCGTACTCGGCGGCGTGAAAGACCTTTTGTATTCCGGGATCGGCAAAGAGAGGCGCCAGGGACGAGATGTCCAGGTCGGCCAGCGGATCTATGATATAGTCGGCCGTGGGGGTAGATATCTGGAGCAGGCAGACCTGTTCCTGGTAGGCGTAGAGGGAGTTGGATTCTGTGTCCACACCGATGGCGGGTTCCTTGGAAAGAGCCTCCAACAATGTCGTCAGTTGTGAGGAGGTCGTGACCACGACGGGTGTATCGTCGGCGCGAGGGTGATGGCTCATATTAATCTCGTCAAAATCAGAGTGGCAAGTCCCAGGTAGATAAAATAACCGCAGGTATCGGTGATGGTGGTGACTAGGATGGGCGAGGCCAGGGCCGGATCAAACCGCAGGACTTGCATTATCACGGGGATCAGTGCTCCGGCAATGCCAGCGCCGATCATGTTCAGGAGAGTGGCCAGCCCCACGACTATGCCCAGCATCGGTGTTCCTTTCCACGCCAGCGCGATGAGGGCGATCAGGCCGCCGACGGCAACCCCGTTGACCAATCCGATGAGCGTCTCTCGGAGCAGGGCGCGCAGTCCGTCGCGAGGATCAAGCTCGCCCAGGGCCAGCCCGCGCACGGTAACGGTGAGCGTCTGAGTGCCGGCGCTGCCGCTGACCCCAGCGACGATGGGGAAGAAGGCGGCCAGGACTGCTACTCTGGCGATGGTGCCCTCAAAGAGGCTCAGGATAGCGGCTGAGGCCAGCGCCGTGCCCAGGTTGAGCACCAGCCAGGGCAGGCGAGCGCGCAGGGCGGCAGGGATTGGTATGTCAGATGGTTGTTCTTCCAGCACGCCGCCCAGCCGGTAGATATCCTCCGTTGCCTCGTCCTCCAATATCTCGACCAGATCGTCGTGGGTGATTAGCCCCAGCAGATGTCCCTTTTCGTCCACGACGGGCAGCGCCAGCAGATCGTAGCGGGCCATCAGGCGGGCCGCTTTCTCCT
>DUEK01000070.1 GCA_011192155.1 Thermoflexia bacterium
GAGATGCAACACATCTTACTTTCATGGACAAGACCATTTTAGCACACGAGCGTCCTGGGAGTATCCGGTCAGCGTCCGTTTACCGTCCAATTGAAAAGATGCGCGTTCGAAAGCGTGACTGAATCAGCGAGTGTAGGTCAGGTCGAGCCGGGGGCGGCGGTTGGGGATGGGGTAGTCGGTGGTGTCCACCCAGTAGTGAGCGCCCTGGGGCGCTTCTGTGAGCATCAGCATCAGCCCCTGGTTGCGGTCGGGGTGGGCCAGCCACTCTTGTGCCAGGTCGGTGACGTCCACCGATATCCAGGTCCCGCTGTGAAAGGAGTGGCTGCCCAGGGGCCGCTCGTCATAATCCACGCCGGCGGCCAGGCCGGGTTGCGACCAGGGGAAGTTAAAGGTAGCCGCCTCTGCCTGCCAGGGGCGCAGGATGCGAAAGATCGAGACGGTGGCCGGGAGCGGCTCCGGCAAGTCCTCGTTGATATAGTCCGCCAGGTGGATGTCGAAAACGGCCTGGCGAACTTTGGCGTCGGAGGGGAGTTGGGTCAGATCGAAGCGTACCAACACCCGGTCGTAGGGGTAGCCAAAGAACATGAGGTGGACCTGGGGATAGAATGCTTTGAGTATCTGGCCGGGTTCATCGGGGTCGTAGGGCAAGTCGCTGTTTTCTTTGTCAATCCAGGTGTCCTGCACCGCATCCGGCCCAGAGATGGAGACGGTGATGGGCTGGAGGGCCAGGTTTGGGGGCAGCACGCCGGCGGTGAACAGTCCCACCAGTGAGAGCAGGAGCAACAGAGCGCCGACCAACAACCATCTTGGGCGTCTGTTGGCAGGCTGGTGGAGGGGAGGAGCGGGAACCGGCGGCGATTTGGCGGGGGAGGGAGCCGGGGTGACCGGTTCGAGTGCAACCCCATCCCGGATGGCGTCGCGCAGGGAGAGCGTCTCTGGCATCGGTTCCGTCTCTAACTCGACGCGCAGCAACGTTTGGCAACGCTCGAACTCGCGCAGGGCGGCCGCCCGATCGCCGACGCGGTAATAGAGTTCCATCAAGTAGCGGTAAGGTTCCTCGCGCAAGGGGTCGCGGGCCAGCAATCGCTGCGTCGTGTGAATCGCTCCGCGCAGGTCGCCCCCCGCCTTTTGGAGCGCGATGCGCTGCTCCAGGAGGTGGATGTAGCGCTGGCGCAGGCGCTCCCGCTCGGTCAGCACCCAGTCGTCGTAGAACCCTGCCAGCAGGTCGCCGCGGTAGCAATCAACGACCGCCGTCCACTCTTCCTCGCTCGCCGTCTCCCCGACAAACCGGTCGAGCAACGCCACGTCCAGCCAATAAGCACCGTCTGGGTTCCATTGGAGCGTGCTGCGGGTCGCCAGGATCCAATCCGCATCCTGAGGAGGCGCGGGCAATTGCTTCCGCAACAGGTGCAGGTGACGGCGCAGATTGGCACGGGCCTCTGATTCGGACACGTCGGACCAGATGACGTAGGTGAGTTGCTCACGGGGAACGGGGCGCGCGCGCCTCAGGAGCAGGTAGGCCCATAGCAGGAACGCTTTGGGCGGCGCTGGCAGAGGCAGAGGCGCGTCGCCGGCGAATATCTGGGGGATTCCGAGTAGATGGATGTGTAACATTTGAGATCGGCGTCTGTGCTCGTTCATTAGTAACCGTTCACCAGGAGCAAAGAAACCAGGTTTTTTCGCCAAATAACCGTTCTAACGCATTACGGTAAAAGTGACACATTTGTTACACAGAGAGCCTGAATGCTTTTCTTTGCAGCAATTCTCAATTTGAGGTGTCATTGCGAGCCCCGGACGTTTTTCCCGGGGCGAAGCAATCTCCCCCAGTCGCTTGGAGATTGCTTCGTCGCTACGCTCCTCGCAATGACACATGCGGCGTTGTTGTGCTGTATGCCTGAGTAGTTACTTCTACGAGACGACATTTTCATCTGACTCTGCGATCTCTGCGGTAAGAAAAATGACCCTACTTGAACGTTACGTCCATTATACTTTACGAGTGTGGGACTGACAAACTTTCCAGCACGGCGAACAAACTCAGGTTGCCCTCCCGTCCGCCAGCGCGAAAGGTCTCGCGCACGCGGAGGTCGCTTGCGGCGGCCAATCGCTTTATCTCCGCCTGGTCCACCAGATGGCAGTAGCGCCAGCCGCGCCCCTCCCGCTTCCAGTCGAGCAAATAGTCGCCCTCTTCCAGCGACTCTTGCGAGATGTCCGCTTTCGCCCAGTCCACGATCTTGCGGCGCATACGCTCGTTTTCGAGGAACTGCCAGGTGGAAAGGATCAGTCGCCCATCAGTCTCCAGCAGCCCAGCCAAGCCGCGCAGCACCCGCGCTCGCAGGTCAAAACCGGGGATGTGGTGCAAAACGGCCAGGCATACGACGCAGTCGAAGGGTGCGCTGGGGAGCGCGTTCTCCCAGCCGGGCCGGGCGACGTCGGCGACGTGGAACTTGACGTTCGCGAGTTGTCCGGCCTGGGCGTGAGCTGTTTCGATCAGTTCCGGTACTGTGTCCAGTCCCAGGTAGGTCGCGCCAGGCCGCTCCCGGTCGAGCAGCAGCGCCAGTCGCCCGTTGCCACAGCCTATGTCCAGCACCCTTGCGCGCTGTGGGATATAGGGTAGAATGGCCGTCAGTGCCGGATCCGATACCGGCCGGCTGGCGGCAAAGGGTTGGGCAAAGGCGGCGTAGAACTCGCGGTTCAAGGCGAGCAGCTTTTCAACAATCTCTTTGTCCATAGAGAGATTATAGTCGAATGAGGCGATAGAAGCAACTGGGGCGTGAAACGTGAAACGTGATGATCTGGAGCAGCACAGCGACTTAATCTCCGCTATCCTGGGCGAGGTGGAAGCGGCAGCAAAGTGGCCGCAGCGGCGGTTGATGCGCATCCTGCGCCGTCACCCGAGGCCCGACGGCAGAGTGTTCTCCAAGAGCCAGATACTCAAAGGGTACGCCCAACTGTGCGAGCGCGAGGGGCGATTGCCCGATCCCAAGATCGTGCGGCGGCTGCGGGTCAAGCCGACGCGCACCATCTCCGGCGTGGCCCCAGTGACGGTGTTAACTGAGCCGTTCCCTTGTCCCGGCGAGTGCATCTTTTGCCCAGCGGTCGAGCGGATGCCCAAGAGCTATTTGCCCGATGAGCCGGGCGCGATGCGGGCTGCTTCCTACGAGTTCGATCCCTACGAGCAGACGGCCGGTCGCATCAACGTGATGGCCGATCTCGGCCACAACGTGGACAAGATCGAGTTGCTCATCCTGGGCGGGACGTGGTCGAGCTATCCGGAAGAGTACCAGGAGTGGTTCGCGCGCCGCTGCCTGGACGCAATGAACGGGGTCGAAGCGGAGACGCTGGAGGAAGCCCAGCGTCTCAACGAGAGCGCCGCCCACCGCAACGTCGGGCTGGTGGTGGAGACGCGGCCCGACTGCATCACGCCGGAGGAGGTGTACCGGCTGCGCTGGCTGGGCGTGACCAAAGTACAACTGGGCGTGCAGAGCCTCGATGACGATATCCTGGCCTGCAACCGGCGCGGCCACACCGTCGCCGAGACGCGGGTCGCGATGCGCCTGCTGCGGCTGGCGGGGTTCAAGATCGTCGTCCACTGGATGCCCAATCTGCTGGGAGCCACGCCGGAGAGCGATTTGGAGGACTTTGGCCGATTGTGGAAAGACCCAGCGCTGCGGCCCGACGAGTTGAAAATCTATCCCACCGCGCTGCTGGTGGATACAGAACTCTATGATCTCTGGCAGCGAGGCGAGTACCGACCCTACGACGAAGAGACGCTGGTCAAGTTGCTGGCCCAGTGCAAGACGCTCATCCCGCCCTATTGCCGCGTCAACCGACTGATGCGCGACATTCCTTCCCCCAACATCGTGGCCGGGGTGAAAAAGACCAACCTGCGCCAGATCGTCCAACAGCGTATGGCGCGGGAGGGACTGGTGTGTCGCTGCATCCGCTGCCGCGAGGTGCGCGGGCAGGAGGTGGACTCTGCCGCGCTCAAGTTGGAGCGGCTGGATTACGAGACCGATGCCACCCGCGAGTGCTTTCTGAGCTATGTCGCACCCGATGATCGTCTGGCGGGATTCCTGCGGCTGTCGTTGCCTCAGACTGACTCCTCGATTGACGAATTGACCGGCTGCGCCGTGGTGCGCGAGTTGCACGTCTACGGGCCGGCGTTAAAGTTGGGAGCCAGCCGAGAAGGGGCGGCGCAACACGCAGGGTTGGGCGCGCGGCTGTTGGACAAGGCCCGGCGCATCGCCCGCGCAGAGGGCTTTGACCGGCTGGCCATCATCGCGGCGGTCGGCACGCGGCCCTACTATCGGGAGCGGGGGTTCGAGCAGGGGGAGTTGTACGTGGCGCAGACCCTGGGGGTTTCAGAGAACTCTTAGGGTCGCGAGCGCCAGCCCAAATAGGAAACTGACCCCGTTCATCAGCAGGCTCAAAGCTGCGACGTGCTTGAGCGGCAGTAACCTGCGAGCGACCAGGTAGATAAGACCAGTTTCAAATAGTACAGCAAACGTTTCAGACAGAGCCACGGTCAACCCGGCAGAGAGCGGCAGTTGGGGAAAAACGAGCCAAACCACGGGCAAGGAAAGCAAGCTCGAAAGCGGAACCCAGCCCAACATCGCTCTGGGCAATCGGAAGAGGCTCAGGTAGGCGCTCGCGACCAGGGTCTCTATAACGAGGGTGAACAATAGCCCGGAACAACAACTGCCGGCGCCGCCGCGCACCTCCTCCACCTCCAGGCCCGTCTCCGACACAGTCACGCTGAAGGAGGCCTCCGATGCCTGTTTGGTAAAGATGTTGCTCTCCCGCGTTTGATCCTCAAACTCGATGATTAGTTTGTGGTAGGGCGCGTAGCCGTAGGCCAGAGAAGAGCACTCGTTTTCCGTACACGCAAAGTCCTGCGGCCCGACGGTCTCCAAAGGCTTGCCCGTTTCACACGCTGCATCCTCGCACTCGATCAATTGCCCCCCGACGATTGGAACCGGCTCAATCTCATACTCGAAGGAAAACTCCATCGAGGGCTTGGGGCCGATGTCGGCGCGAGCAGAGGCAACAGGGAGCAGCAATGCAACACCGGTGACTAGAGCAAAGCGAAGGATACTCGAGATGGAACGCTGCGATCTTTTCATTATCACGTCCGTTCTCCTGTTTTGCAGTCCCAGTAGATCCAAAATGTTACAACAACAAGACCTCGGAGGTCTCTCGAGAGCGCCTTTGCCGGTAAAAACGGATGCAATCTAAGCAATTTTGCTGCCAATGTCACCTTCCGAGACCTCCGAGGTCTGAAATTTGGATCTACTGAGTCCAGATAGACCTTGAGGGTCTCGGAAAACTCTCAAGGTCTCGACGAGTAAGCTATCCTCGGCGCAGCACAAAGCGCAAAAGGTCGCGCCGCCAGGCCCGTTTGCGGCCCAAATAGTCGAGAGATTCGGCCAGACGGCGCGGGTCAAAATCAAAGTGGCGCTGGATTGTCACCAAGTTCGTCGCGCTGCCCACGGATAAGAGATCAAGCCACCAGGGCGGCGTTGGGGTGCGCGGCAGCAACGCATCGCAAAGCAGAATCGCGCCTCGTATCAGAGGCGTACGCACGCGCACGATCCGCCGGCGCACTCCCGCCGCTGCCAGTATCTGCGCCAGCAGTTGCTCAAAGGTAAAGTGCTCCGGCCCGCCGAGCGGGATGGTCTGCCCGATCAAGTCGTCCCGGTCCAGCGCGGCCTCGATGCAGTGCGCCAGGTCTATGACCCACAGCGGCTGGAAGCGCACCAGGCCGGGGTCTGGAATGGGTAGGACGTAGGGAATCGCTTTGGCCAGCATCACCAGTAGATTGACGAACATGTCCTCTGGCCCATAGGTGATGGCTGTCTGCAGAATAGTGTAATCCAACTCGCTTTCGCGCACGAGCGCCTCGGCTTCTCCCAGGACGTGAAAGAGCGGATAAGCCGAGGCGCGATCGGCGCCCAGACGGCTCACATAGATGAAGCGACTCACTCCCGTCTCGCGCGCCGCCTCAATGAGGCTGGCTGTATCCTCAGCGTGGGTATGCAGCGCTCCTCCCTGTTCGAGATCGAACTCTCCCACCAGATGAACGATTGCCTCTACGCCCTGCATAGCCGAGCGTAAAGCGGGCAAATCGTCCATGCTGGCCGACACGGTGGAAAAGAGAAGGCCCGTAGGTAGCTGCTGCACGCGTCGAGATGGTCGCAGCAGGCAGCGCACCTCTCGCTGATTGACGGCCAAGCGACGCACCAGAGCGCGCCCCACGAACGTTGTGGCGTTATTGATCAGTATCATTGTCCTTCTTTCGCCTGGGAGATTATATTGGTGATTACCCACATGTTCAAATGTGACTGCATTGACCCTGTTCTCTTTCACCGCAGAGGCCGCAAAGCACGCAGAGAAGGCCTTTTTGACTATCTCTGCGACCTCTGCGCGCTCAGCGGTGAGATGCGGGTAATCACCAGGAGATTATACCATTGACGGCACAGGAGGCCAAATCATCTCTCTCCAATCAGAATGCGCGGCAAGGTGACGCAGTTGTCTGCAATAACAGCGTCGCCAGAGATCGGCAACCGCTCACCCGTGCTCCAGGAGTAGAATCCAGTTGCCAAAACGTAGTTGCCCGGCGAGGTTTGGGAATCAATGAGAAATTCGTAGGGATCTGCGATGACCTCGCCGGGGAGCCAACAGGTGGTCGGAGCGGCATCTCGGAGCGGCATGTTATCTTGCTGCCCTATCAGTTGGGCATCCGGCCCGACTAGATGGGTGAAGACGGTGTATGATTGGGTCATTGGTTTCAGTGCTTGCCAGTAGAGAGTCAGATGAAGCGTATCACCAGGAACGGGCGACTCGGGCTCCAGATCGTATCCCAAAAGGGCGATGGTATCTGTACCATCCACACTGAAGCGGGCATCCAGAGAATGAGTGATGTCTGGCCGCTTGAAAGCGTGGGCACGGGGGAGTGGATCAGTCAAGCCAGTGGTTATGACGCGTAGAAAGGTATTGAACGTGAGCAATTGCAGAGCCAAAAGGAAGGCTACCAGAGCAAATCCGCGCCGGCCAAGACGAAGCCGCGCTAGCCCGTGGGCAGCCACGAGGGTAGCAAAAGGCGTCAGGAAAGCCCACACCCGCGCCACCTCGCCCTGGTTTACCCCGGAGATATCGAGTATCAGTAACCCCAAGACAAAACCCAGAGTCAGTGCGTCAATGGTATGATGCGAACGGCAGGCAACAAGCCGAAGCAGGTTGCGCATTGCTCTTGCTGACACGATCAACAAGAGCAATGTCAGTGGGATGCCGAGGAAGACGAAGAAATCGTACAGATGATAAAACAACCAAGTCCAGTAACTCCGATCCAGGCCTAGGTGGTAGGACATCGAGACGCGCCAAATGTCGAGAAAGCCTATGCCAAAGGCTACCTGATAGACGATCCAGCACGATGCCAGCCCAGCGAGAAAAACGAAACACTCGACAATCAACTCCCGCCAGTGGCGCCGGTAGCGGTCTGGGTGAGCAATAAGCCAGAATAGGGCAAAGAGGCCCATCGGCAGGTGCAGTGCTAGAACACTGAAATTCAGCAGGGAGGCAACGGACAGGGTAAGACCAGCAACCAACAACGCGGAGCGACGAGATTCAGTTAGGCCAACGTGGAAAAAGTACCAGGCGGCACATGTCAGGAGCGCATAGAACTGATCTCAGCAGCCCCACCAGAGAGCAAAGGAAGGGACAATAGGGTAAAAAGCAACAGTCCAGGCGGCAGTGCGCGGGCCATAAACTCGCCGAGCTAGGCCGTAGAGTGGGAGCAGGGTGAGTCCGCTCATCAGCGGTAGGGCCATCTGAACAACAGCGCTACCAATAGTCGCATTGGAAAGACGCATCAAAGACATATCGTGACACTGGTAAAGGCGCAGACGGAAGCCCAAGGCATCGGCCAGCGCAGGAGCCTTTTCCAGAATGCGGCGAGCCAGGTAAAAGAGGAGCGGCAAGCCAGGAGGATAGCGCTGGGGATGAATAGGTAACGTCGGCATCAGCACTGGATAGCGACGCAAAAAGTCCCCGGCATCCTCAATGGTACTACCGACGGAGAAGACTCCACTAGCACTGGTCGAGACAGTACGATAGAAGAGTGGTCTGAATATGTCAATACCCAGCAGACTGACCCCTGAACAAGAGGAACGGTCAGCACCAAAGCGAATAACAACACTCGCCGTTGCCGGGTGGACACTCCTTCTCTTCTCGTAACCTGATTGACCCAAGTGAAGGCAAGCACCAAGTATGAGGAGAGCGTCAGTACTGGGCTCGCAAGAGAGCCAAGAGTGCCGGGGATTGCATAGGGCCAGCGCCACTCATCCGGACCACGGAGATAGGGGCTAAGGTTGATGGAGAGAGCAACAAGGAACAAGAGAGTGGTGAGAATAATCGCCCACTCGATACGAGTGACTTTGGAAAAGTGACGGCAGGCGCGTATGCAAAGCAATGAGCTTTTTGCCTTTGAAACTTGAGATTTGAGGGTGGAATCTTGTGATTTGTTCATAGAATAACCGTGTTATTGAGCAGCCGACTCTCCAGTACGGCGATCTCTGTCTCCTGCTCACAAGGCATTTGTCCTCCAAATATGCAGGATCAGCAATTCCGTTTTGTAGCGATTTCCAAATCGCGTGTATTTTTCCGTGTAAAGCGCCCTGCGCGATTGCGAAATCGCGGCTACGACCTGACTTTTCCCCCATAACGGGAATTGCTGATGCAGGGTACATCGCGAGGCGCCCCTTCTACCACCCATCAGATACCGGCAAGAGAACACTGTCCTGGGTTGAGCCATCGGCAAGGATGCACTGCAAACGGACCAGGTTCTCCGGACGGTAGACGCCCACTCGCAACATTCCACGGGCGATATCAAATCCGGCCGGTATGGTCAAGCGATGAACGTCTACGACCACGTCGCCCTCCCGCCAATGGGTAGTCGGATAATAATCATGGGCAGGCGGGCCATCGTGCTGGCTGATCAGGGTGCCTCCTTGCAGCAAGTGGACAAAGAGGATGTAGTACCCTTCTGGATTTCGGTCAGCCTGCCAGCGGAGCCGCACTGCCAATGTTTCCGGATCGGGCCGCGCGAGGCGGTAATCGAGCAAGGAGATGCCATCCTCAAAGCGAGCCACGGGATCCAGGTCGGGGGGGCGTGTGGCTACGAAAACTGTATGCGGCTGGAACACAGGGCCGGCGCGTTGTTGGTCTCGCATCTTCGAGCCGAGGTAGACCTGAATCTGCCGTCTTGGCGGCAGGAGCTGAAGATAAGACGTTGAGCTTCCCGGTACCACCATCAGCATCCGCTCCTCATCTTTGGCGGCCGGCGGCGCTTGGGCCAGACGATGAACGCGGGGGTCGGGTTGCAATAAAAAGACAACGGTTTCACTAAAGTGCAGCAGGTCGCGGGCCACGCAGACACTGCGCGGAAGGCCTGATGGCGCGGGTAACAGCGGCAGATCGTCCCGGACGTAGCCGTGTTCCAGGAAACAGTTGATGTAGGACGCGATCTCTGTGGATGGTACTTCATAGGAGTAAAACGCGCTCTGACTTTGCGCGTAGTAGAGATAGTAGGTCATCACATTGTGGACGCCAGTTGCCGCGGTAGCTGCCAGCAGCAACAGGCTGGCGGTGGCGCCTTTCCACTTGAGAAGCTGTCGCCAAAGCCAATCTGCGCCTAGAGCCGGAAGGAGCAGGAGTATGGGCGGCAAGCCAGACAGCCGCAGAAAGCTGTTACCTCCCCAGGCGAGGTAACTGGGAAGAAACATGATAACTATCCAACTTGACGCAAAAGACAAACGAGGACTGATGCGGCTTGTCGCGCCTTTGACCAGTCCGATGACGCACAGCAACGCGGTCAGTGGGGCGAGCATCGGTTTCCCCGGGACGTTGTGCCGGGGGAGAGAATCGCCCTCGAGGAAAACAGCTTTGGCATGCGCAATCGCTTGCTCGGCCAGCACCTTGAGCAATTGGCCCTGGTGGAGGCGCGGATCGAGAATGAGGAGTTGCCTAGGCCGGGCCAAGAAGAGATCAAGGTGAGCCAGAGCGTAAATAGCCAGCGGGAGGTCTACCAGCAGGATGCAAATTGCGAGCAGGAACAAATGACGGCCTAATCCCCGCCAGTGACGCCACGTGAGGAGCAAGCCCAGAACCAGGGCGACGGGTACGAAACGCGCTGCGGTGTAGGTGTATTGCGTCAGGCCAAGCAGCGCGCCGGCCAGAGCGAACCAGCGGCGCTGGCCAGTGTTGCGACCACGCCATAGCGCCGCCAGCCCCGCAGCGCTGACCACGGTCAACGAGCCGGCACGGAAACCGGTGCGGCTTAGGCAAAGGAGCCAGATGTTGGATACGGCCATCAGCGCAGCCCACAACCCCACGCGCTCGTCGAACATCTCTTTGCCCAGCAGAAAGATGAGCGGGATCAGAAGCACCCCCAGAAACGCCGCCGCCGCTCGCACCCCGACTGGCGTCCTGCCAAAGAAACGCACAGTGATGCTCATCAGGTATATGTGCAACGGCTCGCGGCCATTGTTGGCCTCGAAGAAGATCGCGCGCCGTCCCTCATTGATAGCAAGCGCGTCGAGGCCATTGTAGGCTTCGTCATGGTACAACCCAGGCGGCAGGCGGTCTAGCCAGGGGAAACGAAGCAAGGCCGCCAGGAAAGTCAAACCCAACACCGTCAGGTAAATGAGTGGGCGTCTCTTCTTCAAGCGTCTCTTTGAATGTATCTCGAACGTCGAAAGTTGGGTCATTGCCCCCTCAGTTCTATCGTGGCAAGCGGTATGACGTCGCTGCCGTCTTGGACAGTGAGGCGGGAGCCATCTGGTTCGTAAAGCCCTGCGAAAAGAGTATATGGCCCAGGCAGAATGTCAGTTGGTAGAGTAAGCGTGTGTGTGTCGACGATGAACTCGCCGGGCAGCCAACCGGTAGTGGGACGGGTCCAATCGACGGGGATGCCGTCTGATTGGGCCGCCAACGCGCCGTCGGGAGCGGTCAGGTGCAGGAAGACGTTGTAGGAAGTATGGGTCTCTGCTTCTGCGCGCCAGGCCAGGGTTACGGTGAGGGTGTCCCCCGGCTGGATCGTCTCTGATTCCAGGTCAAAACCGACCAGCGTAGCCAACCCGCCAAGAGTAACGTCAATGGGATATTGGAGAGGCGGGGAGATGAAAGCGTGAAAAGGAGCAGTGACGTGGATGGGGGATGGCAGATTGATGGAGCGACCGGGCGGCAACAGGGTAATACGCCAAACATAATCACCGTCGTTCAGAGCAGCCGGGAGATGGAGCAAGTGCTGGCCGCGCCAAAAGTCGCCCACCTGCCAGGCAGAAGAGGGATGGGAGGTATTGGTAGGCGGCAGATCAAAGTCGGCGACGGAGACGCCATCCGAGTCGAGAAGCGAAAAGCGGGCGATCAGGTCTGCTTGGGGCGACTCGTCGGCAAGCCAGAAGAAGGTCGCGAGGAATAAATCCCCCGGAGCGGCCTCAGCGCGGTCCAGGTTGACGCCCAACAGCGTCAGCGACCCCAGGTCGACATTGAGGTGGTGCTGCATCTCTAGCTCGTCCGGGTCAACAAAAGTGGAGGGGCGTGCCACGTCGAGTTGGCCCAGCAGCAGGTCGGGCGGGCCAGGTTGCCCATCGCTCTCCAGAACACGCAGCGGTGACAAAGTTTCTTTATCAAAGAGGATAAGATACAGATCATAGGTACCGGGCGGGGTGCCAGGGAGAGTCTCGACATAGTGACTGTCTTGAGCATAAGTCCCGACAGGCCAGAGCCGCGTATCTGGCGGCCCGCGGAAACTGCGCGGCGGCCGGCTGTCCTGGCGGTTCCAGCGCAACCCGTCCGGCCCGACGAGCGCAATGGTAGCCTGGTAACTGCGCGATGGCGACTTCCGCGCTGTCCAGAACAGATCAAAACGGACGCGGTCGCCAGAGGGGATCGTAGTCCGCTCTTGATTGAAACCGAGCAGCGTCAGTTCCCCCTCAAATGATGTGTTGCTCGTCGCATCCAGGCCGGTGAGAGCGCCTCCTCGCAAGCCAGGATTGCGCAGCGGTGTGTTCACCCGCTGCAACAAAAGTACGATTCCCAAAAGCACCCCCCCCCACCCTCCCCAGGCGGGCGAAAGCCTATCCTCGGAAATTGGTGGTCGGGGCCGGCCACCTCTGACCGGCCAAAGCAGCAGGCCGACTGTCGCCAGCAGGCAGGCCAGGGAGACGTAATCGGCGGTGCGCCGGAGCGGGGTCTCGGTGAAACGAACAGACACGCGATGGCGGCCCTCCGGCACGGGAAAGGTGATGCGGCCATAGGGCGCGTCCGGGGTGATGGGAGCGGGCGCGCCATCTATCGTGACTCGCCAGCCGGGGTAATAGAAACTGTGGTAGACGGCCGTAAATGGCCGAGTCGCCGTGACGATCAGTTCATCTCCCACGGGAAGATCAGCATGCTGCACAACTGCACTGCCAGGCGGGAGGCTGACCGGGTCCAGCGGCGACGACGTTTCTTCGGGGATCGCCTCCACGATGCGCGGGACGTATTCTCCCTTACTCGTGGTGCAGACGAGGCCCGTGGCGCGCGCAAAAGCAGAGATACTCTCGACTGTATCGAACGTCTCCGCCCAGGGGCAGTAACGTGGGGTGTACCAGAACAGAGCGCTCAAGACCAGGATAAAAATGACGATGACCGTCAGGAGCGACCCGCGCCGGCCAGTGGGGAGCAACTCGGCAGCCGTCCCGGTCAGCATAGCCAGACACAGAGCGGCCGGCCCAAGCAATCGCCAGGGGAAATGGGTGTATTTGAGCAGCGGCAGGTTGTCCCAGACGATGCGGCTGCTGGGCAAAGTCAGCCAGCCGTAGAGGACGAGTGCGAGCAGGAAAAAGAGGATCAATGTACGCCGGGGTTTATCTCGAAATCGCCACAGGCCGACTATGGCCGGCAGTCCCATCAGAACCGGCAGCAATCCCAACCCGCGCGGCGGCGAAGGATTCAACAAATCAGGATGAACCACGCGGGGCAGGGCGAGGAGTTCTCGCAGGTCAATGAAATTGCTCCAGTATATAAAATCGGGTGGGAGGAGCAGGCGATCCATGTGAACGTAGGCTCGTTCGATCAGTGCGGGCAGCCAGAAAAAAGTCGCCAGGCCCGTCCCCAGGAGCAGCGCCGCCCCTGTAGCTATCAAGCGGCGAATACGGGATGGCGCTGGGGAGAGAGTGAGTACGGCTACCAGGGCATAAGCGGCCAGGAGCGGGCCGAAAGCGAGAGCAAAAACGTTGTGAGTCACCATGACGGCGGCAAAGGCAAGCGCCACAGCGATCAGGTAACGCCGGCCGCCCCGTTGCGCCAACCGCCCAATCGCCCCCATTGCCAGCGGAGGAAATACCCAGGCCAACGTCTCGGCCAGATTACCGCGGAAAAAGGCGTCGTAGCCCAGATAGGGGGCGTAGGCATAGGCCACGGCGACGACGAGCGCGCTGCGAGGGGAGAAATGTCCCCGCGCCAGCCAATAGGCGGCCAGTCCGGCCCCCACGATTGACAGGGCAAAGGTGAGGAGCATCGCCGACTGAATACCAATCCCCACCAGGCTAAAGGCCACGACGACGTAATAGGAAAGCGGCGTAAACACGCTGAACAGGGGACATCCATAGCCAAAGACCATATCCGGCGCCCAACGGCTGAACAGAACGCCCTGCCGGAGCAGCGATTCCAACTGTATCGCCCGTAGCAGGTGCAGGCTGAGGTCATCGGTGCAGACGGCTTCCAACCTGAACCAGGGTCTGATGGCCGCCAGGCACAAGGCGATGACGCTCAAAAGCGGCACAAGAACGCGCCAGCGACGGATGGAATCGGTCATTTTACTCTCTCACTGTATCATCTCAAAAGTTCAGAGCGGGAGTAGGTCAGAATGGCATTCCGACTTACATTTCCACTTGGATCGGCGTGGGCAGCAAGATACGGTCACCGCCATCGGGCAGGCAAAGCCGCTCGCCGCTGGCGGGATCGTACATCCCCACTTCCAGGACGTACTCGCCCGGCGGGACGTCCAGGGTTGTGGTCAGCACAAAGGCGTCGCTGATGATCTCCCCCG
>DUEK01000071.1 GCA_011192155.1 Thermoflexia bacterium
ACATTGGTCGTGTATGTTGGCGATGCCGTCCCCGTCGCTATCGGGGAGCGGGGTGGGGGATGGTGTGAAAGTCGGCGCTGGGGTTGAGGTTGATTGGCCCGACAGTGGCGTGGAGGTCGGAGCTGGGGTGGAGGTTGGCTGGCCTGGCGGTACCGTGTTGGTTGGTTGGGGTGTAGCGGATGTGACAATGGGCGCGGTGGTCGCCGCTGCCGGTGTTTCTGTCGGTACAAGGGCGGGGGTCAGCGTTTCCCGCGAGGTGATGGCTCCCCACGCCGCCCAGGTCGCTAGCAAGCAAAAGATCATTGCCGCCAGTCCCACCATTCCACCCAGGATGAATTTTTGCTGTCTGGTGATGCTTTTCCCTATTCTGCCGCCTGCCAGCGCCGGGGTACATTCTCCTTGCAGGGCTGCCATCATCTCTGCCGCGCTTTGGAACCGCCGTCCGGCCTCAGATTGCATAGCCCGCAGTATGGTTTCCTCGGCGCGCCGCGAGATGACTGGGTTGAGTTGCCTGGGACTGGGCAATGTTTGTCCGGCTGCCAGCAATGGAGCTTCCAGCGGCTCCTGACCCGTGAGCGCAAAATAGAGCGTGGCTCCCATTGAGTAAATGTCGCTGCGCTGGTCGGTGCCGCCGGCGTATTGCTCGATGGGCGCGTAACCCGGGGAGCCGGCGCGGGCTGCGGTCGCCGTAAACTGTCCCGGTACCATGTACTTTACCACGCCAAAGTCCACCAATATTGCTTTTCCCTCCGGTGTGATGCGGATGTTGGCCGGTTTTACGTCCCGATGGATGATGGGAGGTGATTGGGCGTGCAGGTAGGCCAGCGCGTCCAACACTTGCTTGGCCTGATCCAACACCTGTGCCTCCGCCAGTGGTCCCAGCCGCATCACTTGTTCCTCCAGGTTCTCTCCTTTCACATAGTCCATCACCAGGAACTGGCGACCATCGGAGATAAAGTGGTCGGTGACGGCCGGCAGGTTGGGATGGTGCAGAGTTGCCAGCACCTCCGCCTCCAGGCGAAACTGGGTCTGGGCCTCGGGAGAGCGGTTGCTGTTTTCCTTGAGCGCGACGTAGCGGCGTTCGAAGCGCGTGTCGCGGGCCAGGTAGAGCGTGCCCATTCCCCCGCGCCCCAAAGGGCGGGAGATCTGGTAGCGGTTTGCTAGGATGGTGCCGGCAGGTAAGGTGGTCATGCTTTTGATTTTCTCGCTCAAGAACGGCTGTCTGGTGGTTCGTCTTCGCCTCCACCACCATCTCCGCCTCCGCCCCCGTCATTGGGAGCCGGGCAGCCATCGAGCGGTCCAGGCTCGTTAGGACACTGGTCGCCGCTGCCATCTTCCCGTTCTGGGAAGCCGTCCGCGTCGTTATCGGGGCAGCCGTCGTGATCGGGCAGGCCGGGCCAGTTGGGGCACTGGTCGCCGCTGCCGTCTTCCCGCTCGGGAATTGTGTCTCCGTCGTTATCGGGGCAGCCGTCAAACTGTTGCAGGCCGAATAGGTTGATACATTGGTCGTGTATGTTGGCGATGCCGTCCCCGTCGCTATCGGGGAGCGGGGTGGGGGATGGTGTGAAAGTCGGCGCTGGGGTTGAGGTTGATTGGCCGGATTGCGTTGGTTCGGATGGCTGGGGCGTATTGGTTGCGACGATGGGCGCGGTAGTTGTTGCGATTGGGGTTTCGGCTGTTGGGGCACTCGGGGTCGGTGTTCCCTGCGAGGTGATGGCTCCCCGCGCCGCCCAGGCCACCAGCGAGCAGAAAACCAGCGCCACCAGTCCTGCCATCCCGCCCAGGATGATCTTTTGCTGCTGTTTCATCTTGGGAATGTTTGCCAACAGTTCGCCGCCGGCCGCCGCTTGCTTTCCGCCTGCCTGGGCAATTGCGACCGATATGTTGTCCACGCCGCCTTGCTTGTTGGCCGCGGCGATCAGGCGCTGGGCCATTCGCTTGGGCGAGCCGCCGCCCGTCAGGCGGACGATCTCTGCTTCTTCCACCATATCGGTCAGCCCGTCGGAGCAGAGGAGCACCACGTCGCCGGGAGTCAGGGGCACGGGTTGGAAGAGGTCAGCCTGGACGGTGGGCCCGGCGCCCATCGAGCGGGTCAGCACGCTGCTATCGGGGTCCATCGCGGCCTGCTCAGGTTGGATGATGCCGCGGTCTATTTTTTGCTGGGTCAGCGTGTGGTCGCGGGTCAACTTGGTGATCTGGCCCTCGCGGATGAGGTAGGCGCGGCTGTCGCCGACGTTGGCGACCTGGAGCGTGTTCCCGTGGATCACGGCCGCCACCATGGTCGAGCCGGCCTGGGTTACGCCGGTGGATTGGAGGTATTGGTAGAGGGAGGAGTTTGCCATCTCAATGGCGGTACGCAGGTCGGTTCCGAGGTCCGGGCCGGCTTGGTCGTAATATCGCTCCACGGCCACGCGAATGGCCCAGCGGCTGGCTTCCGCTCCGCCCTTGGCCCCGCCCACGCCGTCGGCGACGACGAGCAGGTGTCCCTTTTGGGCTATGCTGTCTGGGCCGGGTTTGAAGGGAAAGGTGTCACTGCTGGAGTGGGGGTAGACAGAGTCCTCGTTTCCCTCTCGCTGACGGCCTTTGTCGGTCGCTCCCCACACGGATATGAGGAGGAGGGGCGAAGGAGCCGGTTGAGATGGGTAGTTCGTATTGTTCATCGGTTAACCTCCTCCTGAGGTAGGTGTTGGTACGCGCGGTCGCGGCGTGCTGGTGGGCGTGAAGGTGGGCGCCGGTGTGGAGGTGGGTACTTGTCCGGTACCCGGTGAGTCAGTGGGTGATAGTGTGATCGTCGCCGACGCGGCGGGCACGGTCGTTTCAATGGCGGGCGTGTGTGTGGACTTGGGGGTTGGTGTGTGATTTTCCGTAAATTGGCTCCACCCCCAAACTCCGCCAGCGAGGCAGGCGGTCAATATGGCGCCGGCCGCGCCTACCGCCAAGGTGCGCCGTGCTCCCGCTTTCCAGTCTATTGGAGTTGACGCCTGTTCGAGGGCGTCCCGTACCTGCGACGCGGTCTGGAAACGGCAGGCTGGGTCTTTGGCCAATGCCCGCATCACGATCTCTTCCAGCAGGGAGGGGATGGAGGGGCGCAGTTGGCGCGGCGGTATGGGAGTGTAGGTCGGGTCGGCTATCATGGCGATGTTGGGGAACGGCAACTCGCCGGTGAGCATCTCGTAGATGGTGACGCCCAGGGAAAAGAGATCGGCGCGGGCGTCCAGCCGTTGTTGGTTTCGGCCCAGTTCGCTGGTTTGCTCCGGCGAAAGGTACTCGGGGGTAGCGACGCCCAGTATCCCGGCGCGAGGATAGCGCAGGTCTCTGGAGATGCCAAAGTCGCACAGCACTGCCTGGGGCACACTGCCGCGCAGGTAGTTGAGCCGCCGGCGGCGGAAGAGCACGTTGCCGGGTTTGACGTCCAGGTTGATGACGTTCTGCTCGTGGATGTGTTCCAGCGCGGCGGTCAATTGGCGGGCGATGCCCAGTGTCTTGAGCAGACTCAAGCGCCGCTTCTCGCTGGGCGGCGAGGACAGTAGGCCGGTGGTGGTGGGCCGAGTCAGGACGTTTTCGAGCGAGTCTCTGCTCAATAGTTCCATGGCATAGTACCAACCCCAGCCAAAAGGAAAGCGCTCGCGGGCGGCATAGACCGGACGGCGGTCGTCACCGCGAGGTAGGGGGATGATGTGTACTACGTTGGGGTGGTCGAAGCGGCTGAGAAAATCGGCCTCGGCGACCAGTGCGGATTGGTGATCTTCTTTGGCGATCTTGAGCGCCAGGCGGCGAGGCAGGCGGGGCTGGCGATATTTCTCGCGTACCTCGGCCTCAAAGATGCGGGCCATACCGCCGCGCCCTTTGAACCCCCGTACGACGCGATAGGGGCCGACGATGTTGCCGGGTAAGATGTGGCTCAGTTCCTCACTCAACTCAAAAACTCCTTCGAGTGCTTGTCAGGATCAAAGTTTGAGGCCGTTCATCTCTCGAACGGCGGCGGCACTTGTTTGGTCGCCCCGCCCTGTTGACCAGGGACGGGTTGTGGAGGTTGTTGCGCCTGTCCAGGCGGCGCAGCCGGCTGTGTGGGGGGATGAGTGTAGGCCTGACCGGGCGGTGGAGTGGGGGGCGGCGTTGGCGTGCCGAAGGCGGGAGTCGCCCCCGACGTTGTGCCCAGTTGACGGGTCGTGCCCCCCAGCCGCTTGAATTGCAGTCGAGTTTGCCCGACCTCAATGATAGCGTCTGGTTGCAGCAGCATCCGTTGGCGGGGCGGCATCGGCGTGCCGTTGAGCCGCGTGCCGTTGGTGCTGCCCTCGTCGGTGACAAAGAACTGGGTTTGATCCAATTGGACGGAAAAGTGCGGGTTGGAAGCGTACTCGTCGTACAGCGCAAAATCGCAGAATTGTGGATCGCGTCCCACCTTGACCACCTGGGCCGAGAGGCGGAATTCTTTGCCCATGTTGGCGCCCTGGATAACGACCAGCTTGCCAGGGGCCTTTTGCGGAGCCGCCCCCAGCCGCATGGTGACTCCTTTGAGCACGCCAGTGGTGCGAGCGACCACCTTGCGGGCTACTTCGCCGCGCGTGCGGACGAGGAGGACGAGCAGGATCAGCATGCCCAGCGCCATCACTGCCAGGATGAGGAGTAACCACCAATTGGCGCTCAGCCACAAAAGAGCCTGATCCTGGGTCGTGTGCGTCTTGGCTTCCCACGTGCCCTGAATGGTGACCGGATCGCTCTCTATCCGCTCTCCCAGGTAAACGTCGTTCGCCGTGGCTATCAGTGCGTATTTTTGCTCCTGCGGCTGTTCGGTCGGTGTAAAGATGGTACTCACGTCCCAGGTGAGGTCAAAGGTTGGCGCTGAGGTGCTCTTGCCGATGAGCACGCCGTTGTAAAAGTAGGATACTTCCTCAGGGTCGCGAGGCACCCCGTCCACGGGCGTGATTTCAACGCTGAGTGGGATGGTTTCTGGTAAGAAAGCCTCCATCGTCTGGGAGTAGGAAACCGTGTAGGACGCGCCGTCGGCTGGGGATGTCAGTGTGATCTCGGGCAACTGCAGCCGGGAGGAGACGGTCATCTCGTCCGCGCCGTCGCCTGGCGCATCCAATACGCGGATGTTCACCGGGTAACTTCCCTTGGGTTCGAGCAGTGAGAATGTGACACGATAGGATTGACGCTGGGTGACAATGTTCTCGAACAGGTTTGATGCCTCGGCGTCGTTGTCGTTGGTGTGAACGACGTGGAGGCCGTTTGTCCGTTCGGCCATGATCTCCATGTTATACGTGTCTGTCGTACCACCCCCCATACGGATGGAGTAGAGCAAAATGTCGTTATCGGTGCATTTATCTATTATGTCTATCCTGCGGGCTTCATCGCTATAGTTCTTGTCAATACCGTCGGAAAAGACGACGATGATGGGGCGGCGGTGCGCGAGTTTGGTTTGAATCTGGTCGTCGGGATTGTCCGTGAGCCACTCGATGGCTTTATCTATGCCGTCGTACAGTGGTGTCACTTCTCTCACTTCCTCGGTGCGTAGTGTGTTGAACTCGTTGCGCACTGCGTTGGGGTCATAGTCTGTAAACGACACGGTGGGGGTGAGACCTCCTTCTTCCCGGCCGCGGATACCGATGAGGGCCACCATATCGGTGCCATCTGTGCCGTCCACGTTGAGCATATCCAGGAGGCTATCTGCCAGGTCTACCGCCTGACCGATGCGTTTGTCGCCACGGCTGGCGATTCCCCCACGGTCAATCACCATGATCACGGCCACCCCGATCGTTTCCAGCGACACCGTGGCTGAAGTGTCTTCTTCGGAAACTTGGATGGAAAAGTTGTCGTTGGTCAAATCATCTATGGCGCGGCCTGTGGTGGGGTCAACCACTGAGACATAGGCCTGGACGTTGGGCGGGTTGGAGCTGGAATCCGGTTTGCCCAGGATGTCCACGACCGGCCCCGAATCCTGGGCCTGACTGGTGATCTGTCCTCCAATGGTGAGGGTCAGGGTGCAAGATATAACTAGCAAAAGAGTGAAACGCTTCATAGTTAAACCTCCTGGTAGTTATCAGGTTGTCGTTTGCACAATCACGACCGTGATGTTATCTTCACCCCCGGCCTCGTTGGCGGCTTTGACCAATCGGTCGCAGGTTTCCTGGGGCGAGGTGGATGTGTTCCAGATTTGCCACATTTGTTCGTCTGTCACCATGCCGCTCAACCCGTCGGAGCAGAGGAGCAGGGCATCGCCGGGGGCGAGTTGTTGGTCGAACAGGTCTACCTCTGTGTGCGGTTTGTCGCCGATGACGCGGTAGATGACGTTCTTCTGCGGGTGGTGGGCGGCTTCCTCGCGCGTGATCTGGCCTGTGGCGACGAGGCGCTCGACCAACGAGTGATCGGTGGTGATTTGAGCGATGCCGCTCTGGTTGAGCAGGTAGGCGCGGCTGTCACCGACGTTGGCGAGGGTGGCCTGGTCGCCGACGACGAGCGCCATGACCAGAGTGGTGCCCATATCGGTGCCGGCGGCTTTGCGCTGGCTATAGACGGCTTGGTTTGAGGCCACGGTCGTGTCGTTGAGCCACTGGTGGGCGTCAGGTAAATTCTCACCGACGGCGGCCGGGGATAGTACTCCCCTGATCGTTTGCTGGGCGATGGCTTGAATTGCCAATCGGCTGGCTACGTCGCCGGCTTCGTGCCCGCCCATCCCATCGGCGACGGCGAACATGCCCACCGGCGCGCTGAGGGAGCGGAATACGGCCGTGCTATCGAGCGTCAGCAGGCTGTCTTCGTTCAGTGAGCGCACTTGCCCCACGTCGGTGCGGCGACCGACGATCAGGGTGATGCCGGCTGGCCGGCGGAGTTCTTGTAATACCTCTTCGAGCGCTGCCGCAAAGGCGGCGGCGGGGATTTTTTCCGGCGCGGTGAGGGCCTGGGAGAAAGTCATTTCTACTTGTTCGGGCAATTTGACTTGGCGCTCTCCGGTCACCAAGTGGAAGAGCGCAGCTGCCAATCCATGCACGTCTTGGGCAAAGTGGCTGACTGCTATCGAACGGGCATCGGGCGGGATGACGTAGGCCTGGTCTAGTTGTGTCCAACGGGCCTCTTTCCCTTCCACCGCGATGTGGCCCGGGCCGGTCTCGCGCAGGGCGACCTGGTGGCGGTGCAAATAGTCCAGCGCCTGCGCCAGAGTTACACCCCACTTTAGTACGCGGGGGAGTTTCTGGGGCAGAGAGAGAGAGGTTGCCAGCGGAGGCGCAAACTCTGGCTCCACCAGGTAATGGCGGGGTGGGCCATAAGGCGTTTCTGTGAAGGCATCGTGAGGCAGGAGCAAGCCGGGGTGCTCCAGGCGCATTCCCAGCAATTGGCTTTCTGCGGCAAAAGCTTGCTCGTCGGTGGTTTCGTGCACCAGGTAGCGGAGGTACAAGGATTCGATGTTGGATATATCGGCCCCGCAGGTGGAGCAGAACCGCTCCTGGGGGTCAAACGTCTCTTTTTGGCAGTTGGGGCACAACCGTACCGGTGTATTCTCTTTTACCAGGTAGGCGTTCACATGCTCGTTGGCGACGCGCATTTCTTCGATCACGTATTGCCCATTGCGGAGCAGTGCTCCTTCTGGCAAAGGGGCGAATCCGATGCTTGCTTCTGGCAGCGGGTGGGTGGTGGGCAGGTCGGAGGCGAGTGGGAGGGTGAGAGGTTGGGTTGGATGTTGGGATACGTCCGGCGGGGCGGGGTTTGGCGGGGCCAAAGGTTCGCCGCAACTGTGGCAGAAACGGGCGTTGGCACGGTTTTCGTAGCCGCACTTGGGGCATTTCACTGTGTTCATTGGCGCGCCTCCTCTTTGCCAGTGTAGAAGATAAATTCCACACCGCCGATGCCCAGTCGCCAGCCTTCGCGCAGCAGGTTGCGGCCGGTGCGGCCCCCATCCACATAGACGCCGTTCATCGAGTCCAGATCCTCGACGATCCAGCGTCCGGTCTGCTTGTAGACGCGGGCGTGCTGGCGCGAGACCGTTTCCCAGCCGACAAAATCTTGGGTGATGACCAAGCCGTTTTCTGGCGCTCGTCCGATGGTGACGCCTTCCGGGTTCAGGCCAAAGCGGCGCGGCTCGCCGGCGGTGTCGACGCTTTCCAGGTATGCGCCGGTGACGACGGGCGGCGGTGGAGGTGGCGGCGGCGGCTTTGGTTTCCTCCGCATTGCCCATAGAATAGCCAGCAGGCCCAGGAGCAACAGAGGGACCAAGCAGAGCAGTAGGGCCAGGGACCATTTTTGAGATAACAGAGCTTGTGCTTGCTCAATAATTGAGAGGGCGGGCGTGGCGGACGGGATTGGGATGGGTGTGGGGGCGACGGTGGGCGCCGCTTCGCTTACGGGCGTGTCAGGCGGTGTCGAGGTGTTAGTTGGCTCTGGCGTGATGGCGGGAGCTTTAGTAGGAGTGGGAGACTCGGTCGGAGGTGTGGTTGGAGTGGGAGATGGAGTGCTGGTTAGCGTTGGTGTGGTAAAGATAGTCGTGGGAGTGATGATGGTGGGTGCAACGGTGATGGTCAGCGTGGGCATAACGGTTGGCGTCGTGGTCGTCACGGCCTGCCATGCTATGTCTCGCACCCCCTGATAACTTGTCGGATGGAGCAAAGGTGCAGCACGAAGGGGGAGCACTATACTGATTGCCAGTAGCAAAGTTATTCCTGCCACAAAGATTAATCGCTTGATCGCTTCAAAAGTCATAACTGTTCTCCCTTGTGCGTGTGAGTTACTGCTCTCGTCGCTCTCTCTAGCTATGGGTCAATTATAGCACATAGCTGACCACGATTACTTGGTCGAACTGTGGTTTGCGTTGCCGTATTGAATTGTGCTTGACCTATAGTTTACACGTTTTGTGCCAAAGTGCAAGTCGCCGAGGCGGGTTTGGGTATGCTGATTGGGGCGATTTGCCTAGATTGACTATTGTGTGTAGAATAGTGGCATTACTCAATCAGGTTCTTTGTCACAGGAGGTGTAGAAATGACGAGGTATGTTATGTATCTTCCCATGTTGCCGATTTTGTTGGCTCATTTGGCGGGTGTTGTAGTGGCCGTCATCCTGCTCACGCGGCATCGCGGCACGCCAGCTATTCTAGCTTTGGTTGGCTTTGCCGTGCTGTTCTTGCTTGACTTGGCCAGTTTTGCTAGGGAACCATTGATCAGGTTTTTGAGCAGCCAGGTAGGGATGCGTCAGTTTGTACTGGTCAACACCAGTGTGGGCTGTTGTTGCAGCATCTTTAACATCATCGCCGTCGTCTGCCTTATCATTGCCTTGTGGCAGGCTGTGTCTGGCGCTGCTGAAGCAGTGTAGGACAAGATGGTATCTTGTCCATAGGCGTTGATGCAAATCTTTAGCGGGTTCCCGCCCGGTCAAGTCAGCAGCGCCAGCATCCCGGAGCCGGTCTTTACCGAACTTGTTCCTGCGATTGATGATCTAGCCGAACTAAAGCTCACACTGCACGTCCTGTGGCGATTGGGACAGCAGCGCGGCCGGGTGCGCTATCTGCGCCGCGCCGATCTGGCCTCTGACCAGGTGCTCCTTGCTGGCCTGGGCCACGCTCCCGTGGATGCCTTGCGCGGAGCGCTAAAGCGCGCCGTCGAGCGTGGAACGTTGTTGGAAGTTGAAACGACTGTCGCGGGCGCGAGCGAGACGGTTTACTTTGCCAATACGGCCAAGGGGCGCGCGGCCGTCAAGTCCATTGAGCGCGGTGGTTGGCCCGATGAGCTCGAGTCGGCCGCGCGGCCCAATGTCTTTGCTATGTACGAGGCGAACATTGGCACGCTCACGCCCCTCATCGCCGATGAATTGCGCGCAGCGGAGCGCGAGTACCCGGCCGAGTGGATCGAAGATGCGTTCCGCGCGGCGGTGTCGTTGAACAAACGGAGTTGGAGGTACATCCACGCCATCTTGGAGCGCTGGCACACCGAAGGAAGAGGAGAAGGCAGTCGTTCTTCTGAAGCGGAGCGGCGGCGTTACGTCGAAGGAGAGTATGGCGAGTACATCGAACACTGAGCAGGAGGCAAGAGGCAGGTCACATGAGGGGAAGGAGGTTTGCCCGATCTGCAAGGGATTGGGCTATTTGCGGGCGGATGTGCCCGTGGGCCATTCTGATTTTGGCGAGCTTATCCCCTGCACCTGTCGCCTGGCAGAGTTGGCCGAGCTGCGTGTGTCTGCGCTGCGCACGCTGAGCGACTTGGAGATTCTGTCCCGCATGACTTTTGAGACCTTTGCCCCAGAGGGGCACGGCCTCCCGTCCGAAAAGCAGGCCAACCTGCGCTGGGCTTTTGAGGAATCCCAGACCTTTGCCAAGAAGCCGGAGGGATGGTTGGTCTTGAAGGGCGGCTATGGTTGCGGCAAGACCCACCTGGCCGCAGCCATTGCCAATGGCTGCGTTGAGCGCGGGCAGCCGGTACTTTTCATCACTGTTCCAGATTTGTTGGACCACCTCCGTGCTACCTTTGCCCCATCCAGTTCTGTCGGGTACGACACTCGCTTTGGGGACGTACGCTCAGCCTCCCTTCTCATCCTCGATGATCTGGGTACCGAGTCGGCCACGCCGTGGGCGCAGGAGAAACTGTTCCAGATTTTCAACTATCGCTACAACGCCCGCCTGCCCACCGTCATTACCACTAACCACGAACTGGAGGAGATTCCCCTGCGGCTTCGTTCGCGCCTGGTGGACCCTGACCTGACCCGCATTGTCTCCATCATCGCCCCCGACTACCGGCGGGCGGGTGTGGCGCAGGATCAATCTGATTTGAGCAGTCTGACCCTGCACTCTCATCAGACTTTCGAGAGTTTCGATCTGCGTAAAGGGGAACTGGCCCGTGGCGAGGGAGAGAATCTCAAGCGCGCCTTTGACATCGCTCGGAGTTTCGCCAAAGATCCTCGCGCCTGGCTGGTCTTAACCGGAACCTACGGCGTCGGCAAAACTCATCTGGCCGCAGCCATCGCCAACTACTGTGTGCAGGGCGGCCATCCGGCCTTGTTCGTCGTCGTTCCCGATTTGTTGGACCACCTACGGGCCACGTTCAACCCTCAGAGCACGGTCACTTTCTACCAGCAGTTTGAGGAGGTGCGTCGCGCCCCGCTTTTGATCCTCGACGACCTGGGCACTGAGTCGGCCACGCCGTGGGCCCGGGAAAAATTATACCAAGTCTTTGATTATCGCTACAACGCTCAACTGCCGACCGTCATCACCACAGCAACCCCCATTGAGGAACTTGACCCTCGCCTGGCGACGCGCATGCTGGACGTGAGCCGCTGCACACCTTTCGCCATCCTGGCGCCTGCCTATCGAGGCGGCGTCTTGCGCCGAAAGAAAAAGCCTGCCCGCCAGCGCAAGAGATAACGTCCGTTCCTTTTTCAATCTGTTCCTTTCTCACCCTGCTGTTGTGGTAGAAGGGCGCTCTTTGGAATGTCTCCCTCTGTGCGATCAGCGCCAGTTTCCGCGTCCGGCACAGATGTCTAAAGCTGTATTCGGTTCGTTCGAACACACGGATTTTTCTCCATCCGTGCCCACTTTGGACGGCTAACTGCCACCGGGCTTTTGCCGCCGCGTACTAGGGACATCAAATCCAAAAGTCTCCATCCTGGCCTGCAACTCTGCCGCGCTCCAGCGGCGCGCGCCGTCAATCACCAGCGACCTGGGGTTATCGAGCAGCCATTCGTCGTGCAGTCCCTCGAGTTGGAGGAGGTACTCTAGCGCTATGCCGCTTTCCTCGGCGCGGTCGCGGGCCTTGATGCGCTCCAGGCAGGCCGCCGCAGGCGTGCGCAAGTACAATATCAAATCAGGTTGGACGCGATAGTCCGCTACCAAAAAGTCCCACAGTCCGCAGTAGAGCTGGTGCTCGGCGGACGACATCAGTCCCGTGCGGTGACAGTTTTCGGCAAAGATGTAACGGTCGCAGTAAATTGAACGTTCCAGGACGACACGACTGTGATCGTTGAGCGCCAGCATCTCCTTCCACGTCTTGGCCCGGGTGACAAAGGCGCAGGTCTGGAACGTGAACGCCCAGCGGTGTGGATCGTCGTAGAATAGCTCCAGCATATTGGCCGCGTACCCTTCCCGCCACGCCGACGTTGGCTCCTCAATGAAACCAAACTTTCCCGACGCCGCTAAAGTATTGCCTACTGTGGTTTTCCCGGCGCCAATGTTCCCTTCGAGTAGTATCATCTGCACACCATCCATATTGCCTCGCATCATCGTAATCTACCAGCCTGACCACGACACATTTCTTGTATATGCGCTTGCCACTTGCTTACTTGCTACTTGCCCACTTGCGCAACTCCGCCAATTATAGGCAAGTGGGCGACGAGGTCAAGCTGGCGACATTGACGAGAGCGACAGGTGAGTTATAATCGGCCCATTACACAGGAGGTCAGGGAAAAATGAAAATTATTGATTTACGCAGCGACACAGTGACGCACCCCACACCCGCGATGCGAGAGGCGATGTACCGGGCGGAGGTGGGCGACGATGTCTTTGGGGACGATCCCACCGTCAACCGGTTGGAGGCGCTGGCGGCGGAGATGTTGGGGAAGGAAGCCGCCCTGTTCGTCGCCAGCGGCACGATGGGCAACCTGGTAGCGCTCCTCACCCACTGCGGGCGGGGCGACGAGGCCATCGTGGGCGACCGCAGCCACACCTTTCTCTTTGAGCAGGGCGGCATGGCGGCGCTGGGCGGCATCACGCCCCGCACCATCTCCAATCAGCCCGACGGCACACTGCGCCTGGAGGAAATCGAGGGAGCGATCAGGGGAGATAACGTCCACTTTCCCCGCACGCGGCTGGTCTGCCTGGAGAACACGCACAACATGTGTAACGGCGCGCCGCTGACGGTGGAATACACCGCGCAGGCGGCGGAGCTGGCCCACGAGCGCGGCCTGCAACTTCACCTAGATGGCGCGCGCGTCTTTAACGCGGCGGCGGCGCTGGGGGTGGACGTACGAGAGGTCGCGCGAGAGGCCGACTCGGTGATGTTCTGCCTCTCAAAAGGTTTGTGCGCGCCTGTAGGCTCACTGGTCTGCGGCGACGCCGATTTCATCGCCCAGGCGCGGCGAGCGCGCAAGGTGGTGGGCGGCGGAATGCGGCAGGCGGGCGTGCTGGCGGCGGCCGGCATCGTCGCCCTGGAGCAGATCGCGCCCCGCATGGCGGAGGATCACGTCCGGGCAAAGCGGCTGGCCGACGGGCTGGCGCAGATACCGGGCGTAGAGGTCGCGCCGGCGGCGACCAACATCCTCTACTTTTGGCTGACGGAAGAAACACCCAAGACGCAAGACGAGGTGGTGGACGGCCTGCGCGAGCGCGGCGTGCTGCTCTTGGGTCGTCTGGACGGTCGCTTCCGGGCAGTGACGCACTACTGGATTACGGACGAGGCCATAGAGCACACCATCCAGGCGATGAGAGAGACCCTAAAGGTTTCCTGAACCGTAATTGCTCAGCCTGGGTTGTTACACAGAGTTTCACAGAGCATTTCACAGAGAGGAACACAGAGAAAAGAGCATTTTTGTTGTATTCTCCGTGAATCTCTGTGTCCAAACCAGAATAGCCTGAGCAGTCACCCTGAACCAAACACCGCCGCCAGATGTATATAGTTGTAAACGCGCACAACTATGGAAAAAACAAAGACGCAACCTCCAACTTTTACTAAAGCGATGGCCCCGGTGCGCCCCCAAACCCGCATCGAGGTCGTGGACATCCTGCGCGGCTTTGCTATCCTCGGCATCCTCATCTTTAATATGCTGAGCTTTTCCGGCTACCTCTACTGGCCTCTGGACCAGATGAGCCCCATCAACCGCGCGGCGGCGCTGTTCGTCAAATTCGCCACACAAGCCAAGTTCTACACACTCTTCTCGTTCCTCTTTGGCTGGGGCATGTCCATTCAGATGGAGCGCGCAGTGCAGCGCGGCGCGCGCTTTGCGCCGCTATTCGCGCGGCGGATGCTCATCCTGCTGCTGATTGGCCTGACCCACGCCA
>DUEK01000072.1 GCA_011192155.1 Thermoflexia bacterium
AGAGGAGGATTCCTATGCCCGGAGAAGTGCAACTGACCGTCCAGACCAACAAGACCACCTTCCCCGCCACCGGAGGGCAGCAGTTGGTGTACCTGCTCATCGAAGCCATGCCCACCGGCGCGGTCGCCAACGTCCAGATGCCGCTCAACTTTAGCCTGGTGCTCGATCACAGCGGCTCGATGAGCGGGGCCAAACTGACCAGCCTCAAAGAAGCGGCCAAACTGGCCGTTGACCGCATGGGGCCGCAGGACATGCTCTCCATCGTCGTCTTTGACGACAAGGTCAAAATCATCGCTCCCAGCCAGCCAGTAGCCGACCCAACCAGCCTGAAGCAACAGATTGACGGTATCCGCGACGGCGGCGGCACCGAGATGTCGCGCGGCATGCGCAAGGGACTGGAAGAGTTGCAAAAGGGAGCAGGCCCAAACCGAGTCAGTCGCATGCTCCTGCTAACCGATGGCGAGACCTTTGGCGACGAGGATGCCTGCCGCCGCCTGGCCGCCGACGCCGGAGCACAATCCATCGCCATTGCCGCCCTCGGTCTGGGCGAGGAGTGGAACGAAGAACTCTTGGATAACATCGCTGAGACCAGTGGCGGCAGCTCCGACTTTATCCCTGCCGGCCAGCCCGAAGCCATCGGGAACACGTTCGAGCAACACGTGCTGGCGGCCCAGGCCACCGTCGTACAGAACGCCGAGATGATCATGCGACTAGTGGGCGGTATAATGCCGCGCGCCGTTTGGCGGGTGACCCCCCTGATCGCCAAACTGGGCCACCGCGCCCTTTCTGACCGCGACGTGCAAGTCACACTGGGCGACATGGACCGCGAGCAGGGACAAAGCGTGCTAATCGAGATGTTGATCCCGCCCCGCCAGCCCGGCACCTATCGCATTGCCCAGGCCGAGGTGAGTTACAACGTGGCAACCACCGGCTTGGTGGGAGAGAAAGCGAAAACCGACATTGTGCTAGACTTTACCGCCGACCCGGCCCAGGCGACCGAGACCAACCCCTACGTGATGAACATCGTCGAAAAGGTCACGGCCCACAAGCTGCAAACGCGCGCACTGGACGAGGCCGCAGTAGGCAACATCGCCGGGGCCACGCAAAAACTGCGCGCCGCCGCCACCCGCCTGCTAGAACTGGGCGAGGAGGAACTGGCTCAGACCGCGTCGCGCGAGGCCGAGCGGCTAGAGCAAGGGGAGGCCCTCTCATCCCAGGGCGCCAAGAAACTTCGCTACGCGACGCGCAAATTGACACAGAAACTGGATGATCTGTAAATTTGCTACCGGACACTTTGGCCAAGTATTCGGCCAAAGCGTCCGGTAGTAAATCTGTAAATTGCAAACTTTAGAGGAGGAATACCATGCCTGCATGTCCAAATTGTGGTTCACAGCAACCCGATGGAGCCGCCTTTTGCGATGAGTGTGGCGCAAAACTGGCAAGTATGCCGCCGGCAGCAGCGCCACCCGCCCCCGCCACGGCACAGCCTGCCCCCACCGCACTGGCCGCCAACTGCTCCGTCTGCGGCGCGGCGTTGACGCCTGGCGAGTCTTTCTGCGATAACTGCGGCGCGGCGTTGGGCCAGGCGGCCCCGGCCCAGCCGCCGCCGGCCGCCGCACCCACCACACCCGCCACACTCTCTTCAGCCCCCGCTCCCACGCAACCACCGGCCGCCACACCGACCTGCGCCAACTGCGGGGCCAAACTGGAACCGGGCAGCCAATTTTGTGATATGTGCGGCTCGCCTGTGAGCGTAGCCGCTCCACCACCCTCATCCCCCACATCCGCACCTGCGCCTTCGCCCGTACCTGCGCCCACACCCGTCCAACCCCCCACGCCCACCCCGGCCATACCCACGCCGCCGGCAGTTCCTGCCCCCACACCATCCTATCCATCTCCTGCCGGCGTCCATGGCAAGCTGATCGTGCAAGATACCAACTCCGCGCTCTCCTTCCCACCGGGCAAGACCGAACTCATCGTCGGGCGAGAGGACCCAGTCAGTGGCGTCTTTCCAGAGATTGACCTGACCGACCACGGCGGAGACGAAGGCGGCGTCTCTCGGCGACACGCCCGCATCTTTGTCCAGGGCACCCAGATCCTCGTCGAAGATCTGAACAGCACCAACTACACTTACGTCAGTCAACAGAGGCTGACGCCGGGGCAGCCACACCCGCTCAACGACGGAGACGAATTGCGTTTCGGGCGGGTGAAACTCACCTACCACTCTGCGTAACGGACAACCGCGCGACACACAGTGCGTGCTGCGTCAGGGCGAAGACAACGCTCCCGCCTTGCGTGGGACGCACTGTCCGTTCTGACTTTTCCCACAAATAGAACACGCTCATGACGCCTACGACAGGACAAACCCTCCAAAACCGCTACCGCATCGTCTCTCGGCTGGGCCAGGGGGGGATGGGGGCCGTCTACCGTGCCCAAGACACGCGTCTCAACATCTCCGTCGCCATCAAAGAGATGACGCCCCAGCCAGGACTTGACCCTCAAACACTAACCCAACTGCACCAGCAATTCCAACAGGAAGCCACCGTCATGGCACACCTCGACCATCCCCACCTGGTCGGCGTCAGCGACTTTTTCGAAGAAGGCAGCAACGTCTACCTGGTAATGAAGCTCGTCGAAGGAGAGAACCTGACCGACCGCATCGCGCGCGAAGGACAATTGACAGAGACGGAAGTGCTGGTCTGGGCCGGCCAACTTCTCGACGCGCTGGTCTACTGTCACAGCCAGGGCGTGCTCCACCGCGATATAAAACCTCAGAACATCATCATCCGGCCCGATGGACGAGCGGTGCTAGTGGACTTTGGATTAGTCAAGCTGTGGGATCCCAACGACCCTCGCACCAAGACAGCGATGCGCGGGATGGGCACGCCAGAGTACGCTCCGCCAGAGCAGTACGAAATCGCCGCCGGTCACACCGATGCCCGTTCAGACATCTATGGCCTGGGTGCGACACTCTACCACGCCCTCTCCGGCCAAATTCCCCCGACGGCGACGATGCGCATCGTAGACCCAGAGAATCTGATATCGGTGCGGGCGCTGGCCCCTGGCGTGAGCGCCGAGACGGAAGCAGCAGTAGCGCAAGCGATAGAACTTCGACCGGCGGCCCGCTTCCAGAGCGCGCAAGAGATGGCGGCTGCATTGAGAGGTATAGCCCCCACCCCGCCCAAACGAAAGCGGACAAAGACAAAGGTGATGCCGGGAGCGCGGCCCGCCGCCCCGCCGCGCTGGCGCCTGCCCGTGTGGGCTTGGGCGCTGGGCGCGATGGCCGTGGCAACCCTGGGTGTGGGGACGATGCTGGTGCTACGGGACAAAAAAGAACAACCCTCGACCATCGCTTATGTGACGGCAACGCCGACGGCAACGACCGCCGCACAATTGCAGCCACAAACTCCAACCCCACAGCCTCAACCGACATATACCGCCGCCCCGCCGACGGCCACGCCGACAACCACACCTACGCCCTCGGTACCCGAACCGGCAGTCGCCATTCTGCCCGCCAATGCCGCACAAATCGCGCCATTGGGCCACATCAAAAAAGACACCCTGCGAGTCGCCTGGCTGCCCGACGGGGATACGCTGGGCGCGGTCTCCTCCTCCCGTATCTACTTTTTCAATGCTCACACGCTGGAAGAAGTGCGCACCATCCGCCGTGCCGACGCGGGTATTGACGTGACTTTCAAGAACCTGGCCGTAAGCCCCGACGGCGCCATCCTGGCTACGGGAACGGGAGAAGGCATCATCTGTCTGTGGCAAGTGTCGGATGGCACCCTGCTGGGTGTCTTGGAAGGGCACGGAGAGGAAAAGGGCGTGACCGGCGTGGCTTTCTCCCCCGATGGTAAGACACTGGCCTCTAGCTCGTTCGACGAGACGGTGCGGCTATGGCGGGTCTCTGACAGCACACTGCTGCACACGCTGGAGGGACACAATCGCTGGGTAAAGAGCGTCGCCTTCTCCCCCGATGGCACGATTGTTGCCTCAGGCGGCGACTCGTTCGACAGCACCATCCGGCTGTGGCGGGTCTCTGATGGCGCTCTCGTGCGTGTGCTGGAGCAACGCGGTCACGGCAGCGTTACGGGACTCTCCTTCAGCTCAGACGGGCACACGATAGCCTCATCGTGGGGCGATGACGCAGTGCGACTGTGGCGAGCCTCCGACGGCGCGCTGTTGAGCACACTAGAACACACGGCCGATGTGTTGAGCATCGCCTTCTCCCCCGACGGCTCACTCCTGGCCTCGGGCGCATACGACGGCACGGTGTGGCTGTGGAGCGTATCGGACAGAGTCCCCCTGTTCACCTTCAAGGGGTATTTCGAAGGCGACGATAGGATTGGGCATCTGAGTGACGTGCAAAGCGTGGCCTTTTCGCCCGATGGAAAGCTCCTACTATCAGGAGCAGAGAACATCGTGCTGTGGGGCGTAGCAGAATAACAGTAAAACAGCAATGCGCTACCAATTGACCATCCCCGCCCGCGTCAACATCCTCGGTAACCCCTCCGACGCCCTTGAGGGAGACCATGCCACCATCTCGGCCGCCATTGATACTTACGCCGGTGCCGCCGTCGAGCCAGCCAGCCGCCTGATACTGGAAGCACTCACCCTCGAGGGCCAGTCGCTGGCCCGCCAGACTTTCCACACCCCCCCGCCCTACCCCTACAACGGCAAACTCGACCTGCTAAAGGGAGCCGTCAACCGGCTGCACGCCTACAGCTCCCAATTCCGCCGGCGGCTGGCAGAGCGCGGCGGTGCCCATATCGCCGCCTGGAGCGAGGCGCCGCGCCAATCCGGGCTGGGGGGTTCTTCGCTGCTGGTGCTGTTGGCCCTGGCGGGCCTGCGCGCTTTCTACGAACTCGACCCGCGCATCCACAACGACTATGTGCTGGCCGAACTGTGCCAGCGCGTCGAGGCGCGCGAGCTTGGCATCACGTGCGGCTACGCCGACCGGTACACGCCCCTCTTTGGCGGGCTGGCCTACATGGACTATCGCGGCAAACTCCACCAGCAACCCCTCGGCGACGAGCCTTTCGTCACCTACGAGCGACTCGACGACTGGGCGTCCGATCTGCCGCTCGTCATCGCCTCCACCGGCGTCGTGCGCGATTCGGGTGACGTGCATAGCGTGATGCGCGGCCGCTACCTGGAGGAATACGCCAACTATGAGCGCGGCGCTCCCAAACCCTCTATGCTCGAGGTGATGGAGCAAGTGGGAGCCACCGCCTGGCGCGGCAAGATGGCGCTTTTGCGCGGGGATTGGATCGAGTTCGGGCGACTGATGGAAGAAAACCACCGCCTGGTAAACGAGATGATGGCCTATTGCGGCCTCCCAGGCGGGGCGGGAGAGGCCAACAACGCGCTCATTTCAGCAGCGCGAGAGGCCGGCGCATTGGGAGCCAAACTGACCGGCGCGGGAGGCGGAGGCTCCGTCTTTGCGCTGGCCCATCCGGGGCGCGAGGGAGATCTGGTTGACGCACTGCGCGCCACCGCCGCCAGTGTAGGGTTAGAGAAAGCACAAGTATGGCGAGCACGAGTGGTCCGGGACGGGCTACGGATAGAAATGAGTAGCGGCAACTACTGCACATAGTCTTTATGTGAAATGGTTCGTATACTGAACGCAAATCAAATGGGTGAATTGCTCCAGTCTCGAAAACATCGCAAGAGGACCGGAATAGAGGCTTTAGCCGGGTAAACGTGGCAAAACTGGGTCAAATCCGGCTAAAGCCTCCAATCCAAATTCACTCAACTCAATTGCGCTCAGTATATCTCACCACAGAGACACAGAGAAAACACAAAAATATCCTATCTCAGTGTCCTCCGTGCCTCTGTGGTGAAAAATGATCGCCTCAAGTAGACCACTAGTCTCAGTAGATCCAAAATGTTACGACAACAAGACCTCGGAGGGCTCTCGAGAGCGCCTTTGCCGGTAAAAACGGGCGCAATCTAAGCAATTTTGCTGCCAGTGTCACCTTCTGAGACCTCCGAGGTCTGAAATTTGGATCTACTGAGTCTGTTTGACTTGCCGTGATAAGAGATGCATGGTAGAATTATGGTACATCAGGCGACGTAGCCAAGTGGTAAGGCAGGGGTCTGCAAAACCCTTATTCGTCGGTTCAATTCCGACCGTCGCCTCTCGAACATAACACCTTGAGCGACGGGCAGCGCAAGCAAAGCTGCCCGTAGGCATATACGGGGCGGTGGCGGAACGGTAGACGCCGGGGACTTAAAATCCTCTGTCCGCGAGGACGTGTGGGTTCGAATCCCACCCGCCCTATTGGAGCGTAATGCGTAAAACGTAAGAATGTGATGCACGAGCTGTGGCGTTACGTATTACGAATTATTTTGGAGGCAAAATAACGTGAAGATCATTCTAACTCGTGATGTATCCAACCTGGGACAGGCCGGCGACGTCAAAGACGTGGCCGCCGGCTACGCCCGCAATTATCTGATTCCCCAAGGGATGGCGATAAAGACTACCCCCGGCGCTCTGAAAGAGTTCAAGCGTCATCGGGTCGCCGAAAGCCGCCGTGAGGAGCGTATGGCGGTGCGCGCCCATGCGCTCGCCGAGCGTTTGAGCGCCCTCACCCTGACCTTTGAGGCCAAGTCCGGCGAGACGGGCCGCCTATACGGCTCTGTCACTCCCGACGACATTGCCGCCGCACTAGAGCGTGAGACCGGCGAAAAGTTCGACCGGCGCAAGCACATCCTCTCCGACCCGATCCGCGAGGTGGGCGAGCACGCCATCTCTGTGCGCCTGATGGCCGATGTGGTGGCTGAGGTCAAGGTTGTGGTAAAGCCGGAGGGCGGAGAACTGCCCGAACCAACCCCAGATGCGTCTGCCGATGAATCAGCGCCGGAAGATGGCGTGCCATCAGAATGGCCGTTTCAAAAAGTTAATGGCGCGGTAGAAGAAGAATAGCCACTGTCTATCTACAAGGAATCAGTGATGCAGACGCTAGGTGTGTGGCTGCGTCAGGCGCGCGAGGCCAGGGGCGCCACGTTAAAGGAGGCCGAGGAAGCCACCCACATCCGCGTCCGCTTTTTGGAGGCGCTTGAGGTCTGGAACCTGGCCGCTTTCCCTGGCGGTGACGTCCAGATACGTGGATTTCTGCGCATTTACGCCCGCTATCTGGGCCTCTCTCCCGACCAAGTGTTATCCCGCTACACTGCCGAGGCGCAGGGCGGTGGCGTAGCCGCTCCGACTGCGCCGCGAGGCGCCAAGCCTGCCATTTCTTCCTCTTCTACCTCCCGCCCGCGCTGGATGAGCGCAGAGAGATTGATCGTTGCTTCCATTCTGCTCGTTCTGTTGCCGACGATTGCAGTGGGGGGGTGGTATTATTTCAACCGCTGGGCCGGCGGCGGAGAAGCGGCCCCCACCGCGACCGCACCCGCCGAATCCGCATCTACTCCCCTAGTGCCTCAAACATCGCCTCTCGTGACTCCTACCTTCCCGGCTAATCCCGATGGCGGGGTGACGCTGGCGCTGGAGGCCATTGAGCACGTCTGGACGCGCGTGTCGGTTGACGGCACACCTGTTTTCGAGGGTATGCTGGCCCCAGAACAGGCCGAGTCATGGTCGGGCCAGGAGACAGTCATCGTGGATACAGGCAACGGCGCTGGTTTGCAGGTGACGGTCAACGGGCAGCCGCAGGGGCCGATGTGCGGGCGAGGCGAGACCTGTCGCCGCGGCTGGGGGGCTGACGGAGAAATCGCCGTATCACCACTGACGCCCACGACGGCGCCGTAAGCTGTCCCGGTTTGAGCGCACACCAGGCGGGCAACGCGCCCCGCAGCGGGCAACGCGCCCGCTCTTTTTGTCTCGATTGGCTGATGAACAAACCACGACGTTTCTACCTCATCTCACTTGGCTGCCCCAAGAACCTGGTGGATAGCGCGGGGCTGGCGACGCTGTTACAGCGTGCTGGCTACACCGCTGCTGACGAGCCTGAAGAGGCCGATTTGCTCATTGTTAACACCTGCGGCTTTATCGCGCCGGCGCGCGAGGAGTCGCTCGACGTGTTGCACGAGTTGGCGCAGGGCAAGCGACCCGGTCAGCGCATCATCGCCGCCGGTTGCTACTCACAACGCTTTCCCGACGAGTTGGCAGAGAGCGTGCCCGGCATTGACGGCCTCATCAGCACGCGGAGATGGATGGACATTGTGAGCCTCGTCGAGCGACTGGAAGGTACATCTGCTCGGAGACCTATCTGCCATTTACCAGAGACACCGACTGTGGGGCAGGACGCGCTGGACGTGCCTCGCGTGGCGGCGCAAGGGGCCAGCGCCTACCTCAAACTGGCCGACGGCTGCCGCCGCTCCTGCGCCTTTTGCGCTATCCCGCTCATCAAAGGGACGGCCGTGAGCCGTCCACCCGACGACATCCTGGCCGACGCTGTATGGCTGGCCGAGCGCGGCGTGCGGGAGCTAGTGCTCATCGCGCAGGATACCACCGACTATGGTCACGATCTGGGAATGCGAGATGGGCTGTCCGATTTACTGGAGCGGCTGGTCGCGGCGGCGCCGGAGGTGGACTGGATACGGTTGATGTATGCCTATCCTGGTCGGGTCACGGAGCGGTTGATCGAGACGATGGCCCGCCACCCACAGATCTTGCCCTACCTCGATATTCCCCTCCAACACGCCCACCCCGGCTTGCTGCGCCGTATGCGCCGTCCATCCGATGTCGGACGGGTGCGCCGCACCGTGGAGCGATTGCGGGCCGCGATGCCCGAAATCGCCATCCGCACCACCTTTCTGGTCGGCTTTCCCGGCGAGAGCGGGGCAGAGTTCCGGGCACTCTTGAACTTTGTGGCCGAGATGGAATTCGACCGCGTGGGCGTCTTTACCTACTCCCATGAGGCCGGCGTCCCCGCCGCCGCGCTGGCGGATGACGTTCCGCCGGAGGTGAAGGAGGAGCGGCGCGAGCGGCTGATGGCGGTTCAGCAGCCCATCTCTTTGGCCAAGAACCAGGCGTTGGTGGGGCGGACGCTGGACGTGCTGATCGAGGGCCAGGGGGAGGGCTTGAGCGTGGGTCGCTCCTACCGCGACGCTCCCGAGATTGACGGCCTGGTGTTGGTGCAGGACGAAAAGGATCAGCGTGTAGAACTGTTGGTTGGTGAAATTGTCCCCGTGCGCATCACGGCTGCGTTGGAATATGACCTCGTTGGTTCCCCTGTGTTTGTTTGAATGGATGTCGGGTTTGACTTGGACAACCGAATATGCTACCATAACGGTGTGATGAGGCAGGAGGATTGGCAAACGTGCATATCCTGGTCGTAGAAGACGACGACGCCATCGCGGCCTTCGTCGCCACGGCGTTGGAGCGGGAAGGGTATGCGGTTGCCTGGGCGCGCACGGGGCGGGAGGCGTTGTCGCGCGCCCAGGACGATGCGCCCGACCTGGTGTTACTGGATTTGATGCTGCCCGGCGAGATGGACGGGCTTCAGGTCTGCCGCGAGATTCGCCGTGGTGAAGCCTATATCCCCATCATCATCGTCAGCGCCAAAGACGAGGACGTGGACAAGGTCGTCGGCCTGGAACTGGGGGCCGACGATTACATCACCAAGCCCTTTAACACCCGGGAGCTACTGGCCCGGGTGCGCGCTGTATTGAGACTGGCCGATAGCGGGCGGGGAGCACGGCGCCACGAGCGGTTGCGCGTCGGCCCGCTAGAGATTGACCTGGCGGGACGGGAGGTGCGGGTGGAGGGCGACTTGATTTCATTGACCCCCAAGGAGTTCGACCTGTTGGTGGTGCTGGCCCGTAACCGGGGGCGGGTGTTTGGGCGGGAGACGTTGCTGCAACAGGTGTGGGGCTACGACTATTTGGGCGACTCCCGCACGGTAGACGTCCACGTCCAGCGGCTGCGGAGCAAACTGGAAGCCGACCCGCGCCATCCCCGCTACCTGCTGACGGTGCGCGGCATCGGGTACAAGTTTGCCGCCGGGGAGGTGTAGCCAATGTCCCAAGAGCCGCTTCTGAGCCTCTCTCTTCCCCTCGTGATCGCTGTACTCTTGTTCCTTGGCCTGCTGGTGGCGGCAGGGGTTTGGCTGCTGGCCCGTCGTCGCCGCCCAGTGGGCGACCGCAAGGGATTGCCCCCACTTACTCCTTCCGGAATCCCCTGGCTGCCGGCCTTGCTGGAATCGTTGCCGTGTGGGGTGTTGCTGGCCGACGGGCGGGGTAGGGTTGCGCTGGCCAACGGGCCGGCTCGCCGCTGGCTGGGGGGGACAGGACGCTCGCTCAAACTGCCGTCGCCTGTTCTGACTCTGGTGGAAAGGGTGGCGGTCTCCGGCGCGGGCGAGGGTTTAGAGATCGCCGCCCCGTCCGGCGGAGACCATCGGTTGTGGGTCGAGGCGACCGCGTTGGGCGGAGAGGGAGGCGTGCTGGTGCTCGTCGAGGAGCGACGGGATAGGGGGGTGGCCGCCGAGGTCTACCGGAGCCTGATGCACACCATCGCCCACGAGCTGCGTACGCCGCTGACAGCCATCATGGGCCACGCCGACATCCTGTCCAGTTGTTCCATCGAGGAGGAGGCGCTGTGGCATCGCTCGCAGCGGTTCATCGCCGGTGAGGCTGAGCGGCTGGCGCGATTGGTGGAGGATTTGCTGACGCTTTCTCGATTGGACTTGAGCGCGTCGCTATTGGCACCGGTCAACTTGCAGGCGGCAGTGGAAGAGGCTCTCTCTGCTCTGTGGCAATTGGCCGAGGAGAAGGGGGTCATACTGACGCTGCAAACTACCCCTGGGTTGCCCCGCGTGCTGGGCGACGCCGACCGGCTGCGCCAGGTCTTTGTCAATCTCCTGGACAACGGTGTCAAGTACACGGCCAGCGGCGGGCGGGTTACAGTACGACTGGTGCTTGACGAGGATTGCGTACAAGTAAAAGTCAGCGACACCGGAATGGGCATCCCCCAGACCGATCTCCCCCACATTTTCGACCCTCTATTTCGCGGCGGGCAGGCTGATCGGGCGGCCATCGGCACCGGCCTGGGGCTGACCATCGTGCGCACCATCCTGGCCCAACACGGGGCCGAGATTCGGGTGCAGAGTGAGCCTGAGCACGGCACGACTTTTTCCTTTGATTTGCCCGTCGCTACCTGATTGTTGAGATTTGAGTTGTTACAAAACGTTTACATCTTTGTGCCTTTTTGTCTACCTTGTGGTGATAGAATAGAGCCATCTAATCGCGTGATGGATTAGAGAGTTGAATCAGTCAAACTAAAGGAGATTGTCATGTCTGAGAATACCAACGAGAAAATGAACGAGGCAGAAGGAGAGGAGGAGAAAAAGGAGAGCATCGGCGGCTACATTGGCAACCTCATTTTGTCAATGCTGTTCCCATTCATGGCGCTGTGGTACGGGCCCAAGTACCTGATCAATGGAGAGTACGTGAAGGGCATCGTGCTGATCCTGATCGTCGCCGTCGAGCTGGCTATCGTGTGGTCCAACTATTAAGTTTGTATGCGGATAGAGGTATCTACTGGCCCTGCCGCGCGGCTCGAATTTACCTGAGCTTTTCGGGATAAAGAAAGGAGATAAAGAAGATGAATTACCAGAGATCGCTATTGCCAGTGGTATGCCTGATGCTGGTCACGTTGCTCGCCATTGGGTGTGGACTCTCGTCGGCTGTGCCCACCTCTACCCCTGCCAATACTCCCACCAACACGCCCAGCCCCACGCCGGCGAACACGCCCACGCCCACACCGGCGCCGATAGAATGGATCGCTTTTTCCTCCACCCTGGGTGACGAGGACGACGACGACACCAGCGAGACCGATATCTACGTGGTGCGCACTGATGGTTCCGAGACGATACGCCTCACTGATCATCCCGACGATGATTGGGAGCCGGATCTGTCTCCGGATGGGCAGAAGGTCTTGTTCGTCTCGGATCGTGACGGCGGTTCAGACATCTATCTGATCGACGTGGATGGCGCTGGACTGACGCGCCTGACAGATGACGCGGCCGATAACACCGACCCGGCCTGGTCGCCCGACGGTCAGCAAATCGTGTTCGTGTCCGATCGCGATGGCGGCTCCGAGATTTACACGATGAACGTCGATGGCGCCGAGGTCGTCCGCTTGACGAACAACGAGGCCACCGACCGTGACCCGGCTTGGTCGCCGGATGGGCAAAAGATCGCCTATTCTTCCTTCCGCGAGGGAGGCGGCTTCGACATCTTTGTGATGAACACGGATGGCGGCAGCGTGATACAAGTGACGGATGATCAGAATTTCAATCTGGCGCCGGACTGGTCGCCAGACGGCGAATACATCGCTTATACGTGTTGGAATACCGCCGACATTGACAGTGACAGGGGCTTTAATATCTTGACGCTCCAGAGTAGCGAAATGATCATACTCCTCTATGGAGGGGAGGATCCCGGCCTTGAAAGCCTGACGAGCGGCATCCACGTGATCGGGGTTGATGGCGCTGATATGAGACAACTGACGGAATACAAAGACGAAAGTTGGTCGCCATCCTGGTCCCCCGACGGACAGCAGATTGTGTTTACGTCCAAGCGTGATGATAGCGCCGGTATCTATGTCATGAACGCGGATGGATCCGCGGTCGCTCCTCTGACCGACAACAATGAGGCCAATTATACGCCCAGTTGGTAGAGTGATCGCGGTCTTCACCGCACTAGGATCTGAACAGTCGAGCGATGGTTAGCCTTTTACCTGTCTCGATGGTCAAAAATGTGAGTAGAGAATAAGGAGTAGAAAAATGAGCAGCAGAAAACTATTGCAACAGACATTTGGTCTGACGCTAATAGGGTTGTTACTGGCCGGGTGCGGTGGCGGCTCAACCGCAAAGTTTTGCGAGGCCGTGACGACGGCGATTGACGCGCAGATGACGGTCGAGGACGTCAACGATTACTATGAGCAGCTAGAGGCCGCTGCTCCAAAGGAAATCAAAGACGACGTCGCGACGCTGCGCGAGGGGTGGCAGCAGGTGAGCTTTCCCCTCAGTCAAGCGACTGGGGGGCAGGTTTCCAGCATGAGCCGCCCGCCAGAGGTCAGCGCGGCGGCCAAGAACGTGGCTAACTATATGGTCGAACAATGCGGCGTCGAACTTGGCGAGGGCATCTTTTTGGCCTTTCCCGAGATCGGATGGTAGATACTGGAAGACGCTTTCTCAATTCGCTGTAGTGCTGTGGAGGAGCAAAGATGAATAACCTGATCGGGCAGCACTTGGGTCCATATCGCATCCTGGAGCAGATCGGCAGCGGCGGGATGGCGACGGTCTACAAGGCCTACCAGCCGGCGATGGAGCGGGACGTGGCGATCAAAGTGATCGCCGCCCACTTTGCCGAGGAAGAAGAGTTCCGCAAGCGCTTCCGCCGCGAGGCCAAAGCCGTCGCTCGGTTGGAACACGCCCACATCCTGCCGGTCCACGACTATGGCGAGGCCGACGGTCGCCCTTACCTGGTGATGCGCTACCTGGAGGCGGGCACGTTGAAGGATCGCATGGCCGAGGGACCGCTCTCTTTGAGCGACATCAATCGCATCGTCGGGCAGGTGGGCAGCGCGCTGGACTATGCCCACCGTATGGGGGTGGTTCACCGCGACGTCAAGCCGGCCAACGTGCTGCTGGATTCCGAGGGGGATGCCTACCTGACCGACTTTGGGCTGGCCAAGATGATGGCGGGTTCGGCCAAGCTGACCGGGACGGGAGTGGGGATCGG
>DUEK01000073.1 GCA_011192155.1 Thermoflexia bacterium
ATCGAGCCGCCGAAGGAATGTCCAGCCAGGATGAACTTTTCCGGCAGTTCGAGCGCGTCCGCCACCGTGTTGATGTCGTCCACCAACTCTGGCATGGTGTACTCGGTGAAAGGGGCGTCGCTTTGGCCGTGGCCGCGCAGGTCGGGCGCGACGACGCGATACCCGCGCGCAAAGTGGTTGATCTGGTACTCCCACGTCTCGGCGCAGCCGGCATAGCCATGCACGAACATGATCGTCTTTTCGGCCCCCTCCGGCCAAATATCCACCACGCTCAGTTCCATATCGGGCAGGCCGTGGATGGGCACGTCAACCCGGTAGAGGCTGAAATCCAATTGGATGTCTTGCCGTTTTAGCCCGCGCAGTTTGCGTTTCATAGAATCCTCCTGTCCTTACTCGTTTGGGGATTGCAAATCCAGTAGTTTCGATAAAGTGACCACGCGGCAGCCACGCTTGTTCAACTCTGGCAGTATCGTGGCGAGGGCCGTGGCCGTGCGCTCACCGCGTTTTTCGTAATCGTGCAGGATGATGATCGAGCCGGGTCGCACGTTCGAGAGAATGTAGCGCGTCGCAAACCAGGCGGACGGAATCTGTGGGTCAAAGGGATGGACGGAACCAAGAGCGCACCGGTAGCCGTGCTCGCCGAGAATTGAGAGCATTGTTCTGTTGTACCAACCCGACCCCGGACGGAACCAGTGCACGTCCGAAAATTCCGTGAGCACATCATCCGCTTCCTGCAACTGAGCCTCGAAATCAGATGGGGCGAGCAGGATGCTCGGTTCATCGGCCGCGAGATGGTTCGCCAGTTCGTGCCCCTCCGCCACGATGCGTTGAACCACGTTCTCGTTTCCGGGAACTCGGCTGGTGATGAGGAAAAAGGTGGCATGGGCGTCATATCGGGCAAGCACGTCCAGGATTTTGGGGGTCGTGACACCATCCGGCCCGTCGTCGAGCGTGAGTGCCACAACCGGTTCATCGGTCTCGACAAAGTATACCACCTGGGGAGAGCGCTTTGCCAGCAGAGTGACGACCCAATCGGGATACAGAAATACAGACACACTCATGACAAACACCAGCGCAAATACGGTCGCGCCGATTTTACGTTTCCTCCGTGATGTCATCTTGCTGGGGCTGTGCGCGGGTCACAGCTTCCCAAATGCGACTCCCTTGTACGTCCAGCCGCAGGCCAGCACCGTGTCCTGGATCGGCTTTTTTATCTCTTTGGTGCTAAAGCGATATTTGTACACCTGTCCCGGCGCGAGTTCTTCTGTGAATGCATACGCCGCGCCGAATTCGACGGACTGGGTCTGCCCACGAAACGCGCTGACGGCCAGCGAGATCGTCGGCACGCCAGCGCTCCACGAGACCGTGTATTCCCGATCCACCGCCCGCACCTGGTGGGCTTGGGGGTCGAGCTTGAGGTAGATTTTGAAAACTTTGGACAACCCGGCTTTGGCGAACACCTCGTACCACTGGGCGTCCACGATCTTCCACTCGGCGATCAGGTCTACATTCTCTGCCGCGCCGTCAGCCAGGCTGTATGGAGCGGTGGGCCGGTTGAGGCTCAAGAGCCTATCCAGTACCTCCTGTGGGGATAGCACCGGCGTCCCGGCCGGGGGACGTTTGGTCGAACTGAGAAAATCGAGGAATCCCATCTTTGTCTCCTTTTTGGGAACTTGCGCGCTCGTCGTGAAAAACAGATGACGACTACCTTGTCTCTGATTATAGCTCAACGGTAGTTCTTGCGCAAACTATGCGAGGGCGAGCTTCTATCTCTCTCCGTGCAACGCCGGTCAGATGCTGAACCGCCTTGGGACTCGGCACCTGGCTAAAGCCCAGGTGCAGGATTTCCTGGAGATCACGTTGAGACAGACCCAACCGGTAGAGAGCTGCAGATCAAGCCAGGGACCAAAGTTGCGCTCGTATCTTTCCAGGACTTGCCAGATTCGTTCCTTGTTCCCCTTCCGCAGTTTGGGTACGCGAACCTTACCCTCGCTCCACAGGGTGCGCAGAGCACGATCCCAGTTGCCCGAACGGTGCTGGCAGGCAGCCTTTGCCTCCCCCGTTCGTTCGTACCGCTCGAAGCCCAGATGCTCGTTCAGCTCTTGCTCGAGGCCTTCCTCGATCGTTCGTATCATCACCCGTTGCACCTCGGCGCCCATTTGCTCCATCAACGCCTGACCAACAGGGTGTTGGAAACACTCTCCTCGAACCCGTTCGAACTTGGCCGTCAGCGCTTCTCGGGCCGTGCCGTAAACCTCGCCGATCGGAGAAAACCCCTCGATCTCCGCCAGGATCGGCTCCAGGTCGATGATCACTTCTTTCTGGCTATCGGTTTGGGCAACAGAAACAATGATCTTGAGATCAATCAGCCTTTGGAACACTCAGCGTCCTGCATCCACCATCACGCGCGAGATGACAACGGGGAAACACTCCCAGCACAACCAGATCCCAATCAAAGCCACCGGTCGAGGCAACAGGTTTCCCAAGAACCACATGCTCCAGCAATTCCCGTTATGGGTGAAAAGTCAGGTCGTAGCCGCGATTTCGCAATCGCGCAGGGCGCTTTACGCGGGAAGATACACGCGATTTGGAAATCGCGGCTACAAAACGGGAATTGCTGCACATGCTCAGACTCAGCAGCATCAGGGCTCTGCCCCAGCGACACACCTGCCGGACTCGCGACCACCACCCTAGACGGGAAGTAATCTGGCGGGTCACGCGCCAGCGAACGGGACCGGCGTTCTGTTGCTCGTTCCACCAACCAGCCAGCAACTCGCCAGTTTGTGGCAGAAAACTACCGACGATGAGAACAATGTGGAAACCAACCCAAAGCATCATACGCCAGTTCGTCAGTAAGTTGAGCATTGTGGTAACCTCCTGATGCTAGGTTACCACTTCTTTCACCAGGTTTTAAGGAGTTTCAGGCTCACTGTTCGATTTTGCGAAAACTTGGTGTCCCTATCGTCTTTTCCCTGGTCAGGTGACCAGGGAGATTAAGCGTAGGCTATTTATCTGTTTGCTGTTCATGTCTTGCCCCCCTTCTTGGCGCACACAAAAGTTGCCAAACTTTTCCTTACTGCTCCCCTGGCCCGCAGTCGCCGTTGAAGAACTCGATCTCCAGGCAGGATGAGCCATCGGGGAATAGGCAGATAGCCCCGTTCGCGCCAGGCTCCAGCGTGTACCCTTGCTGCACGCAGTAGGAATGTTCCTGCCCGCAACGGCCCGACATGAACTCCCACTCCTCGCACTCGCTCCCATCCGGGAAGACACACATGACCTCGAGAATATAGTCTCAGTAGATCCAAATTTCAGACCTCGGAGGTCTCGGAAGGTGACGTTGGCAGCAAAATTGCTTAGATTGCGCCCGTTTTTACCGGCAAAGGCGCTCTCGAGAGACCTCCGAGGTCTTGTTGTCGTAACATTTTGGATCTACTGAGTCTGGTACAACGGGTATACCAGGTTGGGGACCCTCGAGCGTTTCGGGTGTGGGTTCAGCGGGCGGCTCAGGTTGAGGCTCTGGTTTGTCAGTTTTGCGCTCGCGGGTTGTGTACTCGTAGTCCAGCCCGGTGCAGTAGACTGCGATGGGGTTGGGCATGTCGGCCGGCCCCTCGACGACTGGCGGCGACTCAATGACCGTCTCAGGCTGTGGTTTCCCACACGCGGCCAGCGCAAGAACCATCGTGGCTGAAATCACTAAAACACCAGCTTATTACACACTTCCGTCCTCTCCTTCTGACAAGCTGTTCCCTCTTCTCACAGTCGAGGGCGAATCAAACGCTCGGATCTAGAACGCGCCCAACAAACAAGATGGCGCCGGTCTCAATGTCGCGGATCAGGAATATGAAGGAGCGATCCAGGGTGACCTCGACAGGCTCCTCCGGCATCGCCAACTTTGCGACCATCACTGCGGTGGCCGCTGCTGCTTCTGTGCCTGCCTCGTCCACAGAGACAAACGCCTTGTGAACTACCTCCGAGATGAACAGGTCGTGGCCGCCGGTCATGCCAGAAAAGTCCGCCGCCCCGGTGAAAGCGTCCGCCATGCCCATCGCGGCGAGCGTATCTTTTAGGCTAAAGCCCGACTCAAATTCAAATTTCGGCATCGTCAGGGCGACCTGCCTGTATCCCAGGTCATTCACGATACTGCCCACTCGCTCGGCGTCCAGCGCGCTCTCAAACGATTCAAACTCGCCCGCCTCGGGGAGCAGGATCACCATCGAAAGCTCCCAGCCGTCGTAAGGCAACTCGACTGCTTGATACCCGTCGCCCTCGGCATAGCCGAAGGATTCCGTCTGCCTCATCATCGGCACGGTGGCCTCGCTGCCGTCCGGCAAGTGGAATATGCCATCCTCGGTCGCTCCCTCCTCGAAAGGTTCGGCCCAGGCGGCGTTAAAGTAGATGGCGTTGGTGAGCACCAGCACCGTCGCCGGACTGATGGCGCCTTGCGGGATCAGGTCCTCTATCCGACCTTCCGTCTGCTCGCTGACCCAGTTGTTGATGGTGACGCGGGATTCCTCCAGAGCGGATGCGAAATCGAGGAGCCTCAGCCCAGCGCCATAGTTTTCGGCCAGAACGTCGAGGAATTCGGGGAGAAACCGGACGCCTTCCTGCCCCCAGATCGCATTGACGATATTCAACCGAAAGCCCTCTCCATCCTTGCCCGCGGCGCCTTCGCCGCGACGGGCGAGTTCGAGATCCAGGCCGTTGAACGCGGGATGCAGGTGGTTTTGCGGTAGGACAAAGTGGAGCGTGTTCGCCATCTGCTGTTCGGTCTCGCCGCGAGCGCCGGCATACGTCATCGCCAGCGCCAGCGAGATGCTGTAGGGAGAGTAGAACAGGTTGCCATTCTCCTCACCTTCCCTGAGGACCTGATAGAGATCGAAGGCGAACGCGCTGTTTCCGTCCACCAGGTCCGCCAGGTCCGGGGCGACCACATCGGGTGCAGCCACCCGTTGCTTGGCCGAGTGCGCGACCTCTGCTCCATTGCCGCAGCCGTTGATGATCAATGTACTCAGGATGAGCACGATTACCAAAGTAGACAGTTTGCTTTTCATTCCTTACCTCCTCATTCTTGTAATTGACTTTCGTGTTCTAGACGAATTGAGAGCTAGAAAGGTTCCGCTCAGTCGTGAATGTTCACTAGCGTCCCCACATCTGCAAAGTTGAACAGCCACTCGGCCTCGTCGTTTGGCTGGTTGACGCAGCCGTGACTCATCGGATGGCCAAGGTTGGCGTGCCAGGTGACGCCGTGCAGCCCGTAACCCTCGTGAAAGTACATCACGAACGGGACATCTCAATGTGGTAGTGGTTATATGTTGACTGATGACGCTCCAAATGGTATTCTGTGTCGAAAAACTGACCAGGAGGAGCACCTTCATGATTCAGAGCGCCATCACGCATCGCTGCACGAAATGTCTGGAGTCCGGCAAATTTTCAGAATGCCCACATCTTGGGGTAGGCAACAATAAAGGCGCTAGATATGGGGGTTCGTAGTAGCGGCTTTAGCCGCTTTTGAGCCTTTTGGACGGCTGAAGCCGTCACTACGAACAAAAACGCCAGGTTCTTTTACATATTTCATGACGATATCCTTTCACGTATCATTTTGCCGTATCACTCGAACATCTCCCACCACTAACCCCTCGGTCAGTAAAAAGACCGGGTTCAGGTCCACCTCACCGATATCGGGGTAGCGGAAGGGGAGTTGGGAGAATTTTACCAGCACGTCGGCCAGCGCACCCAGGTCACGGCCCGCCTGCCCCCGGACGCCCTCTAACAGGGGGAAGGACTTTATCTCGCGGATCATTTGCTCCGCCTCGGCGCGTTTGACCGGAGCCACGCGCAGAGCGACGTCGCGCCAGACCTCGGTATAGATGCCGCCCAGCCCAAAAGCGACCACCGGCCCAAACTGGGGATCGCGCGAGAGACCGAGCAACACCTCTTGCGCGTCCCGGATCAGCGGGTAAATAACCACGCCTTGGAAGTCTTTGCCCTCAGCGGCTTGTTGAATCCTCACAAAGGCATCCTGAGCCGCCCGGTCATCCTCGATGCCTACGATCACGCCACCGACGTCCGATTTGTGCAAAATCTCGGGCGAGACGACCTTTATCACCACCGGGTAGCCGATCTCGCGGCAGCCCTGCACCGCCTCGGCTTGTGTCGCCGCAAAGCGGAACTCTGGCGTCGGAATGTCATTCTCCCGCAGCCAGGCCATCGCCTCGGGTTCCAGCATTTGCCCCTCGCCGGGCAACCGCTCTTGCTCGCCAAGAAACCAGGTTTTTGTCACTCCGCTTACAGAAAAACCTGGTTTCTGCTCATACGCTGCCACGCCCGCTAACGCCGCCACGGCCCGCTCGCCGGTGGCAAAATTGGGGAGGCCGCGCTCTTGCAAATAGTCAACCGATGCGGCCACGATCTGATGAGGCAAAAAGGCGGCCACTATCGGCGTATCAGTCTGCTCCGCCGCGTCGCAGGCCCCGCGCGCCAGCGCCAGCGAGTCGAGATACGGCGTGGCAATGTTCAGCGCCAGGAGCGCGTCGTACTCATCCGCCAGGGCCAGCAGCGTCTTGCGGTAGCCCTCTTCCGTGCCCTCCACCGTCAGGTCAATGGGATTCTTGAACGCACAGTGGGCGGGCAGGAACTCGGCCAGCTTTTCTTTCGTCGCCGGGCCAGGTTCGACCACGTCCAACCCAACCTCCTCAGCCCAGTCGGCGGCCAAGACACCGGGGCCGCCGGAATTGGTCACGATGGCGACCCGCCGCCCCCGCAGGCGCGGCGCGTGGACAAACACCTTGCACAGGTCAAACATCTCCTCGATGGTGTGTACCCGAATCGCGCCGCATTGGCGCAGCGCGGCATCGTAGACGGCGTCCGCGCCGGCCAGCGAGCCGGTGTGCGAAAGCGTGGCCCGCCGCCCCGATTGCGTCCGGCCGGCCTTGATGACGACCACCGGCTTGTGGGCCGCACACTCGCGCAGCGCCCGCATAAACTCGCGCCCGCCTGAGGCGCTTTCGATATAGAGCGCCACTACTTTTGTCTCGGCGTCGCCGGTCAGATAGCGCAAAAAGTCAATCTCATTCATGTCGGCGCCGTTGCCATAGCTGACAAACTTTGATATGCCCAGCCCAAACTCTTGGGCCCAGGCCGTCACCACGCCGCCCACCGCGCCGCTCTGGGCGACGACGGCCACGCCCCCGGCCGGCGGGTGGGTCTCCAACGTGGGGTAGAGGTGGTGAGCGGTGTTGATGAGACCGGCGCAGTTGGGGCCGATAAAGCGAACGCCGTGCTTTTCGGCCACCCGCCTGATCTCGACCTCGCCCGCGTCGTTGCCGACCTCGGAAAACCCGGCCGTGATGATGACGGCCGCACGGACGCCGGCCCGGCCACAATCCTCCAGCACATTCGGCACGGTCGAGGGCGGCGAGACGATGACGGCCATATCCACCGGCTGCTCGATCTTGGTCACGGCGTCATAGCCCGGCACGTCGAGCGCGCCCTGCGCCTTGGGGTTGACGGCAAAGATGTTCTGATAGCCGCCTGCTAACATCTTGCGAATCAGCTCCCAGCCAATCTTGCCTTCAGAGGCAGAGCCAACGACGGCGACGCCTTTGGGATAGAATAGACTCTCAATGCTCATCGTGATTCAGCCTCCATCTCGATCTTGGAGTTGGACTGCCGCTCGTTGTCATTAGTGCCTCCATCATTCACAGGAATACAGTTATAGGCTTGTTGGCTACAAAGCCACCCAACGAGCGGATTATCCCTAGTTCTGACGGATTCTGTGGTTCAAGTCTGCGGAGCATCCTGAGTAGGCCGAAGGCCGTATCGAAGGGGGTGCGAAGAATACCGTAAAACGTTGTAAAATCGCACCCTTCAATACGCGCTCATGCTGTTCGCGCTACTCGGGATGCTCAACCACAGAAAACGTCAGAATCAGCAAATTTCAGACCTTTGGAAATGTGCCTTTATGACCGTTGTTAGTATATTGAGCCTCAGCGTCTATACCGCTTGTACGGGTCAATGAAATCGGGACCCGGCGCGCTCCTATACTTGCCATACACCAATTTATCCGCCCACGTCATCAACGCCTGGTGCGGACCGGCGATGGTGGCCGGCACAGACATCATTTTGTGGAACCAGTTATCGGGCTTGGTCCAGGGGCAGGCCATCATGCAGATACTACAATCGGTGCCCGCCACGTGCCAGTAGCGATAACACTCCTCCTCGTCCAGCTTCCACTTTTTGATGCCGTTGTACTCGACCTTGTCCCCCATTGGAATGGCGCGGCTGGGGCACTCCTCGGCGCAGAGTTTGCAGTGCTCGCAAAAGGATTGGACGCCGAGGTCAACGGGCCTATCGTGCGTCAGATCCATATCGGTGGTGACGACAGCCAGGCGAATGGCAGACCCAAACTCCCGGGTGATCAGGTATCCGGCGCGCGAAAGCTCGCCCAACCCACAGTCCACGGCGACCGGCACCACGATCACCTGGTAGTTATTCAGATGATGAGCGCGGGCGGAGTAGCCCAGCATGCGAATGTATTGGGCCAATTGGACGGACACCCATGCCCCCATCGCGTACCCTTTGGCCGTGGCCAGCAGAGTTGGGAAATCAGGGCCGGTTCTGGACAGACGATAATCCATCCGAAAGGCCATCGCGATGGCGGTGGAGTGATGGCTGAGGTCAATTGGCGTGCCCAAGCGTAGGTAGCCCTCCCTGTTAGCGCCTCGGCCAACGTGAGTATAAGTCCACTCCTGGCGCAGGGGGCCAATCTTTACCAGGTCGGCCCCTAGAAGGCGGGCCAGCCCCTTCACTTTCTGGGCCGCGCGTTCCGGCGGAATCTCGACCTTGTCGGGAGCCGGTTCCCCATTCACAAAGGACTCGAGACCAATTTCCGAGGTCATGGCGAACTGCGTCTCGAACATCGGAGCGTCGGCAGGCGCGCCTGTTTTACCCAGGCCGGGCATGTTGCCAATTTTCGTATCGTACTCCAGATACTCGGGGTGCGCCTCGTAGTAGGCTTTGTACTCTGGGCTGTCTGTGCCCAAGTAACGAAAAAAGTCCTTGCGGGCAAACATGATATCGCGCTCGTCCCAACGCTCGACGTCGCCCACCCTATCTCTTTCGTAGGTAGGCGCGTCCACCTCTCTCGATAAAAGAACCCGACTTATTGCTCTACCGAGTCTGGACACAACCCCTCCGTCTATGCTGTAGCTTTGACTTTTACGAACATCGAAAGTAACACCATGAGGCCACCCAAACACGCCAGCGCTACCCCCACGCTGAAAGCGTCGGCCAGCGCGCCCAGGACAGGGGCAAGGACAGCCATAATAATCGTAGTGACCTGGGCCTCTACAGAAAGCCCCGAGGCCATCACTTTGTAGGAAATCCGATCGCTGATGAAAGCAACCGTCATCGGCTTGCGCAAGTTTTGCAGGACGTAAAACCCAAGGAAAACGAGAATTGAAAGAACGACCAATTCCTGGCGCGAGGCCACGCCAGCGACGAACAAGAATCCGGCCCCCACGAAAAACGTCACGTTGATGGCGCGTGAAAGCTTCTCGAAGCGTTTGCTAAACCGCGCCGCACTTTTCGAGGAATAACTCGTCAAGAGGTAGATCACAAAATAAACGATGCCAATCACTACAGCAGAACGCTTGGTTCCATCGAGCATTACAAAGATCGGCAAGGAGAGGGCAAATGTCTTCAGGATAGGCTGCAAGTATTCTTTGGTCACCTTGAAGAAGGCTGTAAAACTCGAACTGTTCAGGATTGCCCGCATCGCGTCACCGTCTTTGAAGATGGCGAAGAAAGTTTTCAAAGTCATCCTGGCCTGCCCCCAAACCGCGCCTTTCCGCAGCTCCACAAGCTCCCCGTCCAGTTCCCTGGGATAGCTCATCATATTGAACAAGTCCAGAACGTAAGGCACGATTGTGGCGACGAAAATGTAGCGATAGTCGCCGGTGTAGAAAACGAGCGCCGCCGCGAGAAGCGAGTTCACAGCGGAACCGAGTTGAGATGCGGCGCGCGTGCTGCCGTAATACTCCACTTTCTTGTCTTCCATCTGGTTGAGCTTTAGATACTCCAGGATCAGGGCTTTGTGGGTTCCCGACCTGAGCGCCTCCCCCAGCGCAAAACAAATCATCGCCAGGCCATAGACGTAAAAGTTGGGAAAGAGGAAAAATATGACAAACGACGCGATGTAGGCGGTGAACGCCATGACCATAGACTTCCTGCGCCCAAATGCGTCGGCGTAGACGCCGGTGGGAATCTCGAGGATGTTCGTCGCCAAGTCGCGGATGGAGTAGAGTAAGCCGATCTGGAAAAAAGAGAGTCCCTCGTCTAAGAAAAACAAGAGGATAAAAGGCTCAAAGAGCCTCAAGTTTTTTAAAAAGCCGTACAGGGCAAACCTGTAGAACATGCTGTCTTTTTTCAACAAGCCCACCTTAATTTTCCGATTCGTTCATTTGTATGGAACCTGTGAGGAAATTGCTTGATGGTAGACATCCCTTTCGCCGCGCTGCTCAACGCATCCAACGAGTCGGCGGCGACGATGTCCAGGTACAGACTGACCACCGGCTCGACGAAAGCGTAGGTGGGGGATTCGATTTCGCGCATCACACAAAGCCATCGAATCTCTTGCGGACGACGGCGGAAAAGACGTGATTGATCATGGTGATGAAATCGTACACGGGCAAGCTGACCGCCTCTTGAACCGCAGCGGCGTAAGGCGGCAGATTGCTGCACTCGAGCAGGATGGCTTTGACTTTGGCCTCCCCGCCCACCAACCTCTCGGCCACTTGAACCACTTCTCGCTCGACCTTTTCAAAATCCAAAACACCTTTCTCGTTCAGGATAGCGTCACAAAAGTTGGGCTGGTTTTCCATCCCGACTATCTTGACCGGCATAGATTCGTCAATGCCAACCGCCCGCAGGTGACGCTCGGTCACCTGGCGGCTGTCGGCCGCGATGATGCCGACCATCTCGCCCCGGCGCAGGGTGCGGTGAATGAACGGTACCTGGAGCAGGCTGGAAAGGAACACCGGAACCGGAAGCGCGTTAGCTATTTCCTCCTGGAACAAGGCCATAAAGCCACAGTCACTCGTGACGGCCTTGACGCCCTCCCGCGCCAGTTCCCGGCCAGCCTCGATGAATGGCTCCAAGAGGGCCGGGTCACGCTCGTAGATGAGCCGGTCAATGGATGCGGCTTTGACCACCCTGTAACGCACCGGGAAAGAAAAAGTAGTCGCGTTAGCCACGTCGCCTGGCGGCAGCGGCAGCAGAGCGTCGAGGAGCAGTATGCCAATCGCTTCGCCAGTGCTGTATCGCCCCTCTTGGGCTGTGTAGATCATACTCTGTCTCCTGGATTAGAGCTTGGTTTTCCAGCGTGCAGCTACAAACTCACTCACTGATTCGTATGGACTCTGGCAGCAACTCCTCAAGATGTGGGTGCGCCTCAACCATACGAAAGATGTCCGCCAGGTCTTTGTGGCGCTTGCTCCGGCGTCTACCGGTGTCCAAATAGGCCCAAACCTTGCCCTGCAACACGTCTTTCAGAGCGGCGACTCTCATCTCATACCCCAGAACCTTCCTGGTTGTAGCATGGGCAATGAAAGCCTGATAGCGAGGATCGGTTTGTAACTGGATGCGCAGATCAGAGTGGGGGCTTTTCAGATTCAGACTGTGGGGAAACTGCTTGATAGTAAACATTTCTTTCGCCGCGCTGCTCAACGCATCCAGCGTATCGGCGGCGACGACAATGTCCAGATCCAGACTGACCACCGGCTCAACGTAAGCGTTGACTGCCAATCCCCCGATAACGCAGTAAGCGGCCCCCACATTGCGCATCAAGTCCAGAAACTGCTGCAACACATCCACCGTTCCATCGCCGTTGGCGATGTGGTTCAGAAACTCTTGCTCCGTCATTCAACTCCTCCCCGTCGCTGTGCAACTCGTCACCGCCCGCGTGATGGCCGTGTACCCCGTGCAGCGGCAGCGATTCCCCTTGAGATGCTCCCGTATCTCGTCCTCCGTAGGAGACGGATTTTCCTGCAACAGATTCTTGGTCATCATCAACATCCCCGGCGTGCAGTAGCCGCACTGGAAAGCGTTCTGCTCGATGAACGACTCTTGCAGCGGGTCTAGTTCGCCGTTCGGCCCTTGCAGCCCTTCGACCGTCAATACCTCGCTGCCATCAACTGCAATCGCCAGCACCAGGCAGGCCAGCACCGGTTGACCGTTCAGCAGCACAGTACACGCCCCGCACTCGCCGATGCCGCAGCCGTACTTGGCCCCAGTCAATTCCAGTCGCTCCCGCAGCACGTTCAGCAGCAGTTCGTTCGGCCTGACCCGGAGCCGGTGCTGCTCTCCGTTTACCGTCAGTTCGATCTCGGAATTGGGGATTCGGGATTGGGGATTCGGAGAGTCTCGCTTCTCGCTTCCTGCTTCTTGCTTCCTGCTCCCCTGTTCCCCCGCCCTCTGCCACGCCGTTTGCAACGCATCGTGGGTGATCGCCTTGACCACCTCGCGCCGGTACCAGGCGGTCGAGCGCGCGTCGTCTATCGGCGTGATCTCTTCCGCCGCGACTTTGCCCGCCTCCAGCGCCAGTTCCGCGCTGAACGGCTTGCCGGCAAGCAATGCTTCAGCCTTTTGCGCCCGCATC
>DUEK01000074.1 GCA_011192155.1 Thermoflexia bacterium
GCGCAACTGTTCTTCGTCGGCGCGGAGGCGCTCAGTGAAGGGGAACGCCAGCCAGAAAGGGGGCTGCTCGAGCCGCTGTGTGGGCGGTGGCTCGACGGGGGTAACATCAATAGAGTACTCGTTGGAGATCGTCGCCGCAGCGCCTGCGACGGCAAAATCACCGGGCGATTGAATCCACCTGAGCAGAACCGCGCCGATGTGCTTACAGTAGCCGCCCCAATCGTAGGGGCAGCTACAGATGGCGCTGATGCCGCCCGGCTCGACGTCAATTTCCACCTCGTACAAGCGCGAGCCGCGCACCTGGGCGGTGAGAGTGTGGCCGGAGCGGGCTGGGTTCTGCACGCGGCTAACGTAGCCGCGCGCCCGGCGCAGGCTTTTTGATTTGAGCGGGCCTTTGAGGTCGGACTTGGTGAGGGTTTCTAGTGTGGGCATAGGGTTACAGGTATGCAAGTGGCAAGTTGCAGATGTGTTATCCGGTGATCATGCGGGGGCAAACCTCGCAGCACTCACCGGCGAGCGTGGCCGGCTCGTAATCGGCCACTTCGTGATCGTAGAGGATGGTGTAGCGATAGCCCTGCTCAGTGAGGAAGAGTTGGCGGTTGGAGCTATAGTCCTGGTCTCTGGTGTCTTTACTGACCAGGGTATAAAAGTGGGCCAGCAGGCCGTTCTGCTTGGGGCGTAGGATGCGACCCAGGCGTTGCGCTTCTTCCTGGCGGCTGCCGAACATGCCGCTGATCTGGATCATTACGCTGGCGTCGGGCAGGTCAATGGCAAAGTTGCCCACTTTGGAGATGATGAGCCGCTGCACCTCCCCATCCTTGAACTGTTGGAAAATCTTGCGCCGCTCGCGCACCGGCGTCTTGCCGGTGATGATGGGATAGTCGTACTTTTCCTTCACCCGGTCGAGCTGATCCAGGTACATGCCGATGATGAGCAACTGGTCGTCCGGGTGTTTATCCAGCAATTGATCCAGCACTTTGAACTTTAGCGGGTTCTCGGCGGCGACGCGGTATTTCTGGCGCGGTTCGGCGACGGCGTACTCCATCCGCATGTCGGGGGACAGGGGGATGCGGATCTCGGTCACCTCGACGGTGGCGATCCAGCCCTGTTTTTCCAGGTCTTTCCAGGGCACGTCGTACTTTTTGGGACCAATGAGGGAAAAGACATCCTCCTCCCGGCCATCCTCGCGCACCAGCGTGGCGGTCAGCCCCAGTCGGCGGCGGGCTTGCAACTCAGCCGTGATGCGAAAGACGGGCGCCGGCAGCAGGTGTACCTCGTCGTAGATGATCAGTCCCCAGTCGCGCTCGTTGAACAATTGAAAGTGGGGAAATTCTTCGATCATCGGCAGGCCGCGGTTTTTCGTCCCCCGCTTGCGATAGGTCATCGTCTGGTAGGTAGAGATGGTCACGGGCCGGATTTCCTTGCGCCGCCCCGTGTACTCGCCGATCTGGTCTTCCGTCAACGTCGTCTTGTCCAACAATTCGTCAATCCACTGGCGCACGGCGACGGTATTGGGGCTGAGGATGAGCGTGTTGCACTGCATTTGCTCCATCGCCGCCATGCCGACCATCGTCTTGCCCGCGCCGCAGGGGAGCACGATGACGCCAGAGCCGCCGTGAGCCGCGCCGCCGGCGTAGAATACGTCGGCCGCGTCCTGCTGGTAATCGCGCAGCGCGAACGGCTTGGCGGCGGACGTCATCAGCCGCAGGTGGATTGCTAACGCTTCGCCGTCCACGTAGCCGATCAGGTCCTCGGCCGGGTAGCCGATGTTGACCAGCGCATGTTTGATGTGTCCGCGCATGGCCCCATCTATCCGCAGGGTGTGCGAGTCAACTTGCGCGATGACGTAGGGGGCGAGCAGTTTGTGGCGCACCAGTTCGGCCACCAGCGGGACGTCTTTGGAGGTGAGCAGTGTGTCGCTATTGCGGCGGATCAGTTTCACCCGCCCGTAGCGGGAGACATAGTCCGCAATGTCCACCCGCACGTTGCCGGGGAGCGGGTACTTGCTGTACCGCTCTAGTCCATCCAGGATCGTCTCGGCGGACAGGCCGGAGGAGGCGGCGTTCCACAGGGATAGCGGGGTGAGCTTGTAGGTGTGGACGTACTCGGGGCTTTTTTCCAGTTCCGCAAAGCGGGCCAGCACGTCGCGGGCGTCTTGGTAGAGATCGTTATCAACTTCCAAGAGGACGCTCTTGTCGCCCTGAACGATGATGGGATTTTGGGGATTGTAGCTCATATCAATGTCTGGATTAGTAGATTGTCAAGATTTTAACACAAAGCTCCGAGTGGGCAAGTTGGCAACTTGCTCTATGTCAGCAGTTTGCTCCACAACTGCTTGATCAGCATCCCTACACGCCAAAAAGCGACCGCCGCCATGCCGTGGGCCAGCACGGCGAACAGAGGCGGCGTCTGGCGAGTGTAGTAGGTCCAGCACAGGCGCGTGGTGCCCCAGAGTTCCAAAAAGTAGCCCAGTCCCGATCCGGCGATGAACGTCAGCACCGCCAAGCGGTGGTTGGTTGGACTAAGGATCAGCAGGGTGCACAGGAGCAGGGCCATCACGGTGAGAGATAAATCGCGCGTCGGCCAAACAAAGGCTATCAGCATCGCGTAGAACGCGGGAAAGAGCAACCAATACAGGAGGGGCGCAGTGGAGTGTGGGACAGGCAGGCGGCGCGTCAATCGTTGCAGTAGACGGGTCAAGCGGTCGATGGACAGGCTGGCGATGGGCCAGGCGGGGATGATCCACAGCGGCGGGCGCTCGCTGGTATAGTAGACCCACAGCTCGGTCTGGGTGCCCCAGCTTTCAATCATCAGGCCGCCGGCCAGCCCTACAAAGATGATCAGCGCATCCGCTTTCAGGTCGGCGCCGGCCATGATCAGGAGCGACATGACGGCAAAGTCGAACAACAGCAGCCAGTCCATCTGTCGCCACAAGGGGCGTGACCAGTCAATGTAGGATAGGGCGTCCCTCGCCAGTGGCCACCAGACCACACCGATCACGAATATGGTGGCCGCAAACAGGCTCATCAGGGCGTAGCTCGATTTCGTCCAGCCTAGTGCTGCGGCCAGCCGTCGCCAGACTCGACCTGTACGATCTTGGGCAGGAGCAGTCATCGGGGGCGAAAGTTGACCCTCAACCGGCGCAGCAGGTTACTCAGCAGTCCGCCCGTCGCCTGTCCTGGCGTCGCGCTTTCGGCTTTTTCCAGGTTGCCATAGACGTCGTAATGCACGATCTCGGCCAGGGGTTTGCGGGGAGTGGGGTCTGGCTCTTCGGCCGGGAAACCCACCGTCAGCAATCCGATGACCTCCACGTGTTCCGGCAGCTTGAGCACACTGGCGATGGCCTCCCGATCCAGGCCGCCCAGCCAGCAGGTCCCCAATCCCAACGCTTTGGCTTGCAACATGATCTGGGATCCCGCCAGCCCCACGTCTTCGTGGAGGAACTGGCGATATATGCGGTTGCGACCGTTCCCGCACAGGACGATGAGCAGGGGGGCTTCCTCCACGTGCGCCCAACGGATAAAGTAGTAGGCGGCGTGCTGCGCCACTTGCTGACGGACTGCATCGTCCTGAACGACGACAAAGACCCACGGCTGCCGGTTGCTGGCCGAGGGCGCCCATCGCCCGGCCTCTAGCAGTTGTTCAATCATCTCGTCTGGCACGGGGTCTGGTCGGTAGCGGCGGATGCTGCGCCTGCCCTTGAGCAGGGCCAGCAGTGATTGGGGCGAGATTTGATCCATTTTTGCGGCTCCTGATGGTACTAAAAAGCGCCCGATCAGGCGCTTTTTGATTGCTGCGGACAACTGCTTTGGAAATCTGTAGTTGCGCTACACTTTTCTACATACTGGAGTCTGGCAAATTTTCAGAATGCCCACATCTTGGGGTAGGCAACAATAAAGGCGCTAGATATGGGGGTTCGTAGTAGCGGCTTTAGCCGCTTTTGAGCCTTTTGGACGGCTGAAGCCGTCACTACGAACAAAAACGCCAGACTCCAGTTGACGAAATCGCTGCTTCACACTGGTGGACTCTCTCAAAAATCTCTGTAACCATAAACTTGGTAAAAGTGCCCGGTAGCAAATCCTCAAATCTGCATCTACCGCGTCTGCAAATGGTAGCTCTCAGCCCAACCGCGCCGCCGAGAGAATGCCCGGATCGGCGTCGTTCAACATCAGCGTCATCAACCGGTCGGCGATGGCAAAGGCCCAAGACAATCCCCGCCCCCCCATCCCGACCGCAAAGTAGACCTGTGGCAGATCGGGCAGCCTGCCCACCAGCGGCAGGCCGTCGGGCGTAAAGCCCATTATGCCCGACCAGCGGTCAGCTTTGCGTGTCTCGACCTCGGGAAAGTAGTGCGAGGCAAAGCGAGTCAACCCATCCCGCATCACATCCCCTAACCCGGGTTCCTGATCTTGCTGCTGACCTGAGGGTTGCGGTCGCCGCCACCCACCCAGCAGCAGCCGGCGATCGGGCAACTGGCGGCAGTACTCGTACCCATAGTCGGCGCAACAAGGTTGCTCCAGCAATATCCCATCCAGAGGCTCAGTGGCGAAAATGAGGCTGCGGGTCGGGGCGACCTTGTCGGTAAAGTAGGGGTCAAGCAGCGAGGCATAGCCATTGACCGCCAGCACGACGGCGCTGCAGAGCACGTTGCGGCCCTGCGCCCAGACGCGCACGCTGTCTCTCTCCGGCTCCAGATCGTAGACCTCGGCTCTTTCGTGGACACTCACATCCTCGCTAGATAACAGCGAGCGGGTCAGCTCACCGGCGTCTACCGTCACGTCGGCGGGGTGGCGCAGGGCAGCGCGAAAGCCGCGCCCCAGCGGATCGCCGAGTTCGAACTGGACGTCAAAACCATCCTCTTGCAGCAGCGTCGCCGATTCCTCCAACGTATGCGCTTCGGTATCCTCAATGGCCAGCGCCAGACTGCCGGTGTTTTCGATGGGCACGGACAGCCGCCCGGCGGCCTCGATCAGTCGCTCGCGCCCCTCGATAGTGAGCGCCCATACGTCTCGCGCTTCCTGGCGTCCGTAAGCGCCAACGGCCCAGTTGTAGTGGCCGGCCAGCCCAGTGAGCGCCATCCCGGCGCTGCGGCCTGTCGCGCCGCCCGCCACGCCCTGGGCATCAAGGACTGCTGTGTTGAACCCGGCGCGAGCCAAGCGGGCAGCCACCGCCGCGCCCACCAGCCCCGCTCCCACAACGACCACGTCACATCCGTCAGCTCGGTTTTGGTTTTGCTCCATCCACGTTACCATTTCTCATCTCCAGCTAGTTGACCGCAAGTCCGCGCGTTCCTTATTCTACCCCGAACTGGATTTCTGCGCCACTGCGGGCCGGATGCAAGATACGGAAACGACTTGACCATTTGTAACGTTAGGCGTATATTTACGCCCATCAATCCATTCACGGTAGGGAGGGCGAGGTAAATGACCATCTCCAAGCTCTTGTGCGGCGACCGGGTCCGGCTGACGGCTTTGAACACGAGTGACCTTCCAACCCTTGTTCACTGGTTCGAGGACGCCGAGTTTATGCGGCTGTACGACGCGCGTCCGGCCCGGCCCAAGTCGGAGGCCGAGTTGGGCCGCTGGCTAGAAGAGTTGCACAAGGCAAAGGACGATTTTGCTTTTGCGGTGCGCCCTCTCGACAGCCAAGACCTGATCGGATATGTCGAGTTGGACGGCATCTTGTGGCCGCACGGGGTATGTGGGTTCAGCATTGGTATCGGAGAGCGGTCTCACTGGGGCCAGGGTTACGGCTACGAGGCGGCGCGGTTGGCGCTCGCCTTTGCCTTTGACGAGCTTAATCTACATCGCGTCACAGCGACGGTTTTCAGTTACAACAAGCGTTCCATCGCGCTCTTTGAAAAGCTGGGCTTTCAGCGCGAGGGGGCGTTTCGGGAGTTCTTGCAACGGGATGGCAAGCGGTATGATATGTTGTTGTATGGGCTTTTGAAGCACGAGTGGGAAGCAGGTAGCGAGCAGTGAGCAAACGATGAACGAGTATGTGGAACTGCAACCTTGGAGGCAACTATGTACCAGGCATACTTGAAGGAACTCGAAGAGCGCTTTTTGCGTTACGTGCGAATTGACACCCAGAGCGCCGAGGATTCGAACGAGACCCCCAGCACGTCCAAGCAACTCGATCTGCTGAGGCTGCTCGAAAGCGAACTAGAGGCGCTCGGAGCCAGTGACGTCGCTCTGACCGACTATGGTTGTGTCTTGGCGACCATACCCGCGACCGCACCGGCCGACGATGCGCCCACAGTGGCCTTTTTGGCGCACGTAGATACTGCCCCCGCGTTCAGTGGAGCCAATGTGAAGCCCATCGTTCACCGAAACTATACTGGCGAACCCATTTTCTTGCCTGATGATCCTGATCGAGTACTGGCGACGGAAAACTCTCCCGAGTTGGGGAGCAAGCTGGGGGAAGATATTGTCACGGCCAGCGGCACGACGTTGCTGGGCGCTGATGACAAGGCGGGCGTAGCCATCATTATGGTCGTAGCCTCACAGTTGTTGAGCGATCACACCATCCCTCACGGGGACATCCGCGTCTGTTTCACCCCTGATGAGGAAGTGGGCCGGGGGGTAGAGAATCTAACGCTGGGCGATCTAGCTGCCTCTGTCGCCTACACTCTGGATGGCGGTTCTGCTGGAGAGATCACCTACGAGACCTTCTCAGCCGACAAGGCCCTCGTCAAGATCATGGGCGTTCCTGCCCACCCGGGCTTTGCCAAGGGTGAAATGGTGAACGCGCTGCACTTGGCTGCCAAACTGGTGAACAGGTTGCCCCAGAGCACACGCACCCCGGAGACTACCGAGGGGCGCGAGGGGTTCATCCACCTTTACAGGCTCAGTGGCACAGTCGCCAAAGCCGAACTCTATTTTATCTTGCGTGACTTTGAACTGGATGGCTTGAAGGCACACGGTGATTTGCTTCAAACGGTTTGCGAGGCCTTGCAGATGACCGAACCAAGAGCAAAGGTCGAGTGCACAATCACCCGGCAGTATCGGAATATGCGATATTGGCTCGAAAAAGATACGAGCCCTGTCGATCTGGCGATTGAAGCCATCAGACAGACGGGGATAACACCCATCATCAACCCTATTCGCGGCGGCACAGATGGCGCCCGTTTGACCGAGAGGGGGCTTCCCACGCCCAATCTTTTCACCGGGATGCAAAACTTTCACAGCCCCCTGGAGTGGGTTAGCCTGCAAGATATGGCTAGGGCCACGCAGGTGTGCCTGAATCTCGTGCAGTTGTGGGCGGTTGGCAAATGAACATCGCCTTTTTGCTTCGAGGAATCATCATCGGCTTTTCAATCGCCGCGCCGGTCGGCCCGATCGGCGTGTTGTGCATCCGCCGCACGTTGACCGAGGGGCGCGCGGCGGGTCTCGTCTCTGGCCTGGGGGCCGCGACTGCTGACGCGATCTATGGCTGCATCGCTGGGTTTGGACTGACGTTTATCTCAAGCCTCTTGATCGGCCAGCAGACGTGGGTACGGTTGATTGGCGGCTTGTTTCTCTGTTACCTGGGCGTCAAGACCCTGCTGGCAAAGCCATCCGAGCAGCCAGCCCCCGTCGAAAGTAGAGGGCTTGCCGGCGCGTATGGCTCGACCTTTTTCCTTACCCTCACCAACCCAATGACCATTCTCTCCTTCACGGCGGTATTTGCCGGGCTGGGGGTGGGAAGTGCGAGCGGGGATTATGGTTCGGCGGCGATATTGGTGCTGGGCGTATTCATCGGCTCAAGTCTGTGGTGGCTTTTCTTGAGCGGGATGGCGGGCGCATTTCGCGCCAAGTTCAATACGCGCGCCTTGCGCTGGGTGAACGGAATTTCCGGCATCATCGTCACCATCTTTGGTCTGGCGGCTCTTTTGAGCTTGTTGTGATAGATGACTCTACTGAAAAAACCAGGTTTTTCGGAAACCATTAGGGCCAGCGCCCCACTTTTGGTTCATAATAGGCTGGTTTAAGGGATTGCATCGTCAAAAAACCTGGTTTTTTAATCACTTTGCCCCACCGCCGAATGGCTCAACACCTTTTTTCAGGGGAGTCATAGATAGCTTATCGTCTGATGACGGCCAAAGCACCTGAAAGCAGGAGTAGTGCAAACCCCGCCGCGCAAGCGACCAATCCCCAACCCAGTCCCAGGGGCGCATCGTACAGCGCGGCGACGAGAGGGCGCAGCAGGGTGAATTGCCACAGCGCGGGGACGGCGCCGGCGAGCGCCAATACCATCACACAGATGCCCCAGATACGTCGGGAGGGCCGGTGTGATAGAAAAGTCAGCAGAACCAACACTGCGCCGCCGACGGCCAAAATCAAGTGACCCCGGTATTCCGCGGCGAGGTAGAACCCGTAAGGGGGCAGCGCGACGAGGGCCAGCAACACGGCCAAGCCAGCGCCAGTGAAGCGGGTAACGGGGCGAACGGCGAGCGCCGAGACCGCGAGGCCCAGCAGGATAGCGGCAGCGGTCACGGGCGTGAAAAACAAACAGCGGGTCACGTGAACCACGCCGCCCTGCACCTGGGGAAAGAATTTGGCAAACTCGGCCAGTTCAAGCCCCGTCACGGTCAGAGCGGCGGTCTCGTGAGGAATCCATGGACCAAGGAATCCCACGACGACTAGAACGAGGCCCGCGAGACAGGGCCAAAAATCTACGCGCAATCTGTGATCCGCAACCATCAGTCTTCCCAATCGGGCCGTAGCTCGGAGATGTATCTAAAGATGTCGGCGTTATCTTCAAAGACGTCCATCACGTTCCAGGGCAGTTCGGCAAAGAGGGGGGCCAGTGGAGCGTGGGAGGGCGGCCTAATTTTGGGTGAACCGGGTGGCGCGTGGCGGAGCGGCTTGTTTCTGCGGATGCGCTCGCGCAGGATGCGCCCGCACGTTCCGCGCGCTTCGTCCGACAGGAAGCCGACGTATTGACCATCGCGGTTGTAGACCTCTTTGTCGTCGAGCCAGGCGATCCACTCGCCCAGGGTGTCGTAAAGGCGACCCTCGTGGAGCATGGCGACCCATTCGCCGTTGGTGGAGTATATAGGATACATGGTGACAAGACCTCCAGTGGGAAGATTATAGCTCAGAAGGATGCCGGGTGCAAGATGGCGCAGCTGCGCGGTGGGTTTTACATTCCATTGAGCGTATCCAAGAGCTGACGGGCGGCTTTCTCCCAGGTGAAGCGGGCCGCTTGAGCAAGCCCTTTGGACGTCATTTCCTGACGCAGGCCGGCGTCTCCCAATGCGCGGCCCATCGCTGCGGTCAGTTCCTCGGTATTGAGCGGATCTATCAGCAGCGCTGCATCGCCTGCGACCTCCGGGAGCGATGAAACGTCCGAGCAGACGACGGGCGCGCCGCAGGCCATCGCCTCCAACACCGGCAGCCCGAATCCCTCGTACAGCGACGGGAGGGCAAAGAGGCCGGCGTTGCGGTACAGGGCCGGCAGGTCTTTGTCGTCTACAAAGCCCAGCACGCGCACGCTATCGGGATGCTTTTCCGCCTCGGCCAGAATGTTCTCGTAGAGCCAGCCTTTCCTTCCCGCGATGAGGAGTTGCAGGTCTGCAAGCGGCAAGCGGGTGAAGGCTTGTATCAGGCGGCAATAATTTTTGCGCGGCTGGAGAGTGCCGAGGCTGAGGACGTAGGGCCGGTCGCCGATGGAGTAGCGGGCGCGGATGCGTTCAGCCTCGCCCGGTTCGGGCTGGGGGCGGAAGCGGGCGTCCACGCCGCTGTAGAGCACGGCTACCTTTTCCGGTTCCGTCCCCAGGAGGGCGAGCAGGTCGGCGTGGGTGGCCTCTGAATCGGCCAGCACCTGGTCGGCGCGGGCCACGGAGCGAGTCACCACATGGGTCAGATATTGCACCAGCTTGGGCACAAAGTGCTCCGGGTAGTGCAGGAAGGAGAGATCGTGGACGGTGAGCAGCGTGCGCGTACCGCGACGGGTGGGCGGGAGGACAAAGTCGGGAGAGTAGAAAATATCGAGCGGGCCGGTGACAGTCTCGACCGGGATGGGCAGTCGCAAGCGATGCCACAGGCGTGCCAGCCAATCGTCGCTGAGAGGGAGGGTGCGAATGGCGAGTTGTGAATGGCAAGTGGCGCGCAGCCGGTCTATTTCGCGCTGCCAGTGGGCGCGGGGCAGCCCGCCAACGGCAGCAAAGAGGGTGTAATGATGAGAGGTAGGCAAAGCCAGGAGCGCGCCGACCAGCTCGCGCGTGTAACGGCCAATGCCGGCACGCTGGCGAGCCGCGGCGGTGTAATCAATGCCGATGCGCATCAGTCCACGTCCGAGTAGGTCCAGATACGGTTGATAAAAAAGTTCCAGAATAGAACAACGCCCGTCGCGATGGCTTTGGCCAGGTTATATCCTAGTTTGTAGGCCGCCTCTGGTTCCAAAGTTAGCATGTTGCCGACCAATGAGGCGCAGGGAAAGCGCAGGAGCAACAAGATTCCAGTATTGATCCCCCAGCCAACGATGTTGACGGCAAAGAACTGGAGCAGTTGTGCGCGGATGGGCTTGGAGCGGGAATCGGGATAGGTCCAGTACCGGTTCCAGATAAAGTTACTCAGCACGGCAGCGGTGAAGGAGCAGGTATTGGAGAGGACGATGGGGAGGCCCAATACAGCGTGCAGCAGGTAGAGCGTCCCAAAGTCCACCAGCGCGCCGATGGTGCCGACGATGGAGAATTTGAGAAAGCGGACAATTTCTTTTTTATTGTCTTTAACGTGAGAGAGAATAGTTGCCATAGATGTTATACTCGTTTGCCGATTTGTCGATTTGTCGAATGATAAAGGCCAACAAGCCCAACAGGACTCCGATGTGCAGGTGGACGTTGTTGACGTATAGGTTGTCCAAAAAGTGATGGACATTCAGATGGGTCCAGGCGCCCAGTAGGCCGATGGCGACCCCGCGCAAAAGCCCTTCGGCGCGGCGGGTGGCCCGCCAGGTCTGCCAGAAGACCGCGCCCCAAAGGAATAAATAAGCGGCCAGGCCAAAGAGGCCCGTCTCGGCGGCGATGTTCAGGTAAAAGTTGTGGGCGTGGCCCAGCGCGATGGGCCAGTTGATGAGCGCGAACCGTGAGTAGGCCGGCTCATAGCAGCCCAAGCCGACGCCGTTCAAAAAGTTGTAGCGCCACATCTCCAGCGCCGCCTGCCAGTGGGCCAGCCGCTCTACGACGGCATAGTTGGCGTCGTTGATGCCCACTCCGCGCACGTCCTCGAAGCGCGCGTCCTGGACAAAGCTGGTCAGACGGGCCAGGATGGATTCCGGTATCAGCCCGGCCGCATACAGGCCGCCCCCCCCGCCGACGAGCAGGACGATCAGCAGCAGTCCCCAGCGGGCCTGGCGCGGCAGGGCGAGTGCCATCACGGCCAGCGCCGCTCCGCACCCCAGCCACGCCCCGCGGCTCCAGGACATGCCCAGCGCGGCTCCCAGAGCAACGACGACGATGAGCAAAGCGTAGGGACGTAGCAGCGCTACGCCCCTCCTACGCCGTAGATGCGCGTCTCTGATGGCCCCAATCGTCACTCCCAACGCCAGCGGCAGCGTCAACCCCAGGTAGCCCGCATAAGGATTCGGCTGCTCGAAGGTGCCATAAGCGCGATAGAAATGCTCACCCAGCGTGGCGATGGCAAAGTGATCTGGCCCCTCGCCGCGCAGCCCGAATTGCCAGATACCCACTCCGGCTTGGAACAACCCTGTCACGAGCAGCGCACCCAGCAGCCAGCCCAAGCGCCGGGACGTAGGGCGGGTTTGCTTACCCGCCGAAAGATAATCGCTGACAAAAAGGTACAACAGTAAAATCTGTACCCATTTGATCAGTTCAGGCAACCCGTAGACAGGCAATTCGACTGCGTCACACAGAGAGAAAAGCGCCGCGCCGAGAAATGCGAGCAGCGGCAACAGTAGGGGCAGATGAGAAACCAGGTTTTTGTCGCTTCGCTTACATAAAAACCTGGTTTCTTCCCCCGGATTTTTGAGCAGATACCTCTCGTGGTTGCCCCTACCCAGCAGGTTGGGGAGACGAATTTCCCGCCGCGCCAACCCCCGCGCCAGCCAGGCAGCCAGCGCCAGCGCGACAAATAGTTGGGCGATCTGAGCCGGTACCTGCGGTACTTCAGCCCGCAGGTAAGCCCACAGCGGGCCGAGGAAGAGCGCGGCCGCCAGCCCAATCAGCGGCTCGATCACCGTCGCCACACCCAAGACCGCCAGCAGGACAAAGAGCGCGCCGCCCAG
>DUEK01000075.1 GCA_011192155.1 Thermoflexia bacterium
CGTCCACCATGTCGTAGAGATAGCGCGCGGCCAGCCCGCTGCCGCCAACAAAGGCGCGGGCGTATTTTTCATTCAGTGGTTCGTCCCAAAGCTCTCCGGTACTAAGGTCAACGTGTAGGATTTTACCGATGTAGCCGTTCATTTTACCTCCAGAATTTGATGCATCACCCTGGCTAACTCTGCAATCACCTCCTCCGGAACAGGCTTCGGGCAGGGAATGTGCCGATCCGGTTCCTCGGCAGGGTGATGATGCCAGAACTTGTAGTTATCGTATCCCGCTACTCGTTGGTCGCGGTGGATCAAGGCGTAACTAGTTTTTCCAGTCAAAGCGTTGAAATACACAGCGACAAAAGTATTGGCATCAGCTTTGGCTCTGCACGCCAAAACGACACCGCGATTTTCCTGGATAGTCACTTCCGCTTCAGGAAGGTGATGGTCAAGAGCAATTGTCAACGCGCGCCGAAACTCTTTCAGCGCCATAAACCAAGTCCCTTGAGTAGATTCAACTGCTGCAGCCAGTGTCTCTTTTCCTGAACCAGATCATCCCATCTCATCGCATCTATCTCGAGTTCATATCCAAACTCGCAACCCAAGTCCCCGACGCTTAATTTTTCTTGAAAATCATCGTATTCCATACCATATTTGATTTCGAGCTCCATCAGTTCCCGTTTACACTCTTCCAGGCAACGAACAAGATCGCGACCAAGAAGGTAGGTGATCTTTTGACCCGGTGTCTCTCCGGCCAAACCACCCAAAATCGGGCCAATATCCGGTGGCAGTGTAACTGTTATCGCCTCGGCCTGTCGGGACATGTTTATCTCCTCGTCTTAGAAATCCACCCGCTTGCCATCGTAGGCATAGAGGAACAGTTGCCGCAGTTCGTCGTAGGAAGGTGAACGCGCGGCGGTGATGATCTGCGTATCGTTGAAGGCGTCATCCACCATTTTGTCCAACTGCGCTTCGTAGGGTTCGCGCTCGACGCCGGTCTCGGCGACGCCGACGGGGTTGCCGAGTTCGCGGCACAGGTCGCGGATGCGTTCGGCCAGCGCGCGCGCCGCTTTCTCGCCTTCCGCTTGGGGGCCGCCGAGCAATCCGGCCAGTTCCGCGAACCGGCCTGGCGCTTCCTGGGCGGCGAACTCGATGGTGTGCGGCAAGAAAATCGCCACCGCGCGGCCGTGAGGGACGTGGAAGGTCGCGCCCAGCACGTGGCCCATGGCGTGGGCCATCGAGGCCATAGCATTGCCAAACCCCAAACCGGCGCAGGTAGCGGCGTTGTGCATACGCTCGCGGGCTTGCATGTCGGAACCGTCGGCCACGGCGCGCGGCAGGTGCTTCAAGATGAGCCGGGCGGAGCTGACGCACAGGCCATCGGTCACGTCGGTGTGCCAGGTGCAGGTGTAGCCCTCGATGGCGTGGGTCAGCGCGTCCAGACCGGTGTCGGCGGTCAGTTGGGGCGGCATTCCGGCCGCCAGCGCGGGGTCCACGATGGCAATGTCGGCGACGTTTTCGCGGTTGCCCAGCCCCATCTTGCGCTGTTCTTCCATATCGGTCAGCACGATGGCCCAGGTGACCTCGGCTCCGGTGCCGCTGGTGGTGGGGATGGTGATGAGGCGCGCTTTCTGGCGCAGGCCCAGATGGACGAAGGGGTTGATCTCGGCCGGGTGCAGGTCGGGCCGCTCATAGAGCACCCAGATCGCCTTGGCCGCGTCCATCGGCGAGCCGCCGCCCAGGCCGACGATCCAATCGGGGTTGAAATCCTGCGCCACATTCACGCCCTGGCGCACCGTCTGCACGCTGGGGTCAGGTTCAACGGCGTCAAAGATGCGCGTCTCAAGGCCCGCTTTATCCAGATGGACCTTCACTTTATCCACCAGGCCCAGTTGGACCAGTGTAGCATCGGTGACGATCAGAGCGCGCCGGCCCTGCAACTCGTCAAGTTCGCCCAGCGCCCCCTCGCCAAAGACGATTTCTGGTGATACAAAATACCACATCTCGCGGCCTCCTTACAAAGAATGTCAGTCGCCAAAGTCGGTGGGCACGAGCGCGCAGCAATTGACGATCTCTTTGGCCGCCTTGGGGTAGCGCATGATCTTCATCATGTTGCCCGCCAGCTTTAATTTGCGCGTCATCATACCCTGGATAGGCTCTAGTTCGCCCTCGATGACCTTGCGCCAGTTGGTGAACGGAGCGCTGAGGGCAAACTCTGCCTCCCGCTCGACCTTGCTCTCGACCATGGCCGCGTCGGGGCTTTTGCCGTGGTAGAGGCCGAGGAACAGGTAAGCGGTCTCACTATAGGCCTCGTCGGGTTCGACGACAAAGATAAAGTCGCCCTCCCAATCTTTGGCCGAACGCTCATAGTCTTCACTTTCGTTGAGCTTGGTGCTCAGTTCCTTGATCCATTCGTCGGACGGGAATTTTAACGCCATGATTTTCCTCCTCGTATGTGTGACTGCCAAGAAATAGTTTTTGAAAAAACCCAAAGCCTCAGTAGATCCAAATTTCAGACCTCGGAGGTCTCGGAAGGTGACATTGGCAGCAAAATTGCCTAGATTGCGCCCGTTTTTACCGGCAAAGGCGCTCTCGAGAGACCTCCGAGGTCTTGTTGTCGTAACATTTTGGATCTACTGAGCCTATCACGCCCGTCTAGGTCATCGGACGGCTGGTCAGATGATCGTACAGAGCTTGTGCCTGGCCAATGTACTTGTGATTTGATACCAACGGTTCAAGCTCTTTTTTCCCTTCCTCCCTTCCAGGGACAGGAATGGGTTTCCATCTCAGGGCTGAATTCTTTTGTTCTTCCATACTGAACAAGAAACCGGGGAGAGCGTCTCTCACAACTGCCGGCGCCCATTTCAATCTCCCCTCCTTCTCGCTTCGGTTGTCAAAGAGGTCGTCAAAATACCGCCTGATCTGCTCCGTCGCGCCCTCCAGATCATCAATATAGTTAAACTCTGTTCCATATTTTTCGTTGACCAACCTGATCACCTGGTTAAAATCGGTAATGATCGTCTCGAACGGGGCCAGGACAACGGAATCTATTCTAGGCTCTACCCAGCGATAGAAAGCAAGATAGCGATAGACTTCACTATCAACATCTTTATTGCCCAGAGCAAACACCGACGAGGTAATTGCATCAACCGGATTTCGGATAGGGACGACGGCCGGGATGCCGTAACGCAGCGCGCGGGCAATCTGGCCCGTACAGTGGGTATGATGTCCCAGGTGGGCATCGTTTGCTTTGTGGAACATGAGCGCAGCGAACGTGTTCCCTGACCGAGGGTAGCCCTCAATGCAGAGACGGGTTCGTCCTTTTTGTACAAGGTACTCTTGGGGAGACACTCCGCGCAAAATTGTCGAGAGCCGCACTGAGAAAAGATTGCGGCGAAGTAGATAAATTAGCCTAACACGAATATCCATAGACAGCCGCTGCCTCTCGAGACAAAAAGGTGATGTCAACATAAGGCAATCGAATCACCGTACTTGAGCCTGAACGTGATAGTGCGCGCCGATTCGGACGACCCCATCGTCACCGGTGTACTCCCAACGCGCGAGGTGAAGGTCGTCCACAGCAAAGCCTATCAGAAGAGCGCGCAATTCCGCTTCGTCGCAGTAGTGGTGCAACAGGTGCTTATCGCTGGGAGCCTCGCGCGAATAGACAAAGGTGAATGGTTCGATCTCCCGGCACTTGCCCGCCTCCACATCGGAGCGGTAGCGGGCGATATTGCCCTCGTCACGGGCAGCGACGGCGGCATAGAGCCGGCCGCTGGGACAAAGAACGCGACGCGCCTCGGCCAGTATCCGTCGCATCCCGGCCACCAAGGTGTGATGGATCACGTACAAAGCGATCAGGCCATCAAAAGCGCGGTCAGGGAAGGGGAATACCTCCATCTCGTGGCGGACCAGAGTCGCAGCCAGCCCCTCACGGGCCAGCCATGCGGCACAGGTCGTCAGGCCCGCAGGAGAGACGTCGGTCGCGGTGACGGTAAAGCCCATACGGGTCAGGGCGACCGTATGACGGCCAATCCCACAGCCCAGATCAAGCACCCGGCGGCCACCGGCCTCCCGCAACCGCTCCCCCCAGTCCACGGCTGCTCGCTCCGGCGTGCGCCAGTGGTCAGGGAGCGCGTCGAGGTTGGCCCAGATGGACTCCCAGCCTCGATCCTGTTCAGGTAATCCCACGGTCAGGGACAACGCGGTGACGTTACTAGGATTGCCCCAAGCCAGTGATCTGCTTGAGGACAGTCAGCACGCCCAGGCCAGCCGTGAGAGCCTTGCCCGTCTGGACGGCGGGCAGTTGTTCCCGACCGTCCTCGTCCAGCTCGACAGGGGTTGAGCGTAAATACAGATAGGCCGCACTCACGCCCAGCAGCGCCCCCACGACGCCGCCGATGATCATGACCCGCGTTCGCAAGTTCATCTATTGTCTCCTTTTCGCAAATCTCGTGATCGCATCCAGCCAGTTCTGAACCGTCGCCGCGGCGGAATGTAGCAGCAGAATCGGCTTGACCACAGCCGCCATCGCCATCTCGACGTAGGCCCGGCCCAGTTCCAGGTACGCTTGAGCCAGCCTGAGCCAACTGGGCAGGTTCTCGCGCCGTTGAAGCCACCATAGGCCATAGACCAGTCCGCCGCACAAAGTCAGGGGTACCAAGGCCAAGATGAATGCTTCAGCAGCGAGAAGAATGAGGGAAAGATTGCTCAAAACTATCATATTACCTACCCTCCAACGGCTTGCTCAATCCATCTAGGAATCGTAGCACGTCTTGTTTCGTCTGCGCCCAAATCTCTAGCAATGGCGCTACCAACCCCACTAACTCGTCCCAATCCAGAAAAAACGAGTACGAGTGCCGGTAGAAATGCCTAAAGCCCAGATAATCGGCCAATTGGTGAGCTGTACCAGCAGCCAGAACCTGCTCTCTGTTCAATGTCGCCTCTGCCATACGAGTGAGTAAATCACGATGCCAATGGTCGCCTGCCGGAACCTCACGATCCACGCCCTTTGAAATGGACAAAAAGATGTTCTCCAAGCCATTGTAGAACGAATGCAACACAGAAGCTGCAGCAGTGACTTCCACCAAATCAGGGGCCTCTTTCTGCACACGCCTCAAGAGATCGGTATATGACTCAAAAAGGTGATCAATCTGCCCAATCTCAAACTCTACCTGAGAGACAACCTTATCAACCAATTGGGACCAACTCTCCTTCCTTCTCCAAGTAACGTCCAAAAGCATCTGGTCTATCCAAATTGACCAGATCAACCGGATAATCCAACTCGAGCAAAAGCCGGCCTAAGAGGTGAAAGAATTTCCCTTTAGGGCAACCTCGTATGGCCAAGTCAATGTCCGATTTATCCCTAATCTCCCCGGCAGTAAGTGAACCAAAGAGAAAAACATCCGTACACCCAACCTCACGGATTATGCTTGCAGCACGGCGGATGTTCTTTTGATAGGTATCAGGGAGTTGAGCTATTTCTCTCATTTTGCACTCCAAAGTATACACTCAGTATACCCTCTCCTGCCTTATCCGTCAACCGCCGCCGCTCGCGCCACGCTCTCTAACACCGTCACTAACTCCTCCCGCCAGCCGCGCTCCTGGGACAACCAGATGCTCCGGCGACTGACGCTGGCACGCCCATTGAGAAGACGCTGCAGCTTCTCGCGGTCGGCGTAAACCCCTTTGCTCAACCGCAGCGTCAGACGGTCGCCCTCGACGCCAATGGCCACTACTCTGGCATCACGCGCCAGCGCCTTTAACCGCAACTGGTACATCAAATTCTGCACGTCCAGAGGCAGCGGCCCAAAGCGATCGGCCAACTCTTGCTCCATCTCATCAATCTGCGCCATCGAGTCTAGCTCTGCCAGACGGCGGTAGATCTGCAACCGCAAGCGCGTATCAGGGACGTAATCATCGGGCAACCTCACCGGGATGGGCAAATCTATCCTGATACCGCCCAATGGCTCCAGCGGCGGCGGTTGACCTTCACGCTGCGCCTTTAGCTCTTGCACCGCCCGTCTCAGCAAGCGGGTGTAGAGATCAAAACCGACGGCCGCGATCTGGCCCGATTGGCGGGCGCCCAGGATGTCGCCCGCACCGCGAATCTCTAGATCCCGCATAGCGATGGTATATCCGGCCCCCAGTTCGGTCGCCTCGCGCATAGTCTCCAATCGCTGGCGCGCTTCATCCGTCAGGCGAGAGAGCCGATTATGGAACAAATAGGCATAGGCCCGTTGAGCGCCCCGGCCCACGCGCCCACGCAGTTGATATAGCTGCGCCAGCCCAAAGCGATTGGCCCGTTCGACGATGAGCGTGTTGGCATTGGGAATGTCGAGGCCGCTCTCGATGATGCTGGTGCATACCAACACGTCAATCTCTCCCATAGTAAAGCTCAACATCACCCGCTCCAGATCGGCCTCCCGCATCTGACCGTGCCCCACGGCGAAGGTCGCCTCCGGCGCCAGCCGTTCCAACTTGCGCCGCGCCATCTCGATGGTCTGCACACGGTTGTGGACGTAAAAGACCTGGCCGCCTCGCTTCAACTCGCGCAAGATAGCGCGCCGTATCAGTTGAGCATTGTACTCGCCCACATAAGTAGTGACCGGCAGCCGTTCCTCGGGCGGGGTTTCGATGGTGCTGATGTCGCGCACACCGGTGAGCGACATGTAGAGAGTGCGCGGGATGGGGGTGGCCGTCATTGTCAACACGTCCACCTCAGTACGCATACGCTTGAGCCGCTCCTTATGAGTGACGCCAAAGCGCTGCTCCTCGTCAATGATCAATAGGCCCAGGTCGGCAAAGGCGACGTCCTTCTGCAACAGCCGGTGAGTGCCAATGACGATATCCATCTGACCGGTGCTCGTTTTTTCCAGAATCTTGCTCTGCTCAGCGCGAGAGCGAAAGCGGGAAAGCATCTCCACCTCGATTGGAAAAGGGGCCAACCGCTGGCGAAAGGTAGCATAGTGCTGCTGGGCCAGAACAGTAGTCGGCACCAAAACGGCGACTTGCTTGCCGTCCAGCACCGCTTTGAAGGCCGCCCGCAGTGCGACCTCGGTCTTGCCATAGCCCACGTCGCCGCAGATGAGCCGGTCCATCGGTTTGGGCTTTTCCATATCGGCCTTGACGTCCATAATAGCGCGCAATTGGTCTTGGGTCTCAAAATAAGGGAAGCTGGCCTCTAACTCTGCCTGCCAGGGTGTATCCGGCCCGAAGGCGTGACCAGGGACTAGTTTGCGGGCAGCGTAAAGCTCCAGTAGCTCGCGCGCAACCTCCTCGGTGGCCCTTTTGGTCCGCTCTTTGACTCTTTGCCAGTGGGCCGTGCCCAGCCGGTTGAGGCGTGGCGGGCGGTCGCTGGCCCCGATGTAACGACTAAGCCGATCCGCCTGGTGGATTGGGACGTAGAGGCGGTCACCTTCTCCATACTCCACCTGTAGATACTCGCGCTCGACTCCCTCCATCGCTCGCATAACCAGCCCGCGAAAGATACCAATGCCATACTCGACGTGGACGACAAAATCGCCGGGCGTGAGATCAGAGAAGAAGGACTCTGGGGCAGCCTTGCGACGGCGAACAGGACGGCGAGGTTGTGGGCGACGCCAGCCAAATATCTCTGCATCCGTCAGGAGATGGACTGAACCATAAGGCTGTCCCAGATCAATGCCGCGCAGAATCCAGCCTTCGGAGAGCGATCCCTGGACAAAGTTAAGAGGAGATTGTGTCGCCTGGCGCAGCTCCTCGGCCGGCACAGCGTATTCGCGCTCTGCACCCCACAGTTCCGCCAGGCGGCGGGCCTGCCGGCTGACGACGACCACCTGCCCGCCTCCGGTTTGCGCGGTGTGTATGTGCTCCAGCACGGGCTTGAGTTGGCCGCCAAAATGAGGGCCTGGTATGAAGCAATCGGCCAGTGGGGCGGAATGACATTCCGCCCTACCGCGCCCCAATGTGAGCACAGGCCGGTCGGTCAATCGTTCCACCCACTCGTCCCAGGTGATGTAGGGAAGTGGATAATCAGGCGAGACCACCCCAGCTTCTTCGGCAGCGGCCCGCAGGTTTATGGCCTCCTCTTCCAAACCAGCCCAGACGTCCGCCAGCTCCTGAGGGTCATCCACGACCAGTAACGTTTCAGGGGAAAAATAGTCCAGCAGCATAGCCGAGCCGGTGTAGAAATAGGGCAGGTAGAACTCGAGGCCGGGAAAAGGCAGGGCGGCGCTCAACCCTTCGTGATGAGAGTCCAATTCGACGCGCACATCGGCAGGCAGGTCACGAGCTAACTGAGCGGCGACGCAGTCAGCGACACGCGGGCCATGGCGAGGAAGCGCTTCCCGAGCCGGGGTGATGGTGACACTCCCCACACGCTCCTGCGAGCGCTGCGTAGCGGGGTTGAAGCGACGGAGCGACTCGATCTGGCTGCCAAAAAGCTCAATACGCGCGGGCAGTGGATCGGCCGGGGGAAAAATATCGAGTATGCCGCCCCGATGGCTGAACTGGCCCGGAGACTCGACGACGCTGACCGGTTCGTAACCCAGCCCCGCCCAGCGGCTCAGGGCGCGCTCCAGGTCGAGCGTCTGGCCCACGCGGAGCTGGTGAATGGAGGCGCGAAACTGACGCACCGGCAGCGTGCGCTGCATCAATGCGCGAGCCGAGGCGATGATCAATGGAAAATGGCGGGTTTGCGAATTTGCGGATTGGGAGTAGAGGGTCGAGAGAACGCGCAGGCGGCCTATGATGACATCATCTGTCCAGGGGGCGCGTTCGTAGAAGAGAGTCAGTGGTTCCAAAAAGCGCAGGATGTGCTCCGCAGCGGGAGACCAATCGCGCAGAGAGTGAGCCAGTGTTTTGGCGCGCTCCACTGAGCCGGCGACGACCAACATCGGGCGCTGTAAGTCACAGGCAAGCGCGGCCAAGAGAGCCGGACGGGCAGCACGCGACAAACCTAACGGAGACGGTGTTTCGCCGCTCTCCAGGTCCGCCCGTAGGGTTCGGTAGGACTCGATGGACTCGAGTGATGCCAAGAGTCCCGAGACATTCACACTTCTACGCTCCGATTGTACTGACTCATTGCCGGCTCGACCCCCTCGCCCAGCCAAGTCTCAATAGCGGCCACGGCCCGCCCCAGCGTCTCCTCCAACAACGGTTTCTCCTTCATTGAGAAATCCTGCAACACGTAGGCGGCTGGGTCCATCCGTCCAGGAGGGCGATCAATGCCAATGCGCAGGCGGGGAAAGGATTGACTGCCCAGGTGATCGACGATGGAACGCATACCCTTGTGCCCGCCGGTACCCCCCTCTGGTCGCAACCGCACTGCGCCCAGAGGCAAGTCCAAATCGTCATAGACCACCAACACCCGCTCAAGCCGCACCTTGTAGAAGCGAACCAGTGCCGCGACCGCGCGACCGCTCTCATTCATAAACGTCTGCGGCTTGGCTATGATGACTCGCCGTCCGAGGACAGTCCCCATAGCAATACGAGCGCGCTTTTGTTTTTTGTGAAAAGTCAAATCGTGCGCCGAGGCTAACGATCGGACACAATGGAACCCCACGTTGTGCCGGTTGGCGGCATATTTGAGACCAGGGTTGCCCAATCCAACGATCAGAGTATATTCTGAGCTTGTCGCCAGAGTCATGCCCCCTCCCGCCGCTGACTCACTGCCAGGGGAAACGCTTGCTCTGGCGCAAATACCAGCGTATGCTGGCCTTGGCCAACATGTAAAGCCCCCACAGCAAGAACAGCATTGAGGTGATCAACACGCCGTTGAAAAAAGCTCCACGCAGTTCATTAGCGCTAAAGGGCATGTTAAACCGCTCCTCGTCGGCGGCGGAGGGCGTGCTGACTTGCTCCACACCCTCACCCTCGGGCGTGGGAGAGGGACGCGGGGTCAAAGTGGCGGGTTGCTCGATAGAGACTGGCGTAGGCGTCGGCCCGGCCTCGGCGGTGGGCATCGGTTCGGGCGTAGGCTGCTCCTCCTCAGATGTTGGTGACGGTACCGGCTGGGCGTTGTTCACGGTCAAGTGGGTAACAAAAGTGACATAGTTGGCAGAGTCGTTGTGCCCCCAAACTGCCATAGCCAGCGTGTACTGCCCATCGGGAATGATGGTAGTATCCCACCTGCCCAACACGTTGTTCTCCACCTGCGTCCCTTCAACGATGGCAAAATCCACCCACTGCGAACCGCCCGTCGCCTCTGGACCAGCGGCATAGCGTAACTGATAGAAATTTATATTAGGGTGAGTGGCAATGCCGGTGATTTCCACCACCCCGCTGATGGTCGCCCCATCGGTCGGATAAGTGATAACAGAACGCGCCTGAAGAGGCGGCGCAGCCAGACCCGACGTCCCTGCAGCGAGCAGAACCATCACCAATATCAACCCCACGACCAGTGCGCGTTTATGCATAGAACTCCCTCTATAACAAGTTTAGACAAAGGAAAAGTGTAGCATGAAAGAGCGAGAATGACAAGAGGCAAAAAGCAAGCGGGTGTCCGTCAAATTCTTGCGCGAAACACACCTGAGCTCGGTTGGGGGCATGTAGCGGGTGGAAATCAGCTTGTTTTTGCCCTAGCTTTGCCCTCAACCTCAACTCATTAGCGAATTCTGCGCTGTTTTGGCTGCTCCGGCAGATAAATTCCACTTCTACCAGCCGGAAATGCTACTTTTCGCCCCTCCCCCGCAAGAAAATGACGGACACCCGCCGTGCTTTGCTGGTGATTACCCACATCTTACCGCGAAGCACGCAAAGAGCGCAAAGAGAATCAAAAAGGGGGTTTCTTTGCGGCCTTCGCGCTCTTTGCGGTTCAAAGAAAACACTGCCACTGCCTCGTGTTCTGACATGTGGGTAATCACCAGGTCTTTGCGCTTGACAAAATAGAACATTTGTGCTACACTAACATCAAGGGAACGCAATAGCGCCCAAAACCCCTGCGGTATTCTTCATACGGCAAGAAACAGAATTGACGGGGTTTGGAGCCTCAGTAGATCCAAAATGTTACGACAACAAGACCTCGGAGGTCTCTCAAGAGCGCCTTTGTCGGTAAAAACGGGCGCAATCTAAGCAATTTTGCTGCCAATGTCACCTTCCGAGACCTCCGAGGTCTGAAATTTGGATCTACTGAGCCTTTATAAAAGCTACTCTTAGCAGCAAAGAGAGGAAAAAGCACAATGGCAAAAGACGGACGTGAAAAGGCGCTGGACGTGGCACTGGCAAACCTGACCAAGCGATTTGGCGAGGGGACCGTGATGCGATTGGGGGAAGCGACCCATCTCCAGGTCGAAACCATCCC
>DUEK01000076.1 GCA_011192155.1 Thermoflexia bacterium
ACGTATCTTCTCAATAAGATGGGGCAAGACCTCCGAGGTTTACAGATTTGTATCCTCCAGAAAACTGTTGGGGGTGTAAAACTCGCTTTCCAGATCAAATATGCTGCCCAAACCTCGGAGGTCTGGGTGGTTGCTCCCCAATATTGAGATGATCCGAAGAGACCAGGTTTTTCGGAAAAAACCTGGTCTCTGGCAGGCTCGTCTAAATGTTTCTAGCCCGGCGCAAACGGGCCACAATCGAACAACTGCGCCGGCCTGCCGCGACCGGCGGGGGGGGCTCCCCACTCCTCCGGCAGGACGGGCGCGCATTGCTCTGTCACCCAGCGAGAAAGCCGTTCTGGCGATTCCCCTGCCCCGATATTAAGAAGAAGCGCACCGCGCCGTCGGGCACCAGCCCGGCCAGTTCCTCTTGTGTCAGAACCTGGGGTAGTATCCCATCAGGATGCGGATAAATCGGTCTCATCCCAAGGAACGACCAACCGGCATCCAATACAGAAAAACGGTATCCCAGGCCCAACTCCCCGGTGTGCTCATGAACGCGGGACTCTTGAGTTTCGATTCGGTATCTGATCCAGCCACGATGCGTGAATTGGTTGGGGATGAGTTGATCACCGGGATGGTTGTCGGTGTGAACGGCAATGTGTTTTACGCGCTTGACCTTGGCCTGCTGGGGATGCGACGACTTGGCTTACCTTCTCAACACGAGTATAATAAACAAGTGGCAGGTGGACAAGTGGCAAATGACAAGTAGGCAAATAGGAGTGTAAAGTGGACATTCAACAAATTGTTATTTTGGTTATCGGCGTGGTTGTGATGGGCGTGTTCATGTTCTTGCCGCAGTACCGGGCCAAGCGGCGGCGCGAGAAGCAAATGGCCGCATTGAGCGTGGGCAGCGAGATCATGACGGTCGGCGGCATCATCGGCAAGCTGACGTATCTTGGCACGGAGGAAAACCGCGCCCGTATTGAGATTGCGCCTGGGGTTGAGATCAGGATCGTTTTGGCCGCCATCAGCCGCGCGATAGAGTCGAATGGAGATTGAGGTCGCCGTCGCCAAGGCGGGCAAGTGGGCCGTCAGCGAGAGCGGGGATACGCTAGAGATGATCGAGCGCCCCCACGGCGGCATGTCGTTCGTGTTGGTGGACGGTCAGCGTTCGGGGCGGGCGGCCAAAGCGATCAGTAACTTGGTGGCCCGCAAGGCGGTCTCTGAGCTGGCAGAGGGCGTGCGCGATGGGGCCGCTGCCCGCGCGGCCAACGACTATCTCTACACCCACCGGGGCGGCCGTGTCTCGGCCACGCTCAACATTCTCTCGGTAGACCTGGTCTCTGGCACACTGGTGCTTTCGCGTAACAGCCAGTGCCCCACCATCGTCATCACGCCCGACGAGGGGTTGCGGCTGCTCGACGAACCGTCACAGCCGGTCGGCGTGCGGCGCTTCACCAAGCCGCAGATCACCGAGCTGCCCCTGGTGGCCGGAACCATAGTCGTGGTCTATACAGACGGCCTGGAGGCGGCCGGGGCGCGCTCTAGCTACGTGTTCGACGTCCCGGCGGTGGTGCGCGAGATCGTGGCCGGAGGCGATACCAGCTCCCGGCGGTTGGCCGATGATCTATTAGAGCGGGCGCTGGCGTTGGACAATGGACGGCCCCGGGACGACGTCAGTGTGCTCGTGCTGCGCGTCGTGGACCGCGTCAGCGACGGCGTGCGCCGCCTGACGCTCAGCCTGCCCCTGTGAGGTGAATTGATGCAGCCCCCCCTCTCCCGCCGCTATCTGAGAGCGCTGTGGCGCGATACGCGGGTGCTGGTGCGCCAGTTTCGCGTTTCCCTGCTCCTCTTTGTCCTGCTCCTCAGCACGGGCGCCGTCTCTTTGCGCCTCTTTTACCTCTACCCAGACAGCGGGCAGCGCCTCAGTTGGGCCGAATCGTTGCACGCTGCTTTCAAACTGATCTTTTTAGAGACCGTGCTGCCGTTCCCCGGCGACCCCGGCCTGCAAATTCTGTTCATCCTTACTCCCCTGGTTGGATTGGCCGTCGTCGCCGATGGAGTGCTGCGCTTTGGCGTGGGGTTGTTCAACCGCCGTGAGCGAAAGGAGGCCTGGCAAGTGGCTATCGCTTCGACTTTTCGTGATCATATCGTCGTCTGTGGCCTGGGGCGGATCGGCTACCGGGTCGTAAAAGAGTTGTTGCGTTTGGGAGAAGAGATCGTCGGCATCGAGTACGACGCTAAAAACCCATTCCTGGAGGATATCCGCCAGATGGGCGTGCCGGTGCTGCTGGGCGACGCCCGCAAACGAGAGATGTTGGAGAGCGCCCAGGTGCAAGAGGCCTCTGCCATCGTCGTCTGCACCGAGGACGATCTGACCAACCTGGACATTGCGCTCGACGCCAGGGAACTCCAGCCCGGCATCAAGGTGGTGCTGCGCATGTTCGATAGTCAACTGGCGGAGAGAGTGCGGCGTGGGTTCGACATTCACACCGCTTTCAGCACCTCGGCGCTGGCGGCCCCCATCTTTGCCGCCGCCGCCACGCAGGCCCAGATCGATCACTCCTTCTACGTGGACGATGTGTTGATGAACGCGGCGCGGGTGACGGTGCGGGCCGGCTCGCCGCTGGAAGGATGCACCATCGCCCAAGTGGAAAGCGATCTCGACCTCACGGTCGTTTTGCACAGGGGGGCGGACACCTTTGACCCCCACCCCGCCCCCGACGTCACACTTGGCGCCAATAATTGTCTGGTCGTCTTTGCCTCGCTGAAATCGCTGGCCCGCCTGCGCGAGATGGGCGGCGAGCAGAACATCTATTCCCAGGAAGAATCCAGCGGTTCTCACCGCCAATCGTGGCTGACGCGCCTGCTATCCAGGTAGGCCAGAAACCAGGTTTTTTGTTAGCCAGGCAGCAATTCCCGTTTTGTAGCCGCGATTTCCAAATCGCGTCTGTTTTTCCGCGTAAAGCGCCCTGCGCGATTGCGAAATCGCGGCTACGACTAATTGCACAGGTCGGGTTTTTTGTTAGCCAGACCACCGAGTTTGACGGAAAGTGATCGTTATGCGGCGTTAATTGCTCTCAGAATCACGTGAAAAACCTGGTTTCTTTATGATGAACAAGGCCGAACGAGATAGACACCCCCTGATCGCCGTCGTTGGCCCGTGCGCTTCGGGTAAATCGCTGCTCGTGCGCGCGCTGCGCGAGCGGGGATACAACGCCCGCGAGGTGGTGCAGGAACACTCCTACGTACCCGCCATGTGGCAGATCATCACCCAACCTGACACGCTCATCTACCTGGACGTCTCCTGGGAGGCAGCCCGCCTACGCCGCCCCACCGACGCCGGCCCGGCCCGCTGGGAGGAACAGGCCCACCGGCTGCGCCACGCCCGCCAGCACGCGCACCTCTACCTGGATACGGACGATCTGACGCCACAGGAGGTGCTGGAGAGGGCGCTGGCTTTTCTTGACGCGGGCCGCGCTGTTGGATCATAATTTGGCAAGCTCAACCTGACTGGAGTCTGGCGTTTTTGTTCGTAGTGACGGCTTCAGCCGTCCAAAAGGCTCAAAAGCGGCTAAAGCCGCTACTACGAACCCCCATATCTAGCGCCTTTATTGTTGCCTACCCCAAGATGTGGGCATTCTGAAAATTTGCCAGACTCCAGTTGGTGAGAGAAATAGGAAAAACACACGGGGTGAGCCTGACAGGCTCACCCCGTGGGGCAGTCTTCTTCCACTGAAAGGGAGCCTCCCAACAGGGGAACTCCAAAGTCATGATAGCGTGACGACGAGACTCAGTAGATCCAAATTTCAGACCTCGGAGGTCTCGGAAGGTGACATTGGAAGCAAAATTGCTTAGATTGCGCCCGTTTTTACCGGCAAAGGCGCTCTCGAGAGACCTCCGAGGTCTTGTTGTCGTAACATTTTGGATCTACTGAGACTAGGGGGGTTCCAAAGCCCTCCAGGTCTTTACGTTACGGGGGAGACCAGCCAGGCACCGGGCAGACCGTACAACAAGCTGTGGGGAAAGTCAAGTGCGCGTTAGCGTCCAAGACCCCTGCGGCGTTCTTTATGCGATAAGAAGCAGACATTGGCAGGGTTTTGGGCCTTTCCAAAAGCTGTTTCCTAGCAGCCGCTCAGGACGCCAGTGCCAGGATGCGGTGCATCATCTCGGGATCGTCGCGCAGCAGACCCGCCTGGGGAAGGCGAGTGATCAGTGTGGGCCAACCCGCGTTCTTGGCGAACACCTCGCGGAACAAAGGTAATGCCTCGTCCACACGCCCCAGGTCGGCCAGTGTGACCGCGTGCCAAAAGCCCATTTCCTCGATCTCGGGCGCCATCTCGGCGGCGGTGCGGTATTCTTGGAGTGCTTCCTCCGTCTGCCCGGCTCCCATCAGTTCGTCACCGTGGTTCATGCGCTGGTAAGCTCGATGCAGGTGCACCAGCCGGCGCAGTTCGCGGATAGGCTCCGGGTGGTCCTCCACGCGCAGTTCCATCACTGTGCCTGTCCAGGGCTGGCCGGCGGAGACGGGTTTTACGATGAGGATGGCCGCGCTCTGCTGTCCGCGGACATCGCCGCCAGCGGCCTGCCCCGCTTCGAGGGCGACCAGCAGGTGCTCTGCCAGGTCACCTTCTGCTTCGCGGTAGGCGCGGGCCATCGCCGGCCAGACGTCGGGGCAGGCCATCATGTTTGCCTGGACGGAAAAGCCCTCGCCGGTCTCGTGCCCGGCGTCGACGATGCAGCGCGCGCCGGTGTGGGCGGATGCCCGGCCTTGAGCGTCTACCATCGCCACCTGGCGCATGTCACGGCCTTCGTCTGTTGCCAGCAACGTCGCCAACGCCTCGGGGGCGGATTTGCCGGCCCGCATCAGGGCCAGCCCCAGCGGGCCGTAGCTGACCTCGACGAGCGCCTGGGTCGCTACAGCGCCGACGCCGGCCTCGGCCCATGTCACCAGCGAGCCGACCGAGAACCAATGGGATTGCACCGCCGCCCCCATCTCGCCGCTTTCGGGGTCGCGGGCGACGATGGAGAAGGTGTGGGCCAATTGGGAGGGGCGGGGGAATTTCCGATTGTCGTGCTCGCTCATTTTTACCTCCGCGTGGTGGGCGATTGCGCCCATTGCTGTTTTTGTCGTCCTAGTCGTTGAACTCTTTGAGAGCTGCCTTGCGGCAGTTCGGCCTTAATACTCGATCTCTGCGATCTGCTCAAAGTCCAGCGAAATGCCAAAATCCTCGCCCAATTCCGTTTCTTCCATTTCGTCGAACGGGCCGGCCTCGACTCCGCGCTGGCACAGTGAGCGATAGCGGCAGTAGCGGCAGTGGCGCTCGTCGGTGGTGCGCGGGTAGGGCGGATTGGCAATCCGCCCTACGAGTGAGGTCAGATAGGCCTCGTCTGCCTCAATCTGGGCTGCGTCGTAGGCAAAGCGAGCGGACTCGTTCGGGTATTCGGCGAACCAGTAGACCATCTCTATTTGTTCAGGCGCAAGCGGTTGCCCCCCGTTGAGGTGAGCGCCTGCTCGCACCAGCAAGTAGGGGTAGACTTTTGTCTGCAATCGTTCGACCAGCCACTTGCGCCGCGACCGTTTGCGCGATGTTTTCCAATCTACGATGACGGCACGCTGCCCGGCGTCCACGGCGATGAGGTCAAACTTGGCAGTCAGGCGGTAGTCGCCCAGCGGCGCGGATAGCACGATCTCCGGGTAACGCGAGGGTGGCAGGTTCCCCGGCCCGCGCGTCAGATAGTTGCGCCACCAGCGGCGCAGGTCTATGTCGGTCACGGTGCGGGAAAGCGGCTCTTCAGGGATACCCAGTGTGTGTTGATGGGCCAAGCGGTGGAAGGCCATGCCTTGTTGCATGTGTCGCTCGTTCTCCAGGGCTGGTTCCACCTCGTGAGCGGGCCAGTCCACGCGCTCCACGTAGCGGAGTTGGAAGCGGCGCGGGCAGTCGGCATAGTCCTGGAGGTTGGCTTGGCTGAATTGGAAGTCGGTAGGGAGTAAGGAGTAGGGAGTAGGTGTTGTCGTCATTGGCGGCGCTCCGTGCTGGCGGCGAGGCCGTTGAGCAGATGAGAAACCAGGTTTTTGTCGCGTTGCTTACACAAAAACCTGGTTTCTTCCAACGCCAATCTGTGTGCCTCCTGCCACGTCTCCAGTTGTCGAAAGTGCAAAATCCTGCCCATACTTCCTATCTCCTTACTCCCTCTTTCTATTCCCTACTCCCTACACCCTCTTCCTCCCAAAACGTCTGCAAAGCGATGAACGGCGCCGCCGGTTGCTGGTCGCCGCGCCGGCCGGTGTTCCAGGTGATAATCAGTTCCTTCCTGGCGCGCGTGATACCCACGTAGAGCAGCCGCAGCCGCTCGGCGGCGTATTCCTGCCGCGCCTCTTGGGTCACGTCGCGCTCCTCGTACTCGTATACGGGCAGGTCGCCCTCAGTGAGGACAGCCTCTAACTGGGCCAGGGTCTCCGCTTCCAAGTTGAGATGGTCGCGCACGAACCATTTCTCGGAGATGAACTGATCGTGGGGTCGGGCGGAGGGAAAGTTATAGTTGTTGACCGACATCAGGTAAACTCGATCCCATTCCAGCCCTTTGGCCTTGTGGGTGGTGGCGATCACGACTTTGCCCTTGTGTCGCTGGGGATCGAAGCCTCTATCGTCCGCGCTCAGTCCCAAAAAGCGGCGCTCGTTGCGGGCCACGGTCGCCAGTTCCTCGACCAGTTCCGGCAAGCGCCAGTCGAGGTGCCTCGTGCTCATCTGGCGCAGGAGACCGGCCAGTTTGTGGGCCACGGCCAGGTCAGCCGGTTCCTCGAATAGGTCTTGGGCCAGGGCGAGGGTCAGTTGGCCGGGGGGCAGCAGGGTGGCCTCTTGCCAGCGCCGAACCAGCGCGCGGAACTCGACCAGTTGTTCGTGAATGACTGAAAGCTCCTCGTCCATCTCTAGCCCGGTTAGCCAATCCTGGTCCGTCCTCGGCCAGATAAAGTCCTCGACCTGCCGAATTTTGCTCAATCTTCTAGCGACCCACGCCAGCCGTTTGTGGGCCTCCTCGTCGTCGCGGTCTTTACGCCGCCACACTTTGTAGAGCGTGGCTAGTTTTTTGGACGAGGCGGGATCGGCCAGATAGTTGAGGGCGTTGGCCAAAGCGCCCGCCGTCTCGCGGGTCTCTCTCGTGCTGCGGAGCAGCTCGATGTATTCCAGCCCGCGCTTTTTCAACTCGCCGGCCATCTCAAAACCGCGATTGTTGCGCGGCACGAGCACGGCCACAGTTCCATCGGGGTGCTCCGGCAGCCAGCGGGCCAGCGAATCAGCCACGGCCCGCAGTTCTTCCTGGGGCGTGAATTTTTGAGCGATGACGCGCACCTGGCTGGGATCGTCGGACGGATTAGGCTGCGGGTCGCCGGGTGGGGTCGGCTCGATGTATGGTGGGGTCAGGGCATCCCGCACCGCTTCTACCGGGTGACTGGATTGTGTCCAGTCAATGAGATAGTTAGCCAGCGCGATGATACTGCGCGTCGAGCGGCCCGAGTTGGGCAGTTCGCGTGATTCTACGTCCTCCTCTCGCAAAAAGGCGCGTAGGTATTTCGGATCGGCCGTGGTAAAGGTCTCATAGATGGCCTGGTTGGGGTCGCCGACACGCACCCAGTTGTCGTTGGGGCCGGCCAGCAGCGACAGAATTTCTTGCTGCAAGCGGCTGCTATCCTGTGCCTCGTCCTCCAGAATGTAGGGCCATTGGTACTGCAAGCGTTCCAATAGTTCTCGATCCAGTTCCAGCGCCCGCAGCGCCAGCCGGATCAGGTCGTCAAAGTCCACCGCGCCGCGATAGTGCAGCGCGCGCTGATAGTCGGCATAGATGGCACACCCCATCTCTACCAGCGGCAACGACTGCGCGAGTCTTTCCAGGCGGCGGCGGATTTTATCCGGCGTGCCCTCCAGGTCTTTGGCCCGCCTGATAAAGTTGCGGGCGACGTTGGTCACCAGGTCGGGCCACTGGTCGCGGCGCACCCAATTCTGTTTTCCCTCGTCCAGGTCTGGGGACAGGAACTCGTCGGCGGCGTGGGGGTTGGCGCGCAGCCAGGCCGCCGCTGCCTCTTGCAGGATTCTGCCCGCCTCCCGCTCGTCCACGATCTGGAAATCGTCGGAGAGGCCCACCAGCGCGGGACGCTCGCGGACGATGTCGTGGGCCAGGCCATGCAGCGTGCGCACGCGATAGCCCAGGTTGGGCAGCAGGCCGCGCTCTTTGATGAATCCGCCCACGCGCCCGGTGAAATTGTCCACGGCTGAGTTGACCAACGTGACGACGAGCACTTCCTGGTCGTCCTCCAGTCGTCCGCTGGCGACCAGTTGCGCGGCCAGGTAGGAAAGCGTAAGTGTCTTGCCGCTGCCGGGCACGGCCGAGACGCCCATCTTGCCGCCGATATAGTCGAGAACCTGTTGTTGTTTGGGTCTGGGTTTGAACATTGTTTATCAAGCGTGATTTTACACAGAGCTACACAGAGAATACACGGAGAAAACACAGAGAATGCAGAGAAAAGGTTAGGTCATTATAAAACGGCGAATGCCATGCTTTAGCAACTTGACGTTAAAGTTGAGCAGCAGGCCAATTTCGCATCCAGAGAATCTCAGATAGGAGAGCACTTGAGATTCGTGAACCGGGGTGATTTGTTCAACAACTTTGAGTTCTACGATCACTCTTCGCTCCACGAGCAAATCAATGCGGTATCCTTGATCTAGGTGTATCTCTTTGTAGATCAGAGGGAGAGCTTTTTGTCGTTCAAAAGTCAGCCCAAGTTGCTGAAATTCATAGGCCAGGCAAGTTTCATAAGCTGACTCTAGCAAGCCCGGCCCCAGGTGGCGATGCACCTCAATGGCCGCGCCAATGATCTGTTCTGTTAGCTTGTTCAACTTGGCTAGATTGTTCATATTGCCTTCTTCTCTCTTTGTGTCTCTCTGTGCCTCCTCTGCGCGACTCGGCGTAAAGGCGTGAGAAATCCATTAATGTCCTGCGATCCGTGTTCTACAGGCGACGCAATACGCGCTGAACGGCTTGCAGCAACGGTCCCTTTTGCTCGCGGCCGTGCTCGCCCAGCTCGCTTAGGCCCAGGTAAACCCGACTCCGGCAGCGGCGCAGCAAGCCCTGGATGAGGCGGTGCAGGGTCTCTTGGCGAGCCTCGTGCTCGTCACTGTCTGTCCAAACGTCGCCCCGAGGCCAGCGACGGCTGAGCACATAGGGCTGGGTGAGCGGTTGGTACAGTCGCTCCCACCAACCCCGGCTGCCGGCGTCGAGCCAGAATTGAACGTCCACCGGCCGGTTGCTCATTAGAAAGGTGTAGGCTGGGGCCAGGAGCACCGCGTCTTCCGGTCGGAGTTGCCAGCTATGGATGTATTGGGCGGCAATGACGCCGTCTTGTACCATCTCTAGATATTCTTGCCCCAACGGTTTGTCGCTGTCGTCCCCCGCCACCCAGCGGAATTTCTGCACCGATTCGATCAGGTTGAAAGCCGCTCGCCCAGCGTCATAGTCGCGGTGGAAGCCAAAACCGGCCTGTGAGAGTATCTCGCCGAACAAGCAGCTCAAAAAGTGATCCAGTTCCGCTGGCGGGGCGGCGGCGTACTCCTCGATCCAGGCGCGCAGCCGCTCGTACCGCTCGCCCATCACAAATGTGAGGCGCTCCTGCATCTGCGGGACGATTTGATCGAAGGAGGTCAGCGTGGGGCGACTGCCGGCAGTGCGGTAGACGATCTGGGTCAGCAGTTGCGCCCGCACCAGGTCCAGGCCGTCAAGCGCCTGCATCAGCGCGTAGGCCACGTCGAACCGGCTGTGGTGGATTCCCCAGGCCGGGTGGGCGATGGCGGCCAGTGTCAGCAGGCAGCGGGTGGCCGGTTCGTCCCGCAGCGCGCGCGAGGGGCGATGGGAGCGGGCCGGCACGTTCCGCGTCTCCAACCGGTTCATCAACGAAAAGCGCAACACGTCGGGGAGGAAGGGGGCCAGCACGACGATCTCGGCTGGCGATACACCTTCAGTGTTCACTAGCCTGTTGATCTCGTCAGCGACCCAGTCGAGCATCTCGGGGTAGTAGCGATGATAGTCGTAGGTCAGCGCGATCTGGATTTGGGGTTTGGTCTCTTGCTCCGCAAGATGGGGTTTTCTTGATCGGTTCAGGCTGCGGGCCAGTTCGTCGCCGAGCGCCTGTATGTTGGGTGAGGCGACGAACGATTGCCTGAACGTGATTTGCTCATCGCACAGTTCCTTGAGCGCGTGGCCGCCCTCTGGGTCGGCGCCGAGGAAGCGGCGGTAGCCTGCCTCGCGGTCGTGGATCAGCAACGCCGATTGGCAGTGACCCAGCCAATCCCGCAGCAGGTCGTGGGCCACAGGTGTATCCTCTTCGACGTTATCGGCGATGAGGTGGGTGTAGGTTTCCAGCAAATAGTTGCGGCACAGCGGCATGTTCCACAGGTGCTTGAGAAAGACCTCGATCTGGAGCGAGAAATCGAGCAGGTTGTGGGCCAGGCAATAGCGGCGGAAGAGCGCGGCGCACTCCTGAGCCTCGTCATAGATGCGGCGCTGGCTCTGCTCGCCGCCCCAGGCGGCCTTGAGCCGTGCGCCGATCTCGGTGTGTGGGAAGCCGACGACGGCGGCTTTGTTGAGGTTATCTATGATTTGGCTGTAGAGCCGGTTGCGGTCAATAGTGATGGTCTCAAAATAGCCCTGCTCCAGCAGGGGGCGCGCCAGGCGGGCCATGTAGTATTGGGCCGTTTCCAGCGTGAGGAAGGCGGGCGCATCCTCTGGATGGCCAAAGCCGGCCTCCTCGGCGACAAGCGGCCAGAAGAGATCAACCGTGCGCTGGGCCAGGCCGCCGACGGTCAGGACGGTGACTTGCCCACCGGCGCGGACGGTCGAGCGGCGGAGGGCGTCATAATAGGGGGAGGCCAGCGTGCGCTGGGGCGTAATGATCAGGATCGAATCGGCCGGGACGCCGGACTCGAGCAGGTGCAAGAGCCGCCCGACGCCGGCGGTCGTCTTGCCGGCGCCGGCGGGGCCGGCGAGGAAGAGTTTG
>DUEK01000077.1 GCA_011192155.1 Thermoflexia bacterium
CTCCTGCCTGGCGATTTGTGTTTGGTGATTACCTACATCTTACCACAGAGGCACGGAGGGCACAGAGAAAAACAAAAGTAGGCTCTAAAACTCTGCGGGGAAAGAAACCAGGTTTTTCAGAAAAAACCTGCTCTCAGCCCCCGTCCCGGGGGCTATGAGCATTTTGTACCGAGAACTAATAAACCGTATTGGCTCTAGCCCTCGTCCCCGAGGGCGATTTTGGGTTGATGTTTCGTTGCATGGGCCGTGAGCGCGCTGTACTGAGAGAGCATTAGAACTGAACAGCCCTGGATCAGAACGGCTTTGTCGCCCCGGCCGGAGGCGGCGCGGCGGGGTCCGTGGGGGGGGCAGCCTGGTAACTGGCTGCCCTACCCCGACGGTTCTTCTATTCGCTTGCGCATTTCCTCGAGATGCGCCCGCATCGCCTGGATGTGGGTGCCGGGCCAGTAGACCTTTCCGCAGTTGGAGCAGCGGCGGAACTCGGTCTGGGTGCGCAGCACGTAGAGCGGTGCGTGGTCAGCGATCTCGGCGGGGGTGACGGTTTCCAGCACGCCGTTGCACACGGAACAGCGGGAGAGGGCCGGGTCGGGCGGGGGGCCGAGAGCGTCCTGCACCTCCTGCACTTGCTCTTCCAGTGTTTCTGATTCAATCAGCAGTGTACGCAAGCCGCGACGGCCCGCCAATTCGTGGTCGCGGGTGAGTAGCACGCGGCCCTCGGCGCGAGCGCGGCGGGCCAGGTGAGGGTCGCTGGCATCGTTTTCGTAGGCCGTATCGTAGCCCAACAAGCGCAGCCACTTGGCCAGCCGGCCCAGCATGCAATCGGCCAAAAGCTCGAGAGGGGCGGCGGTCACTGCATCAACTCCTCGACCTCCGGCCACGGCAGCCCCTCCCATCCAAAGCGCTCCTGGTCCACGTATCCGCGTTCGTCGAACTCGACTCCCTCTTCCTCCAAGAGCGCGCGCTGGAGACCTTGGCCATGCTCCTCACAACTGGTGGAGATGCGGCCCTGGCTGTTAATGACGCGCTGCCAGGGTACGTCGGAGCCTTCCGGGGTGCTGTGCAATGCCCAGCCGACGGTGCGGGCGGCGCGGGGGTTACCCAGCATGCGGGCAATCGCCCCGTAGGAAGTGACCTTGCCGGGTGGCACCTGCCGTACCAAGCGGTAAACACGCTCAAAGAAGCCGGGCATACTACAACATCTCTAGGAACGCCGCCACGCGCTCCCGCACCGCGCCCTCGTTGTAGAGCCGTGAGTCGGTCATGTCTGCCTCCAGGATGAGAGCGGGTAGCCCCAGTTCTTCTCGCAGCGTGTCACGCACGTCGCTTTGAGTGATGGAGAAAGGCTTGCAGGAGCGGTTGGCGTGCAACACCATGCCGTCCACCTGGAACCGCTGGGCCAGGTCGGTGATGATGTGCAATCGGGTAGGCAGGTCCACATTGATGAACACGCCAGTATAAGCCCGCGCCATGCCCAAGAAAGGATCGTCCGTGTCGAGTTCGACGGTCCAGGCGTTGGTGTAGGTATCGGCGACGAAGCAAACGCCGGCGTCCATAAAGGGGCGGAAGAAGCGGTAGAGGCGGTACCAGATGGCAATGTTGTCCCAGAGGAGGCGGATACGTTCGCCGGGCACCGCGCCAATCCCTTGCGCGATACGCTCTTCCAGTTCGGCTTTGAGGCGGCGGTAGCAATCAATCGCCTGGCGCGTGCCACGCAGCGAGACGATGGGGGCCAACGCGATGAAGAGGTCAGGAGCGTTGATGGGTGAAGGGCGATGCTGCCCGAAATCCAGAATTTCCTGCCACAGCGCGATTGCCTCGCGCGAGAGGTCGAGCACTGAGCGAAGCTTGTCGGGCTTGAGACGGCGGCCGGTGTACGCCTCCAGCCAAGCAACGAATTCGTGCAACTGGTCAACGACGTAGGAGATGATGTGGGTCTCGACCGGCGTGGCGCGTTGGAAGGGCACGTCGAGCATAAAGAGGGGTACGTCGTAGAGTGCGGCCAGCGCCTCGTACCACTTGTGCACGGTGCCGCAGATGTTGGTGCAGCAGACCAGCAGGTCCGGCCTGGGCATGCCCTTGAGCGGCGCGTCCTGTGGCCGCATCACGGCTCCGATGTGGCCGCGGGCGTAGGAGCAGAGGTCGGCCGGGTAGCCGTCGGCCTCGGCCGCCTGACATAGGCCAACAGAGGCCCCCCGCGCGCCGCATATCGCGCCATAGTTCTCCGGGTAGAGCGTGAGGATGCCCATGGCCTCCATGATCTCGATCGGCGCGCCGCTGGTGACGTATGCCAGCGGCTTGAGCCGGGCCAGCGCCTTGCGCTGGATATAGTAGCGCGCCATCACGCTGTTGATCTCTTTGAGCGATTTGAGACGGGGATATTTGGACATGTTCAACTCTCAATAGGTCTGGGTGCAATAGAAACCTAGTTTCACTTTTTACTAGCAGCTTGTCGGAGAACCCTCTAGTCTCAGTAGATCTAAATTTCAGACCTCGGAGGTCTCGGAAGGTGACATTGGCAGCAAAATTGCTTAGATTGCGCCCGTTTTTACCGGCAAAGGCGCTCTCGAGAGACCTCCGAGGTCTTGTTGTCGTAACATTTTAGATCTACTGAGCCTATTTTCCGCACCTCTGGACAATTTGATTTGGAGCTTGCCACTTTGTTCTCCCGAACCCAATTTGGGCAGATTCGCCGTCTGAGTCAGTGAGAAACCAGGTTTTTTCAGAAAAAACCTGGTTTCTTTCCCCGACTTTTTGAAAAAGATACAAATAGGCTGTGTCAGGGTGCGAAATATAGGCTGAGTATAGGGCCTCGTGCCCGTTTTTCGTCTGTTTTTGAGCTACTTTGCCGCTCATAAGCCGCCCGCGAGGAGCTAAGGCGTTGTTCAGAAACAACGTCGCACTCTTTGCGTGATTTTACTCGCGAAACGCGTATCAAAACACAAAGTTATTTTTGAACGATCACTAAACTCAATACGGTTTAGATAAGCAGTTGGAGTGGAGCCTTCAGGCGGAAAAACCCGGCTAAAGCCTCGACTCCTGGCCTTAACTAAACCGTATTGTCCCTAAACTACATCTCTCCGACAGCCTGCTAGGCCAACATTTCCACAAATGCCTCCACCCGCGTGCGCAGTTGACCGGCCTGGGATGCTTGTTCCAACTCGATCAATAAATGAGGCACGCTGGCCTCGTTCAGTGTATGGGCCATTTGCACATAGTCAAAGCCGTGAGGGTCGCAGAACTTTTGGCGGGCAAAGATGACGCCTTGCGCCCCCCGCTCCTGTATCAATGAAAGCAGGTAAGCGGCGCGAGTGCGCTGAGAATGATACTTGGTCGGGGTGGGGGTCAGCGCCAGCAGCCGGTCGGCCAGAGCGATCAGGGGGTCGCCTTCTTCTGCTGCGTCCACGGCGAAATATCGCTCTCCCAAGTCCAGCAGATCGCCGCCGACGCGCGCGCCGGCCTCGGCGATGACGTCAAAGAGAATGGGGTCTGCCAGGGCGGGACCAACCAAGAGGAGCAGAGGAGCAGGAGAGTGGGAGGGCGAGGGAGCAGGGAGGCGGGGTGGGGGAGGAGCAGAGGTGAGGACGGCCCGCACATAGTTGTACAGGTCGGGCGGGGCAAAATCGGCGGCGCGTGCATAAAGCTGGCGCACTTGGGCACGGGTGTGGTTATAGAGCGCGATGCTGTCTCGCAGTGCGTTGTCAGAAATAGGCCGACCGGTCTGCGTATGCACTCGCTCGCGCAAACTATCAAGCTCGGCCAGGAGGTAGGCGCGGGTGGAGGGGCCGTCCAGTCGCTGCACCATTCCAAAGTGAAAGAGCGGGATGTGTGGCGCGTTCCGCTGCCAGAGATCGGTCAGTCCTTGCACCGTGTCGCACGCATACGCCAGCGCCATTCCGGCCAGGTCGTCCAACTCACCGGCGAGCGCTTGGTCGAGCGCGGAACCGACGACCCAGCAGGTAAAGCCGGGCAGGTGGGCGCGGGCGTGCCCGTGATCTTCTGAGGTGTGGAAGAGAAACACGGGCGTAAAGCCCGCCGCGTGGAAGAGTTCCTCGGGCACGTAGGCGGTGAGAAAGCCGAGCGCGGGTTGCGCGTTGTGGATTGGGGGTTGTGGGCTACCGATTGAATGTTGCATATCTGTTGCTGTCCTGTAATCCGCTCTATCCTGTAATCCGTGTTCTACTCTTGCGCGATGAGAGCCGCGCCGATAGCGCCAGCCAGTTGAGCGTGCTCCGGCACGGTGATGGCGTGGCCCAGTTTTTCCTCCAACATGCGGGCCACTCCTCCGTTACGGGCCACGCCGCCGGTCAGTACGACCTCGTCTTTCACCGTGATGCGGCCGACCATGGTGGCGACGCGGGTCGCGATAGATTCATGGATGCCGGCGATGATCTCGGGCCGGTTTGTGCCTTGGCCCAGGTGGGTGATGACCTCCGACTCGGCAAAGACGGTGCAGGTGCTAGAGATTTTGGCGCGGCGCGAGGCGGAGAGGGCCAACGCGCCAAAGTCGGCCAGGTCCACTTCCAGTGCGTGGGCCATTACCTCCAGGAAGCGTCCAGTGCCGGCGGCGCATTTATCGTTCATCACAAAGTCGAGCACTTTGCCCCCTTTGCCGACGACGACGCCCTTGCTATCCTGCCCGCCGATATCTATCACGGTATGCACGTCGGGGCAGACGTAATGCGCGCCTCTGGCGTGGCAGGTAATCTCGGTGACAGTGCGATCGGCGCTGGGGACTTGCACACGGCCGTAGCCGGTGCCGACCAGGCGGGCGATCTGCTCGCGGGTCAATCTGGCTTGCGCCAGAGCCAGATCGAGCGTCTGACGCGCAGCGGCAGCCCGGTCGTATCCGGCGAGGGTGATGGCAGTGGCGAGTAGCTCGCCATCGTCGAAAATGGCGGCCTTGGCAGTGATCGCGCCCACGTCTACGCCGGCCGTGTACATACCGTGAATAGTACGCGAATTGGGTGAGATGTCAAGTAGAAGATATGCTTTCCGCACATGGGCACACGGGCCGCATTTGTGGACACACTTTTCAATACGTGGTATACTAGAATTGGGGCGGGTATAGGGGTGCGAAAAGGGGGTAGAATGTCTGTGCGGGTACTGGTTACCGACGACCATGGGGTGTTGCGTGAGGGAGTGATCTCGATCCTGGATGATTATGCCGAATTTGTCGTGGTCGCCGAGGCGAGAGATGGAGAGCAGGCGCTCGAATTAGCCAGGCGAGTCCAGCCCGATGTAATCATTCTTGACTTGATGTTGCCCATCCTGGACGGTCTCCAAGTAGCCCGCAGGTTGCGCCGAACTCAGCCGGATGTCAAGATTGTAGTGCTCAGCGCGCTCGCTGAACCGGCGGTCGTGGATCAGGCCAAGGCGATTGGGGTGGACGCTTACGTCTCGAAAACACGATGCGTGGAAGACTTGGTTGACGCGCTGCGCCTCGTGGCGCAGGGCGAGAAGTTTGTTTCTCCGGGGTTGAGCAGATATACGCCCGTGGTTAAACCGAGCGGGACAGACCGAAATCGCCAACTGGACCTCCTGACCTTACGCGAGCGTCAGGTGATGAGTATGATCGCCTCTGGTTTGACCAACAAGCAGATAGCACATAGGCTTGGCATCAGTGTACATACCGTCCGCAGCCACCGCCAGCGACTGATGGACAAGCTTGACGTTCACGACATAGCCACGCTAACTCGTATCGCCGTTAACTGGGGCGTACTGGGTCAGTAGAACGCGCCCTACATTCCTACGGAAGCCACCCCTGCCTCTGGCAAAAATCTGTGAGCCAGGGAATGGTGAGCCACTCGCCCTGATAAGCCTGGTAGGCCCAATAGAAAAGCGGGACAAAGGCCAGCGGAATCAGGCACGCCCCAAACCCCAGAGTGACGGTAGCGACGACGACCATTATTACCCCCAGCGCCACGTTGGCTGCCAGCGCATGGACGGCGTGATATTTTTGGAACGGTCGCTCGCGCATATTCTCAGAAAGTAAACTCACGAGCGCCAGGACACTGATGACATAAGAGAGCGCCGCCATCAGCCGGTCATTGTCGTTCACTTCTCCACGAATTGGTTGTTCTTCCATTGTTGTCGCCTCCTCGAATTTTACTGATTTTTTAACTCGTTTGTCTCACTTCATTTACGCCTAGACTAGGGCGCTCCTCCACGCTGAGTTGTGGGTAATGGGCGCGCGTCGTCGCCAGCCCTTATTTTGCAGGCGATTGGCGTAAAAGCCAAGTGGATGTGTTTCAAACGAGAGGGTTTGGTAGTCTAGTCCCTCGTGGGCGCTACAACCGAAACGAAACACATCAAGTCTGGTCAGTAGCCGGGCGGGGGCGTCGTCGTCAACTGCGATAGGGAACGCCGTGTTGCGTATGGCGTGTATCCTTTGTCGAGCGCGTTGGCGTAGGCCGTGTCCGCATAGTTCAGCGCGTATTCGCAGTCAAAGACGGGCAACCCGGCGGCCAGGTATTGAGCGAGATAGCCGTTGTAATAGTCAATCAGGTCGGGACCGTTTTCCCAATCGTATCCCTGGGGATCGTCCCAGTCGACGTCGGCGCTGCCATCGTACCAGATCGCTTCCTGCGCGATGGCGTCGATCACGCTGCCCAATTCATGGTGTCCGTCAATCAAGGAGGCAGCGTTCTGCTGGATGATGACAAAGTCGGGGTTGCGAGCAGTGGCGTAATCCCTCATCTCCTGGATAAAGGCGATCATCTCGCTGGCCGGGTCCTTGCCCGCCGCCTGCGCCGCCGCGATGACGTGCTTGTCCTCAAACGCCTCCACCCAATCGAGATAGATGCCGTCAAAGCCGTCCTTGATGGCCTCGTCAATGACGCTGCCATAGTTCCTGTCGGGGTGGCTGCCCGTGTTCGCGCCGTAGATGATGATGTCTTTCCAGTCCTCGTCCCAATAGGCGACGGGATAGTTACCTGACCAGCCGTCGGGATCGCAGATGAGGATATAGTCCGGCCATTCTGCCGGAGGGTCGCCTGTACAATCCCACTCGGGCCACGACTGATCCCAGTACCAGCGCCAGTCCTCGGCCTCGCCGATGTCAATGTAGGCGACGATCAGTTTGCGGTGCGCGCCGTCACTGCCCTTGCTGTTCTTCAATTGTGTGACCATTCCCCAAGTGTCAAAGTACTTGTCGTCCGATGACCAATCAGTGCGGGTCGGTTCCAACACCAACATGTCATAGTGGGAGGCGGTTAGCGCGTCCACCATGTCCGGTTCGTTAATGTCCTGGATCTGGTAGGCCCAGTAGGTGACGCCGGCCAGAGATGGCGCGCCGCTGTTACGCTGCACCAGCGGGAGATAGTTTGTCGCCACAGATGTGGACGTCAGCGCGGGCGGCGGGGCCAACGATGCACCCGCCGCATTGCGGCCCCAGTATTTGAGAATGGCGTCCCTCAAGTCGTTCGGCACATTGCTGTCGTTGCCGGGGTCAGGGCCAAAGCGAAAGTTGAAGGCGTTCACCTCGTCCGTCCACGCTTCCCACGCGGGATCCCACACCCACAGCGCGTGGTTCATGTCGCGCTGCTCGAACAGGTCCATCTGGTCGTCCATAAAGACGTCCGCGCCGGGCGCCCAGCGATGCACGCCGAACTCGTTGACCGCCACCAGCGCGTTGTGCGTGGATTTAAAGTCGTCCACCGTCGTCAGCAGGTCGTCCAACCAATCCCGGTCGAACGAGCCGCTGGGGTACGCGACCGAGGAAGATGGTTCCTGGTGGGTATAGTCGAACTGTTCGTATTGATGCACCGTGTAAACGGTACGCGGGTCGCCGGTGGGTTGCAGGTAGGGCAGCCACTCGACCGCGCTGTAGGCCATCGCGCCGATGAGGATGGGCGTGCTGGCATCCACCTGGCGGATGGCGGTGCTGATATCGGGATAGAGTTGGTTCCAGTCGTACAGTGTGCCGCCATAGTTGGCGTAGAACTCTTCCGGGTCCCAGACATCCAACAGGTTGGTCGCGTCGTCGCCAACCTCGTTGGAATTGGGTTCCACCATCAGGTCGTAGCCGACGACGATGGGGTTATCCTTGTACCGTTGGGCGGTGTAGCTCCACATCGCCGACCAAGCATCTTGCGCGGCCGGGTCGCCCCACACGGAATCGTTGTAGTAGCTATCGGCGAACCAGTCATCCCCCAGGCAGCAGACGCTGAACTCGGCGCGGCCCGGTCCGGTGCGGAAGGAGATGACGGCGAACATATCGGCGTTGGCGATCATCGTCAGCAGGTTATCCAGGTTGTTCTGGATGTCCAGCTCCACGGTGTAGGGCGCGGTCTCGGCGAACAAGCCCGGATGGGATATGTTGACATAGTTGGCACCCAGGGCCGCCAGGTCGTACAAGTCAGCTTGGGTGTAGGGCGGGCCGACGGGGCCGGAGCCCATAAACTCGGTTCCATCCAGCTCGGGATAGACGCGCCGTTGGTAGATGTTGGCCCCGCGCAGTTGGATGGAGCCGCTCCACAGCGACCATTTGTCAAAGCTGTTCCGCGCTGCCAGTGGAAGGTAGACCGTCATCACGGGGGTAAAGGTCAAGACGCTGGAAAAGCCAGGTTTTTCTGTAAACGCAGTGGCAAAAACCTGGTTTCTCAGGTTCGTCCATTGCGCCTCCGCCGCGCGCCCAGACAGGGCAAGGTAACATAACAGGGTTCCCACAGTCGCTCCGACGATGGCGGCGACGAACAAGATAATCTGCCATTTCCTATTCTCCATCTTCTGTTCTCCTCAATCCGGTTCGTGACCGGGGTTGACTGTCAACTGGTCCAAACCTCGCACAGTGACGAAAGGCACGTACCCCTTGCTTTGCGATTTAGCGTAGGCGTCGTCCACGTGAGCGGGGGTGGTGGCATAGTCCACAGTCAGCACCAGTTTGCCAGCTCCCACGAACAGATCGAGGTAGCTCTCCAGCTCGGCGGTGATGTCCGGCGGCGTGGGCTGATCGTCACCCTCGTAGCCGTAGTAGATGTCCTCCTGGCCAATGCCGTCAACGCTGTTCAGGTAGGCCGGTATCTCGTCCGCCAGTTCCGGCCCGTTCTGGGGAAAGATGAGAAAATCGGAGTCGCGGGCGCGGGCGTGGACACGAATGGCGGCCACAAAGTTGACCATATCCTGGGCAGCGGTGGCGCGGCCCTGCTCGGCGTAGTATTCGTAGGCGTCAATGATGTCCAGATAGACGCCGTCAAAGCCGGCGTCCAGCAGCCGGTCGGTGTAGCCAAAGATGATGGTCTGCCAGTCGGGGTCCCAGTAACGCACCTTGTAGTTGCCCACCCAGTTGGGGTTCTCCTCGTCCAGCCAGGCGGGGTTGCCCGGCTCCCACCCGTCTTGCCAGTAGAAGCGATAGTTCTCAGCCTCGCCGATGCTCATATAGGCCAGCAGGATTTTCTCACCGCCGGGCGAGTGTTTGAGGGTCTCAATCTGCGCGGCGCTGAACTCGCCCGCTGCGCTCCCGTCGGAGGAATAATCCATCACCACCAGGTCGTAGGCGCTGTCGCCGACGGCGGTCAGGTCAAGGTTCTGGAGCTGGTACAAAAAGTCGTTCACCTGGCCGAGGGAGAGCGGAAAGCTACTGAGGACAAGCGGCAGGCAGACCGAGATCGTCAGCTCAGAGGTGTGCGTCACTGCCACGCCGGTGGCAACGCGGGACGCAGTGGCCCGCTCGCCGGACGGGAGCGTGGATGTAGCCGACCTGCCGCACGCCAGTGTGACGGAGACAATCAGGAACGCGAGCAAGAGCCAGCATTTCATCGAGATCACCTCGCCTGCCCCGAATCGGGATCCACCATCAGCGATGACTCGTCCACCGCCTCGAAATCGGAGCCGTGAACGTCGTGCAGCTCGTGGAGCGCGTCGTTGTTCCAGCGCTCGTCGGGCGCGCCGGAGATGAACCAGGCGGAGCCGTTATCGGCCAGGATCATGCCGTATTTCTGAAGCGCGCGCAATATGACTTGTGTCTCGGTAGAAAATCCAGAGATGTCGAAACCGGCCTTGAGGCGGAAACGCTGGCCCATAGGCGGGTACTGCGCGCCGCTGAGGTACGAGGCATCGTGGCGGGCGGGCCAGATGTGCGCGTCGCGGGTCTCTGGCGCGGTGAAGCGGATGGCGTGGCGGATCTCGCCCGCGGCCACCTCATCGTAGCGGATCAGGCCCGGCAGAATGGGCAAGCCGGCCGCGTCGGCCGAGGTCCAGGTATCGGGCCGGAGATCGTGAGAGTTCAGGTCAAAGATAGCGCCGGAGCCGGCGTGCCAACTGCTCCCCCCGTCCTGCGGCCAGGCGTCGTAGAGTTCATACAGGATGCAGTTGTCCCGATCCAGCACCAGGACGTGCCGGTCGCCGCTGCTGCCGGAGCCGCCTTCGATGGGCGCGTCGGGCGGGATGGGGTAGGGGCCGGGGTCGCTCTCGTCATCATAGTCGAACGTGACGGGCACTTGCGCCTGGCCCGAACCCACGTCCACGAACGGGATGCCGATGGGGCCGCCCTCCCAGGTGCCGGAGCCAAAGTCGGCGTGGACGTGTTCATCCGCGCCGATGGTAGCGACGTAGGCGGCGGAGTTTGTGTCTAGGAGGAGGGTGTCTACCGGCGTGTTCCAGACATTGTCGGCGGGGAAGATGGAACAACCGGCTATCTGAGGCGCGCCGGG
>DUEK01000078.1 GCA_011192155.1 Thermoflexia bacterium
AGAAGATTCACGCCGGGTTGGCGCAGGACGTGGACCTGCTCCTCACCTCCGGCGGCGTCTCGATGGGCGATTTTGACCTGGTGAAGGACGTGCTGGCCGCCGAGGGCGAGATCAACTTTTGGCGGGTACGGATGAAGCCGGGCAAGCCGCTCGCCTTTGGCCGCATCGGCGACGTGCCCGTGCTGGGCCTGCCCGGCAACCCGGTCTCGGTCATGGTCTCCTTCGAGACGTTCGTCCGTCCGGCGCTCCTGAAGATGCTGGGCGCGACCGATTGGGAGCGGCACACGGTAGAGGCCACTCTGATGGACGAGGTGCGGCACAAGGATGAGCGCCGCCACTACCTGCGCGTCCGCCTCGAGTGGCGCGCGGGCGAGTACCGCGCTCACCTCACCGGTGGGCAGGGGTCGGGCATCCTCAGCTCAATGGTCGAGGCGAACGGGCTGGCGATTGTCCCAGAGGATTGGGATCACGCTCCGGCCGGGGCGCGGGTGCGGGTGCTACTCTTGGATTGAAATGATAGCGCCACACCCTACCAGACCTTCCTCCACCCATGACTACCTCATCGCCCTTGTTGCCACGTTCCTGTGGGCGACGATGACCATCTTTCAACTACCTGACGACACAACTCCGCACACCGCCGCTGGTGCTGACTTTGTGGCGGCGGCCTGATCCTGACCGGCGTACTGCTCTTGCGGTTAAGCGGGCGCGCCGTCAAAGCGCCTCGATTGCAATCGCCGCAGCCAGTTCTTGGCCAAGATCAAAAAGTGAGCTAAAGTGAGCTTGTGCCAACCCGTGTTTTGTGGTAAACTCACCCGCGTTTGGAGTAAAACTGAGAGGATCAATGAGAGTGTTATACCATCGCCTGACCTGAACAGAGCCTGGGGCGCCGGTTGGCGTCCGCAGGTTGACTTGCACGCGCCAGGGGGCAGCGATGTGACCCCGCCCTGAGTTTGGACGTGGTTTTCCCGCGTGGGGGGAGCTGCCGCCGCTGGCGTGTGCTGGCGGCGGTTTTTCGTTACGAGGTGAAGGGATGATCTACTTTGACAATGCGGCCACCTCCTGGCCCAAGCCGCCGGGCGTGGCCGAAGCAATGATTCATTTTCTCGACGAGATTGGAGCGAACCCAGGTCGCGCCGCCCATCGGCGCGCCGTGGAGGCCGGGCGCATCGTGTACGACGCCCGCGAGGCGGTGGCAGAGCTTTTTAACGCGCCCGACCCACTGCGCGTGGCCTTTGGCTCCAACGTGACCGAATCGCTCAACCTGGCCTTGCGTGGCTACTTGCGTCCCGGCGACCACGTCATCACCAGTTCGATGGAGCACAATTCTGTTATGCGTCCCCTGCGGGCGTTGGAGCGGGAGGGTGTCGAGTTGACGGTGGTGCAATGCTCGCCAGAAGGCTCACTTGACCCGGCCGACGTGGGGGCGAGCGTCCGGCCCAACACAGCGATGATCATCCTCAACCACGGCTCCAACGTGGTGGGAACGCTCCTGCCGGTAGCCGAGGTGGGCCGCATCTGCCGCCAGCGCGACTTGCTCCTGCTGGTGGACGCGGCTCAGACCGGCGGCGCGTATCCCGTTGACGTGCAGGCCGACTTGATTGATCTGCTGGCCTTCACCGGCCACAAGTCGCTCTACGGGCCGATGGGCACAGGGGGCTTGATCGTCGGCGAGCGGGTGGACGTGGCCCGGCTGGAGCCGCTCAAGCGGGGCGGCACCGGCAGCCGTTCGGAACACGAGCAGCAGCCCGACTTTATGCCTGATATGTACGAAAGCGGCACGCCCAACGCAGTCGGCCTGGCGGGGCTGGCGGCCGGCGTGCGCTGGGTGCTGGAGCGGGGTGTGGAAGAGATTCGCGCCCACGAGGTAGAGATAGCTCAACGTCTGATTGGAGAATTACAAAACATCCCCGGCGTGACCGTCTACGGCAGTCACGCCGGGGAAATGCAAACGGCGACAGTTTCATTCAATGTCGCCGGTATATCACCTTCAGAGATAGGTCTGCGCCTGGACGAAGAATATGATATCATGTGCCGTGTGGGCCTGCACTGCGCGCCGGCGGCCCACAAAACACTGGGCACATACCCGGCCGGCGCAGTGCGCTTTGGGCTGGGAGCCTTTAGCACCGCCGAGGATGTGGACGAGGCCGTAAGCGTGGTCGCCGAACTGGCGCGGGAGGCGCGATGACCGGTCATCGGTACACTGTTATCTTGGTTCATTCCACCAGCCACGCCATCCGGGCGGAAAAAGCTCTGTACCAGGCAGAAATTTCCACCAAGCTGATCCCAGTCCCGCGCCACATCAGTTCAGATTGCGGCGTATGCGTGCGCGTTGAGCGATCTGATCAAAAAGCAGCAGTCGAAACACTGAAAAGGATTGGGTTGGAGGTGGAAGGAGTACACGAGGCCTAACAGATTGGGAAAAGGCAAGCACTCGCTTTCGAGGAACATTATGATATAATCCTCGTACAAGCGATCATCCAGGTAAGGAATCAAATAGTCATGCCGACCAACCTGCCCCCGGAATATTTCAAGATAGAAGAGCAATACCGCGCAGCCAAGACGCCCGGTGAAAAAATCACCTGTCTCGACGATATGCTGAGCATCATTCCCAAGCACAAAGGCACAGACAGGCTGAGGGGCGATTTGCGCCGCAAGCTCGCCAAACTGAAAGACGCGGCACAAACCCGGAAAAAGACCGGCCGCCAGGAGTCCGCCTTCCATATTGATAAGGAAGGGGCGGGGCAAGCGGTCATCATCGGCCACGCCAACGTTGGCAAGTCCTCGCTCGTGGCGGCGTTGACCAACGCTGCGCCTGAAGTGGCCGCGTACCCCTTTACCACCTGGACACCTACCCCGGGGATGATGTTGATAGAAAATATCCAGGTTCAGTTGATAGATACGCCGCCGTTGAACGGGGATTACGTGGAACCAGAGCTGACGAACCTGATTCGAAGAACCGACCTCGTTCTGTTGGTAGTGGACTTGCAGGCGTATCCTATTCAGCAGCTTGAGGATACGCTCGCTTTCCTGGAAGAACGCCGCATCGTGCCCCGCCGTATCAGAGATCGCTACACAAGCCAGCTACGTGTGATCTCTATACCGCTGCTCGTGGTGGTCAACAAGAACGACGACGAGAGCAGTGACGGGGACTTTGAGGTTCTCTGCGAGTTGATTGAGGAAGATTGGCAGATGGTGTCCGTCTCTGCCAAGACGGGCCGCAACTTTGACCGCCTGAAGCAGGCCGTGTTCGAGCGCTTGGAGATCGTTCGTGTTTACTCCAAACCCCCTGGAAAAGAGCCTGATCTCAGCTCGCCGTTCGTGATGAAAAAAGGCGGTACGGTGGAACAATTCGCCGGCAAGGTGCACCAGGACTTTCTCGCAAACCTAAAGTCGGCTCGCGTCTGGGGCAGCGCTACGCACGACGGGCAGATGGTGGGCCGAGACTATGTGCTCCAAGATGGCGATGTGGTCGAGTTACGCACCTAGTAGAAAACGAGGAGAGAAGAATGAGCAAAACCGTTGACGCGCGAGGATTGCCCTGCCCTCAACCGGTGATCTTGACCCGCAACGCGTTGAAAGAAAGCGCGCCTGCAGCAGGCGTGGCGGTGGTAACAATAGTGGATAACGAAACGGCCCAGCAAAACGTGACCCGTATGGCGGAAAAGGCCGGCAGCACGGTCCAGATCGAAGAGCGAGAGGATGGTATCTACCTGCACATCAATCAGGGCGCATCGCAGGCGGACGCTCCCGCACAGCCCGCGTCCATCCCCGCCCAAGGGCCGCTGGTGCTGGTGATCCCCAGCGATAATATGGGTCGAGGAGACGCCGAACTTGGCGACATTCTCATACGTGGCTTTTTCCATACCCTGGGCCAAGTAGAGTCTCTGCCCAATACCATCATCTTTTTCAACAGCGGCGTCAAGCTGGCGGTGGAAGGCTCCCCTGTGCTGGAGGACTTGCAAAGCCTGCAAGAGCAAGAAATTGAAATTCTGGCCTGCGGCACCTGCCTGGCCCACTACGAACTGAAGGAAAAAGTCGCCGTGGGCAAAATCTCCAACATGTACACCATCGCCGAGACGATGCTGGGAGCAGGGAAAGTGATTAGCTTGTAGACGCGGATTCCAATCCGCGTGGTTGATGGAGATAGAAAAGTGACCAACAAGGAGATCCGTCTGACGGCGCTGACCAGCGCGGCCGGTTGAGCGGCCAAACGAGGGCCAGACGCCCTGGCGCAGGTGCTGCGCCCGCTAGAAGACATGTTCCACGCCGACCAGTACCCGCAATTGCTGATCGGGATGGGAGTCAGCGACGACGCCGCCGTCTACAAGATCAACGACGAGGTGGCCATCATCCAAACGCTTGATTTTTTCACCCCCGTGGTGGACGATGCCTATGACTATGGAGCCATCGCCGCCACTAACGCGATGAGCGACATCTATGCTATGGGCGGCGAGGTGACGCTGGCGCTCAATATCTGTGGCTTCCCCCAGGATTTACCGCCAGACATCATCGGCGAAATCCTGCGCGGCGGGGCGGAGAAGGTGGCCGAGGCTGGCGGCGTGATCGCCGGGGGTCACACGGTAGATGCCCAGGAGCCGATGTATGGTCTCTCCGTGATGGGACTGATCCACCCTGACCGCGTGTTGACCAAGGGCGGCGCCCGCCCCGGCGACGCGCTGGTGCTGACCAAGCCCCTGGGCGTCGGCATCATCACCACAGCTCTCAAGGGTCAGGCGGCTGACCCGTCCCACGTGGCGGGAGCGGTAAAGAGCATGAAGCGACTCAATCGTGACGCGGTCCGGCTGATCCAACAGGTCGGCGTGCGCGCCTGCACCGACGTCACCGGCTTTGCGCTGCTGGGCCACGCCCACGAGATGGCCGAGCGAAGCAACGCGCGCTTCCACTTTCACCTCGACGCGCTCCCTTTCCTTGATGGAGCCAAGCAGTACGCCGACGACAACCTCTTTCCCGGCGGCTCCTGCAACAACCGGGATGCCTACGCCCGGTGGGTAGATTTTCCGCCCAACCTCTCGGAGGAGATGCAACTGTTGCTCTTTACGCCAGAAACGTCGGGCGGGTTACTCGCCGCCGTTCCACAGAAAAAGCTGGATGTACTCACCGCCCTCTTTGCTGACGAGAACCATCCATGCTGGATCATCGGCGAGGTGGTGGAGGGGGAGGGGATCAAAGTCGCTTGACGGCCGCTGTTCGCATGTTTTGCCGATTAGTGTATAATTAAAGTCGTAACTACCCAGCCACTGCTTACAGCCCCCGTCCCGGGGGCGTCTTGTGCGGAGGATGGCTACTCAGAATACAGTGCTCTCGCCCACACCGCCCTCGGGGACGAGAACTGAGAGCCTGAAACGTTCAAATTTGCGCTGGTCTGGGTAGTTACTTAAAGTCTACGTTCGCTCTGCAAGATCGCTATCTGCGTTCTCAATCTTGTCTCACTGTGTAAAAACTGTGCCTGCTAAAAGATAACCGAGAGAGCAAGATGAACTGGCAATACACACCTTTAGTGTTTCCTCTGCTCGTACCAGCGGCGATTGTGACTTGGCTGGCCCTCTATGCCTGGAAACGCCGTCCGGTTGTTGGCGTGATACCGTTTGTGGTGCTCATGCTGGCCGTGGCCGAGTGGTCGCTGGTGTACGCACTGCGCTTGAGCAGCATAGACCTGCCGAGCAAGCTCTTTTGGGCCAAGGCGCGATATTTGGGCATCGTCACAGTGCCAACGGTGTGGCTGATCTTTGTACTCCAATACACCGGCCGAGAAAAGTGGTTAACGCCCCGCAATATAGCAGTACTGACCCTTGAGCCACTGATCGTACTGCTGCTGGTCTGGACCAACGATTGGCATAATTTGTACTGGAGCAGCGTCAGCCTGGTGACCAGTGGCTCGCTATCGTTGTGGAGCGCGGGCTATGGCATAGTACATTGGATTCACGCAGCATACACTTATGGACTGTTCCTGCTAGGCATATTCTTTCTCATCCAGGCATTCGTTCGTTCATCCCACCCGTACCGCGAGCAGGCCGGCGTTTTGTTGATCGGTGTGCTAACGCCATTGGCAGCGGATGCGGTATCTACCTACGGCCTGATTCCCTTCCCCTTGGATCTGGCCCCTTTCGCTTTTACTGTGACCGGCCTGACGATGGCTTGGGGCATTTTCCAATTCCGATTGTTCGACATTGTGCCGGTGGCGCGCAACGCAATTATAGACAGCATGAGCGATGGGGTATTGGTATTGGATACACAGAACCACGTGGTAGACATCAATCCCACTGCCGAGAACATCATCGGTCGTCCCTCTGCTAAAATACTGGGGCAGCCAATTGTCGAGATGGTAGCCGATAGACCTGACCTGATTGAGCATTTTCGCGACGTGGTCGAAGCGCGCACCGAGGTTAGTCTGGGGAAAGGAAAGGCTCAACGCAGCTACGATCTGCACATATCCCCTCTCCACGGGCGACGAGGCCGCTTCATAGGCCACCTCGTCACCTTGTACGACATCACTGAACGCAAGCGAGTCGAAGCGAACATGGCGGCCCAGAAGCGATTGTTCGAAAGCCTGGTGGCTATGGCGCGCGCCGTGGCCAAACAACCCTCCCTGGAGGCTACTCTGCAGAATGCACTGAACATGTCCGCCACTCTCACGGATGCCGAGAATGGCAGTATATTTTTGCTAGATGGCAGAGAGGTCGTGACTCACAGCGTCCTGGCGCGCAACGGAGTAGCGCCGATACGAGAGCGTGCAATCGTGAGCAGCGTGATGGAGGAAGGATTGGCTGGATGGGTCGTCCGCCATCGGCGGCCCGCGTTGATTCACGACACTTTGCGTGATGACCGCTGGCTGGCGCTGCCCGACCTGCCCTACAAGGTCCGCTCTGCGATGGCAGTCCCGGTCGTGAGCGGGTCGGCCGTGCTGGGCGTCCTCACGCTCATGCACTCAGAACCCAATCACTTTACCACCAATCACACCTACCTGATACAGTCAGCCTCTGACCAAATCATGCTGGCCCTGCGCAATGCACAGATGTACGACGGGCAACGCCGCCTGGCCAACCGGCAGACCACGCTGTACGAGGCCCTCCGTGCTGTAGGAGAGCATATCGTCCCCGAGACCATAGCGCGCGCGGCGGTGGAAGCCATCGCCCGGTTGACAAACTGGCCGACCGTCTCACTTCTCCTGCCTGATGAGACAGAATCGCATCTGATTGTCCGAGCGGCAGCTGGCACGCAGGTCGCAACCGAGGGGCGCCGATTATCCATTGACCAGGGCATCAGCGGGCGCGCTTTCCGAACAAATCAGACCCAGCACGCGCCTGACGTAAGCGCCGATCCAGACTATGTGGAGAGCCACCCTGCTCACCGCAGCGAACTGGCTGTCCCTCTGCGGCGCGGCGAGCGGGTGCTGGGCGTCCTTGCTATAGCGAGCGACCTGCCGGCTGTCTTTGCCGAAGAGGACATCCTGCTGGCCAAATCTCTGGCCGAGGCCATCGCACTAGCGCTGGACAATGCCCAACTCTATGCCGAAACGCGCCAATACGCTGACGCTATCGCCAAGGAACGGAGCCGCCTGCAAGCATTGATCGAATCCAGTCGTGACGGGATCATTCTCATCGGGATGGACCAGCGCATGTTGGTCGTCAACGCGCCCGCGCTCACGCTCCTACATCTGGCTGGTCGTCCCGAAGACTGGGTCAACCAGCCTATACAAGATGCTCTGGCTATCTTGGAGCGCCACGCTCCGTATGCCAGACGAGCTATCCTGAACGAAATGCGCCGAACCCAGATGGGCGACGAACCGCCTGGAGAGGGAGAGTTTGACGTGCCGCCCCGCAAGATTCACTGGCTGAACCTATCTGTGATGACCGGCAAGACGCCGCTGGGCCGGCTGGTGATGTTGAGCGACGTCACCAAGGAACGGTTGCTGGAAAGAATGCGTGATGATTTGACCCATACAATGGTGCACGACCTCCGCAACCCGCTCACTGCCATATCTGGGGCTATTTCTCTCCTAGATAAGCGCCTCGCCGACACACTCTCTCCCAGCCAACGACAACTGTGGGACATCGCCCAGAACAACACCGGGATGATGCTGGGACTCGTCAACGCGATTTTGGACATAAGCCGGCTGGAAAGCCAACAGATGCCGCTGGAACATACTCTGATATCGCTATCTGATCTCGTCACTGACGTGTTGGAGACGCAATCGCTACTGGCCGCCGACAAGGGCTTGCACCTGGAAAGTGACGTACCGCTCACCTTGCCTCCGGTCTGGGCCGACGAGGGACTGGTCAAGCGCGTGCTGCACAATCTGGTCGGCAACGCCATCAAATTCACTCCAGACGGTGGTACAGTGCGGGTGACAGCCCAAACCAAAGCCTCAGATCAATCTCGGATACTCGTCTCTGTCAGTGATACCGGTTCAGGAATTCCAGTCGAGATCCAAGACCGGCTGTTCCAGAAATTTGTCACCGGCCAACAGGAAGAGCGCGGAAGCGGACTGGGTCTCGCCTTTTGTAGAATGGTCATGGAAGCACACGACGAGCGCATCTGGGTGGAAAGCACTTCTGAGAACGGCACGACGTTCTCCTTCACCCTGTCGTCCCCTCCGGCGATGGAACCTTGACGGTTTTGTGTCGTTATTTAGGCAGGCGCATCTCCCAAGATTTACTTTTGCTTGAGCAAAAGGTGAGGTATAATTAAAGTATGATGATTGAGCGTTCCTCTGAAACCATAGTCCCTGGTCAGAACGACATCAGCGCCCTTCGCGATGGGCTGACCAACATTGCCCGCATCGTTGACCAGCGTCGCATGAGGGGCGAACCGACGGCGGTGGAGCTGGCCCAGTATCTCCCGCCGCTCCAGAATGTGCTGACTCATCTGGAGCAAGACCTGAAAGCTCAAGCGTCCGAACAAGACGAACTGGCGGCACTGTACGAAATCAGCCACGTCATTGGTTCCTCGCTTGATCTGCCAGAGGTGCTGAATGAGGTGATGGACCAAATCATTCGCCTCACGGGAGCCGAGCGATCCTTCCTGATGCTCATTGACCCAGACACAGGTGAGCTGGAATTTCAGGCCGCCCGCAATATGGACCGTGAGACCATCGGATCGTCTTCGTTCAAGATCAGCCGGAGTATTGTCAATCAGGTGGCCGAGAGCGGCGAGCCTATCGTCACAACCAACGCGCAAATGGACCCGCGCTTCAAGGCGCAAGAAAGCGTCATTGGCTACAACCTGCGCTCCATCCTGTGCGTGCCGCTCAAATATCGCGAGCAGGTCACCGGCGTGATCTATGCCGACAATCGCATCCTCGCCAGCCTCTTTTCCGACCAAGACCGCGACTTGCTGGCTGCCTTTGCCAGTCAGGCGGCAGTGGCTATCGAAAACGCCCGCCTGTTCGAGAGCGTCTCTGCGGCCAAGGTACTGATGGATAACATCTTTGCCTCTATCACCAGCGGCGTCATCACCACCGATTTTCAAGATCAGATCACGCTCTTTAACCGGGCCGCCGAGAACATCCTGCGGGTGACGGCCACTGCCGCCGGCGGCTCCTGTTTGACCGAGGCCCTCCCGGCGGTGTTGGTAGGCGAACTACAATCCCAGATCGAAAACGTCAAAAAGCGCGGAGAGCCCATAGTGGGGCTTGAGAATGGATTCTCACTTCCCGATCGCGGCCAGGTCATCTTGCGCACCAGCCTCTCTCCTCTCAAGGATGCGGACGAGGCTACGCAAGGGGTCGCCATCGTGATGGACGATCTCACCGAACAGCGGAGGCTGGAAGCGAGCTACCAGATGTTTCGCCGCTACGTCTCGCCAGCCGTCATTGAGCAGCTACCTCCCAACCCCGATGAGCTAAAACTGGGCGGGCAGCGACAAGAGATTACCAGCTTGTTCGCGGACATTCGCGGCTTTACCAACTTTAGCCGCCAGTATGGGCCTGAAGCGTTGGTAGAAGTGCTCAACCAATATCTAGACATCGGCGCCAAGGCAGTGCTGGCCGAAGAAGGTACGCTCGACAAAATCCTGGGGGACGAAATAGTCGCCCTCTTCAACGCGCCGCTGCGCCAGGCGGATCACGTCCTGCGGGCAGCGCGGGCAGCGCTCAAGATACAGGAAAACGTCGCCCTGCTTCACAAGCAACTGCCCCCGGCTTACCGGCTTTCTTATGGAGTGGGCGTCAACGTCGGCGACGCGGTAGTGGGCAACATTGGCACCGTGCAGCAGATGAACTATACCGCTATCGGCTCTAGCGTGAACCTGGCGGCCCGATTGCAAGGCGCAGCCGGGCCGGGGCAAATCCTCCTCACGGAAGCGGCCTACCGGCGGGTGCAAAATGACGTAGAGGCCCGGCCGCTCCCGCCCATAGAGCTAAAAGGTTTTAGCGAACCAGTCACGGTGTACGAGTTGCTGCGATTAAAGTAAAAGCAGTGACTCTCCTGACATTCGCGCACGCCCTGGTTGCTCTTTGGCTGGCGATCTATGGGCTGAACTCTTTAATTTTAGCCTTCCTCTACCTGCGCCACCGCCGTTCAGTTGCCCCCACCCCACCCCTGGCCCGCG
>DUEK01000079.1 GCA_011192155.1 Thermoflexia bacterium
CGCGAGCGGGCCGTCGGCTCAACTGGGCCTCACAGTAGATGGCGACGACCTTAGCCCCATCAGCCACGTTCCGCCGGGCTTTACAGAATTGCCGTTCACCGATTGCCTGCTGACCGCGCTCCCCTACCGGCTGCGAGCAGACAGCAACGCGCTGGTGCTGGAACCGCGCGGCGGCTTTGACGTGTTGGTCGCGTTGGCGGAGGGGGCGCAGGCGATCACGGCGGTCGAGGCGAACCCGCTCATCGTCGAGGCGGTGCGGGCGCAAGGGGAGTGGGCGGGCGATTTGTACGACGATCCTCGCGTGACGGTCGTGGTGGAGGAGGGGCGAGCTTACGCGCGGCGATCGCAGGAGCGGTACGACGTGGTGGCGCTCTCGCTCACCACGCCGCAGCGCCCGGTCACCTCCGGCGCGTACAGTCTGGCCGAGGAGTATCGCTACACCGTCCGGGCTTTCGGCGACTATCTGGCCCGGTTAGACGAGAACGGCATCTTGGTGACGACGCGCTGGCTGCAAACGCCTCCCTCCGAAGCGATCCGCGCCTTTGCGCTGACCGTAGAGGCTGTCGAGCGGGCCGGGGGCGACCCAGAGACCAGCATCGTCGCGCTACGCAGCTATCAGCAAATGCTCGTCCTGGCGCGGCGCGGCCCGTTCACCGGGGAGGAATTGGAGATCATCCGCGCCTTTGCCGCCGCGCGCGCCTTCGACTTGGTCTACCTCCCCGACATCTGCCCGGACGAGGCGAATCGGTACAACGTGATGCCAGAGCCGGATTACTACCGCGCCTGCGCCGAGTTGCTGGCGTCAAAGGACAGAGACGCCTGGTACCGGACCTATCCCTTTGACGTGACACCGCCGACGGACGACCATCCCTTCTTTGGTCACTTTTTCAAGTGGGAACAGGCCCAAGAGGTGCTGGCGATGGCCGGTCACACCTGGCAGCCTTTCGGCGGCGCGGGTTACTTGGTGCTGCTGGCGTTGCTGGCGCTGGCGCTGCTCGCGGCGGGCGTGTTGATCCTGTTGCCGCTGGCAGCGCGCGGCCGGGTGGGGCGCGGAGAGCCGGTGAGCGGGACGCTGGGCTACTTTGCGTTACTGGGGCTGGGGTACCTGTGCGTGGAGATTCCACTCTTGCAGCGCTTTATCCTGTTTCTGGGCCATCCGGCCTATGCGATGGCGGCGGTGCTCTTTGCGCTGCTCCTGTTTTCCGGGCTAGGGAGCTTGCTCAGCCGCCGCGTAAAACTCCGGCTGGTGCTGCTCTTACTGCCGCTGCTCGTCGGCGGATACGCGCTGGGGCTGCCCGTTCTCTTTGAGGCCACGCTGGCCGCGCCGCTGGCGGCCCGCTTGGTCATCGCGGTGGCGGCGCTGGCCCCGCCGGGCTTGCTGATGGGGGTGCCCTTCCCGAAAGGGTTGGCGCTGCTGGAGCGACGGTCGCCGGCCCTCATCGCCTGGGCCTGGGGGGTCAACGGGGCGGTCTCGGTCGTGGCCTCGATCCTGGCTGCGCTACTGGCGCTCTCTTGCGGCTTTTCCGCCGTACTGGCAGTGGGGGCGGCCTGTTATTTGGGCGCCTGGATCACGGCAGGGGCCATTCGTGTCCCCCCTCGCCGCCGTGCTCCTCCGCCCCCGGCCCGGTGAGTGGGACAAAGGCGACGCCTCCCATATTGAGAGCTTTCAACTCCCCGTCGTCGCTCTTTACAAACTTCCACAGCGTCTGGTAGCCGCCCGGCGGCCCGACGGGAATCACCATCTGCCCCCCGTTAGCCAGTTGATCCAGCAGCAATGGGGGCAGGTGGTCGGGGGCGGCGGTGACGATAATGGCGTCGAAAGGGGCGTGTTCGGGCCAGCCATAGTAGCCGTCTCCCTGCTGGCAGTGGAGACTGGTGTAACCCAGACTCTCCAATCGCTCGTGGGCGGATTCGGCCAGTTCGGGGATGATCTCGATGGTATAGACCTCGATGCCGGGTATCTCGGCCAGGATAGCAGCCTGGTAGCCGGAGCCTGTGCCGATTTCCAGCACCTTGTCCCCTTCTTTCAACGCCAGTAGTTCCGTCATCAGTGCGACGATGTAGGGTTGGGAAATAGTCTGCCCGTAGCCGATGGGCAGTGGATAGTCGCCGTAGGCGTGATCCTGGCTGCCCTCGGGCACAAAGAGGTGGCGGGGGACGGCGCGCATAGCGTCCAGCACATCTTTGTCGCTGATACCTCGTCTCTCGATTGTTTCTATCACCATTCGCTCCCTTTGTTGTGCAAAAGCTGCTTCTTCCGGCGGCAGCGGGGTAGCAGTGATGGCTGTTGCCGCTTGCCCGCAGGCGGTCAGTAGAACGAGCGTCAGATTTATGACCAGCCCCAACTTGTGCATCGTTTCCTCCGCTCTATCCTTTACGCATCATGCTTGACGTTTGACGCATCTCTACATTGGCATCCGCAGTTGTATCGTCCCCGTCTCGACGTAGGCCTTTAGCCCTTCCAGCGCCGCTTGGTAGATCTTGTGCACGCGGCGGGTAAGGAACAGTAGCCGGGCCAGCAGCGCCAGCGAGCCGTAAAACTCGTGGCGGCTGAGCACCTCGACGCCGCTGGCGGTGGCATCGAATCGGAATCCGTGAATCGCTTCTACCCCCACTACCTTTCCCTCCCACGCCACGTAGGGCGAGGGGCTGATCTCGGTGATCGCGCCGACTCCGGTCACTTTGCCCAGGGGGAAGCCAAACTGTACGCTCTGGCGGAATTGCGCTCCCAGTGCCCAGGCGGTTCCGGCAGTCCACTCCATCTCGATCAGGCCGGGGAACCAGCGAGGCCACTTGCCGACGTCGGCAAAACAGGTCCACAGTATTTCCGGCGAGGCGGCCACCTCGATACGATTTTCCACCACAGCCAGCGGCTTGCGTTTCTTGTCCATTGCCCTCTCTACAGAACAGCGAATTGGCAGGATGGAGCGGATCAGTCAAATCCTGATCATCCATATTCATTTTACTCTAAATCTCGCCGCTTGCCAAACGGCCCAATTTCACGCCTCACGCTTCACGTTTCACACATTTATGGTACAATACCGTCCATTCTGTTGGACAAAAAGGAGAGTAACTACCCAGCCGCTGCTCCCAGCCCCCGTCCCGGGGGCGTCCCATGCAGCAAATAGCCGTTCAGAATGAGGCGCTCTCGCTTACACCGCCCTCGGGGACGAGGGCTGAGAGCCTGAAACATCCAACCCTGCGGTGGGCTGAGTAGTTACCACAGATATTGAATCAATAAATCTTGAATCTCCAGTCAGGGAGGAAACTAGCTAGATATGCCATTGTACGAGTACCAATGTCAGACCTGCGGCGTGCGCTTCGAACGTCGGCAACATATAAGCGACAAGCCTGTGAAAATCTGCCCGGAATGTGGAGGCGAGGTGCGGCGTTTGATTCAACCGGTCGGTATCATCTTCAAAGGCTCAGGCTTCTATGTCACTGATAATAGAGCCAAATCTTCCACCGCGACGCCCAGCAGCGCCAAGAAAGAGCCAAAAGAGCCTGAGAAAGACAAATCCGCGAGCACAACCACAAGCACAACCACGAGCGAGACCAAGAGCAAAGAGTAGGCAACCATACAAAAAACGGGCGTGGCTATTGTAGCCACACCCGTTTCCTTTTCCTCCGCCAAACCGCTAGACCTGAAACCCCCCGCTGGCGCGGACGACCTTTTGGCTATAATCGGTCACATAGGTAAACAGTTTTTCCCTCAAGTTGAGCCACTCATCTGAGGCGAGGGCGGTCTGCAAGCTCTCCATGTCTTCTGTAATGCCACCCGTGAGGATTTGCGGGCGGTCACCGTACTGGGTATACCAGGCATCGGTGGGACGAATGCCAAGCTGCACCAATCCCGGCCCGAACTTGCGCACGATGAACTCAAAGTACGCTTCTTCCTGGCCCGACCGGATGTTCCACGACATCAAGAGTTTGAACATTCCCGCTCCTTCACGGACATTCCAACGCAGCCATTTCTCCCTTGACCTGCTCTTGCCAGTTCGACGGCGGGTCCAGTGTTATGAAATGGGTGTATGCTTCGCAAGCACTCTCTATATCTCCGCTCTGGGCATAGGCCCCGCCCAGCGCATAGTATGCCTCGGGCAAATCCGGTGACTGCTCAATAGCCTGTTGCAACACATCGATAGCGGCAGTAAAATCCGCTTGCAGCATGTAGACGTTCGCCATACCGATGAGGGCTTCTGGCATACCATCTTGCAACTCTAACGCCCGCTCAAATTCAGCGACCGCCTGTTCCATTAGTTGCGGATCAGGCAAAGCCAGGGGATCGTCCGCCGGAAGCGAGATGGTGAGATAGACCACACCTAGTTGGTAGTGCGTGTCTGGGTCATCAGGGTCTAATTCCAGAGCAACTTCGAATTCGCCCAGGGCAGCATCGGGAGCACCGAGTTGGAAATAAGTCACGCCCAGGTTGTGATGGCCTGCCGCACTGTCTGGCTCGAGCGCCGCCACCGTGCTAAACTCGTCTTTTGCTTTTAGCAGATCGCCAGTTCGATTGTAGGCTTGCCCCAACAACAAGTGGGCTTCCCCGTGGCCCGGGTCCGCCTCGACCACGGTCTCCAGATCAGCGATCGCCTCTGTGTATTCACCCACCTCCAGGTGTTCACGCCCCGACTCTAACAACGCCTCTACGCCAGTAGCCTCTTTCTGACAAGCGACCAGCGCCAATGCGAGCAATACGACAACGAGCACAAGGGACTTTTGCATCTCATTCTCCATTTCGCAACTTGGGAGTCAAAACCACAACTTGAGTTTCTTCCGACAAGCCGCTCAGGCTAACCTTGAGCGTCTCCTCACTTTCCACCTTTTCCACGCCCATCTCTTTCAGAAAGCGGTTCAGAGTACCGAGTTTGGTCTCTAGTCCCTTGATTTTGTAATACATCGGGATGACTAGGTTAGGCTCAAAGAGGCTGATGACCTCGGAAGCCCGCGCCGGAGTCAAGCTCCCTCCCCCCCCCACCGGCGCCAATAAGATGTTTACGGTACCCAGGTTCTCTACCTGAGATTGCGTGGGCACGTGCCCCAGCCGCCCCAGGTGGCACACAGTCAGGCCATCGAAGCGAAAAGTAAAGATGGTATTCAATCCGCGCGTCGCGCCGCGCTTGGCATCGGCAAAGGTGGAAATGCCAGTGACAAACACGTCGCCGATCTCGTACTCACCAGGGCCATCTAACAACTTGAAAGGCCCCCGCACGCCCTTTGTGTAACCGCACTCGGGATTGTTATAGCTTACGGTAACGATGTGGGCGCGAGAGCGGGGATACTCCAGGCCAACGTCGGGCGGATAGGGGTCGGTCACGACGCTCGCCAGTCCCCGTTCGCTCAATCGAAAGCAGGTTTGTCCGTACCAGGTGATTTCCATAAGTGGTGTTTCTCTATTATGAAAGTAGTGATCGCAGTAACCACTACAACGAATTGGGAAAAGAGCGAATTTTGGAGTGACGGGACTGATTATGCCATAAATTCGGTCAAACGTGTTCGATCAAACGTGCGCCCCGATTCGTTTTTTCTAAATTCGTTGTAGTGTTCTTGTCCAACAGCGGCCCACAAGATTATACCGTAAAATCGGATTCAGGACAACACCCGCCACTCTTGCGTGAGCGCAACCTGCGCGGCGTAGGCTTTCACCTGGCGCTCGATCTCGTCATCGTCCCAACCCAGGCGCGAGGCCATCAGTTCGGCCACGGCGCGCGCTTGCTCCAGCCCCCCGCCCCGCGTTTCATAGATCACGTGGGTGCGGCGGATGAGTACGTCGCACAACGTCAATGCCATTTCGTGCTGCACGCCGTAGAGCACCTCCGCCATCAGGTAGGGCAATCCCGGCGCCACCCGCTCCCCCAGGATGGGGTTCTCCTCAGCGTAGGCCAGCACCCACGCGGCATCGGCGCCATAAGTATCCGCCAGGCGCTTGCCTGCCTCCCCAGACACGTCACTCGCGGGGACGCGCTCGATCCGCGCTCCCTCCAACGGTTCTTTGGTGCGGCACTGGGATGCGGCGTGAACGTCAAACTTTTCCGCCAGCCGCTTTTGCACCCGGTCGATCAGTTGCCGGCCCATCAGCCGGTGAGTGGTCAGCTTGCCGCCGGCGACGCTGATGAGGCCAGAGTCGCTCTCCACGATCTCGTGCTCGCGGGAGAGAGCGTAGGCGGCGCCTGGGGCATAGATGAGGGGGCGCAGGCCGGCAAAGGTGCTGACGACGTCGTCGCGCTCGATCTGCGCTGTGGGGAAAGCGTGGCGCAGCGCTTCCAGCAAGTACTCGACATCGTCCAGAATAGCGGCGGGGTTATCCAGACTGCCCTCATAGTCGGTATCAGTGGCGCCGATGAGGGCAAAATCGCCCCAGGGGATGAGAAAGACGTGACGCCCATCGCGTGGGGAGTCGAAAGCCACGGCATGCTGGCTGCTCAACCGTGATCGGGGAATGACCAGGTGAACGCCCTGGGTGGGGCGCGTCATCGCCCCGTCGTAATGCTCATCCATCTCGCGGACGGTATCCACCCAAACACCAGCGGTGTTGACGACGACTTTGGCCCGCGCCTCGACTTCCAGCCCGTCGAGCTCATCCACGACGCGAGTGCCGATGACTTGCCCCTCCACACCCCTCATCAGCCCATCCACGCGGGCGTGATTGACCAGCACCGCGCCGTGAAGGTGAGCGGACTTGGCCGTCGTCAGTGTCAGGCGGGCGTCGTCCACCTGGGCGTCGTAGAAGCGGGCTGCGCCGAGCAGTCCCTGCCCGGCGATCAGTGGCTCGCGCCGTTGCGCCTCCGCCGGCCGCAGCCAGCGATGGTTCTGCACATTCTGAAAGAGGCCCATGGCATCGTAGAGCGTGAGGCCGGCCCGCATTTTCCAGGGAGCCGGCTTCCGCCCACGGTAGAGTGGGTACAGGAACGGAATCGGGCGCACCAGCCGGGGGGCGACATGGCGCATCACGCGCCGCTCGCTGCAAGATTCGAACACCAGCTTGAACTGGTAATACTCCAGATAGCGGATGCCGCCGTGGATGAGGCGCGAGGAGCGACCGCTGGTGCCGCTGCCAAAGTCATCCTTTTCGATCAAAACGGTGCGGAATCCGCGCATCGCCGCGTCGCGGGCCGCCGCCACGCCGGTGATGCCGCCGCCGATGATCAGCAGGTCAAACTCTTCCTGGCCCAGACGAGCCACGTTCTCCTGCCGGGCGGCGGCGGAGAACGGGCGATGAGGGGGAATCTCGGCCACGCTTACGCCCTCTTTTCCGGGGGCAGCAGGATGCCGGGATTCATGATGTCGTCGGGGTCAAACGTCTGCTTGAGCGACCTCAATGCTCTCACACCCACGCGCCCGATCTCCTGTTCGAGCCAGGGAATATGATCGCGGCCTATACCGTGGTGATGGGTCAGTGTGCCGCCGGCGGTCAGGATCGCTTCGGTGGCGGATTGCTTGACCGCCCGCCACTGCGCCTGTCGCACCAACGGGTCGGGGTCGTCCACCTGGCAGCCCAGGAAAGTCGAATAGAGCGAAGCGCCATGGGGGTAGGCATGGGAGATGTGGGTCATCACGTAACCTGGGCCGCCGCCAGTGGTAGAGATCGTTCCCTTCATAGCGGCGACCATCACCTCATACAGATGCATCAAGTTGGACCAGGTGGTGGCCGTCTCTAGCGTGTCTACCATGACACCGTGTCCTAAGAGCGTATCCCGCAAGTAGGGCTGAGCGTACCGGTCGCGCATCCACGCTCGCCCCACCGCCTGTCCTAGCGAAAGGCACCGGTGGTCGCCGCATATCTCAAGCGCCGCGCTCCACTGCTGAGAGACCCATTTGGAGTCGCCGTCAAAGCCCAGCAGCAACAGGGTGCTGCCATTGGTCGGATCGTATCCGCGCGCGCTCAAGTAGCGCTCGGCCAGCGCGTCGGTCAGGCGGCGGAGGCCACGATGCTCGTGGCTCATCACGGTTTGGGCAGCGGTCTCAGGCGCGTCGGATAGGCGGATGAGGGCCGGGCGCAGCCGCTTGCTCTGCATCAGGTCGCGGAACGCAGCGATGCCATCCACCAAGCTGTGAAACAGGATGCCGCGATAATCTTGAACCTCCGGCAGGGGATGGATGCGCATTGTGGCCTCGGTGACGACGCCGTAGGCACCTTCGGATCCCAGGAGTAATTGCAACATGCTGGGGCCGGCGGCGGAGGCCGGAGTATCCTTCGTCTCCACGATGCCGACCGGCGTGACGACCCGCACGGCCTGGGCCATATGCTCGATTTTGCCATAGCCGATAGAGTTCTGGCCGGCCGAGCGGGTGACGATCCAACCACCGAGGGTGGAGAACTCGAAGGATTGGGGAAAGTGGCCCAGCGTGAAACCCTGCGCGTTAAGTTGAGCCTCCACCTCCGGGCCGGTGGCTCCGGCCTGGATGCGCGCCGTGCGCGAGACCGAGTCCACCGCCAGCACGCGATCCAACCGCGCCAGATCGAGCGTGATCGTGAGACGGTCGCCCGGAGCCGGCTCCACGCCGCCCAGGACAGAACTGCCGCCGCCAAAGGGAACGACGGCGATGTCACGGTCGGCGGCCCAGGCCAGCAGGGAGGCAATATGCCCCTGGTCGGCGGGGTAGACGACGACGTCGGGCGGGGCAGGGATGTGCCCGGCGCGGATGCGTACCAGGTCGCAATAGGACTTGCCGTAGGCGTGCTCGACGCGCGACAGCTTATCGGTGTACACCGCCTCGTCGCCCAGCAGCTTGCACAGAGAAGCAAGCACCGGATCATCCAGGCGTGGCGGTCGCAGTGAGATTTCCTCCAGGGAGACGGGTGGCGTCTCGCGCTCAATCGCCTCACGAGGTAGGGCGAGCCACTCTTGAAGCGTGGGCCAAAAGGCCGGGCGGCCCTCCAACGAAAAGTCTTGATCCTGCGTGCCCCAGCCCCACCAGCGGAGATTTGAAGTGTCCATAGTTTCAAGTCCGATGTCCCAAGTCTGATGTCGGAAAAAGTGACGGTAAAACAGCAATTCCCGTTTTGTAGCCGCGATTTCCAAATCGCGTATTTTGCCGCGTAAAGTGTCCTGCGCGATTGCGAAATCGCGGCTACGACCTGACTCTTCCCCCATAACGGGAATTGCTGATGGTAGAACCAACGCCCACAGCCTGCATCTGGCTATGGGCGTTGGCATCAGCAACTTTTAGAGACAGCCGAGGTTCCTGTTAATAGTTCCTCATAACTAGGGGCAGGTAGATTCGCTCTCCCCCAATCAGCGCCGTACTGCTGTTGTTGGCGGTATTCGAGTCGTCGCCGTCGCTGCTGACAATGGCGGTGTTCCAGATCGCCATGCCGGTGATCGGCATCGTGGGGCTGATGGTGCCATAGACGGTGATCACGCTCGATGCGCCGCCCATCAGGTCCGGCAAATTCCACGAGTAGCTTGTGACGCCGCGCTCGGTTATGCCCGGTGAGGAAGCGTAGGTTGGCGTCAGGATGTCGCTCGACAGCGTGTCGGTGACGATCACGTTCGTCGCAGTGACCGCGCCGCTGTTCTCGATCGAGAGGGTGAAGGTGACGGGATCGCCAGGCTCGTGCCCTCTGCCGATGACCCGTTTAGTTATGCCGACGTCCATCTCGTTACTCCAGCGCAGGCGAATGGCGACATCCTTTAATGCCTCACTCCACGTACCTGGGTTGCCATTGGGACTGGTATACGTGCGTCCGTTTCCATGCTCGCTTGGTCCGTTTATGTCAACCGGAACAGGATAGATATATCCGGTGTGATTGACGAACTTTACTACCGCGACCACGTCGTCGCCGCTGCTCACGGACACGGGTGAATTCAACTCCACTGAGTGGTAACCGGCCTCGTTATAAGTCGTGCCCAGCACCTCGCCAAGCTTGCTGCCGAGCGTCGTCCCATCAAAGCTATCGTAGACATAGACATCAACGGTTGTCGAGACAGCCGTGGTCCAGAACTCGACGCGCGTGACGGACGTGTCTCTATCGGGGATGAACTTGGCCAACCCCCAGGCAGTGGTGGCGGGAGGATACCCCGTGCTGCTCCCCCAGGTATCGTCGTCATAGTACCAGATACCGCCGTTGGCATCAT